>JAWLFC010000012.1:0-30765 GCA_041685755.1 Ilumatobacteraceae bacterium
CTCGGCGACGACACCGCCCGGCGGCTCCGGGTCGCCAACGTGGTCGCCGGGCTGTTCCACCTCGCGCAGTCGGTCGTCTTCCTGGTGGTCGCCACGGACTTCGAGCTGCCGATCACCACGTCGTTCGCCACCGAGGACCCGGCGTTCCTGCAGGGCACGCCGCCGACGGAGATCTGGACCGACGTACGTATCGGCTACGGCGTCGCCGCCTTCTCGCTGCTCAGCGCGTTCTTCCACCTGCTGGTGGCGACGGTCGCCAACGGCACCTACGACCGGGCGATCGCCCGGGCGCAGAACCCGTTCCGGTGGATCGAGTACTCGCTCAGCGCCACGTTGATGATCGTGCTGATCATCATGCTGCTCGGCAACTACGACATCGGGGCGCTGATCGGGGTCGGTGCGGCGAATGCGTCGATGATCCTGTTCGGCTGGGTGATGGAACGCCAGAACACCCCGGGCCGCGACGTCGACTGGTACCCGTTCGCGTTCGGCTGCATCGCCGGCATCGCCCCGTGGATCGTCGGCGCCATCTACTTCGCCGGCGCCCTCGGCAACGCCGACGAGGCCGTGCCGCCATGGGTGTGGGGCATCTTCATCAGTGTCTTCGTGCTGTTCAACGCCTTCGCCGTCAACCAGTTCCTGCAGTACAAGGCCGTCGGCAAGTGGCGCAGCTACGTGTTCGGTGAGGGCGTGTACATCGCGCTGTCGTTCGTCGCCAAGTCGGCCCTGATGTGGCAGGTGTTCTTCGGTACGTCGCGCTGAGCGACGGCTCAGGCGCCGATGGCGTGGTAACCGCCGTCGACGTGGATGATCTCGCCGGTGGTGGCGGGGAACCAGTCCGACAGCAGCGCGATGCAGGCCCGGGCGACCGGCTCGGAATCGGTCACGTCCCAGCCGAGCGGCGCCCGGCCGTCCCAGGTGTCCTCGAACACCGCGAAACCGGGGATCGACTTGGCCGCCATCGTCTTGATCGGTCCTGCCGCCACGAGGTTCGAGCGGATGCCGCGAGGGCCCACCTCCTTGGCCAGGTAGCGGTTGACGCTCTGCAGGGCCGACTTCGCCACCCCCATCCAGTTGTACGCAGGCCATGCCTGACGGTTGTCGAAGTCGAAGCCGACGAACGCGCCGCCCTGACCCATCAGCGGCAGGAACGCGTCGGCCAAGGCCTTGAGCGAGTACGCCGAGATGTGCATGGCCACGGCGACGTCGTCCCACTGCGCGGCCAGGAAGTCGTCGCCCAGGCACACCTCGGGCGCGAAGCCGATCGAATGGACCACTCCGTCGACGCGTCCCCACTTCTCGGCCAGCGCCTCACGCACCGCCACCCCGTGCTCGGGCACGGTGACGTCGAGTTCGTACACCTCGACGGGGTCGCCGAGCTTGCGGGCGGTGCGCTGCGTCAGCGACATCGCCCGTCCAGCGCCCGTGAGGACGATCTCGGCACCCTCGTCCAGCGCCAACTTCGCCACCCCGAACGCCAGCGAGGCATCGGTGAGCACACCGGTGACCACGATCTTCTTGTTGTCGAGCAGACCCATGGACCGGACCGTAGATGATCGCGCCGGCGCCTTGGGGCTTCAGCGCAGCGGTGTGCCACGCTGTCGCCATGCGCATCGGCATTCTCGGCGGAACCGGACCGGCAGGCAGTGGCCTCGCCGCTCGACTGGCCAGCATCGGGTACCCGGCAGTGATCGGCTCACGGTCGAAGTACCGGGCGATGGAGGCGTGCGACAAGCTGATCGAGAAGTGGCCGCAGCTGGCCGAACTGCTCGAGGCCGGCGACAACGCCGAGGCCGCGGCCTGCGACATGATCGTGATCGCCACGCCGTGGGATTCGGCGGCCAGCACCGCGCAGGAGAACGAGGACGCCATGGCCGGCAAGATCGTCATCTCGATGGCGAACGCGCTCGTGCGGGTCAACAAGGAGTTCCAACCACTCGTGCCACCACGCGGCAGCGTGGCCGCCCACGTCCAGGCGGCCGTGCCGCGCTGCCGCGTGGTCGCGGCGTTCCACCACCTCCCCGCGACCGAACTCGGCCTCATCGACCACCCGATCGACTCCGACGTCCTCATCTGCGGCGACGACCAGGCGGCCGTGCGGGCCGTCAGCGAGATCGTCGCCAAGTTCCCCGGATGCCGCCCCCTCGACGCCGGCGAACTCTCCAACGCGACGGCGATCGAGGCGTTCACCGCCGTGCTCCTGCAGCTCAACGTGCGCTACAAGACGCGGGTCGCTCCCAAGCTCACGGGAATCAAAGGCGACCCGCGCGCTGTTGACGCCCAGTGATGCAGCTCTACGACACCGCGCGTCGCGCCGTCGTGGCGTTCGAACCGAACGACCACGTCCTGATGTACACCTGCGGGATCACGCCGTACGACGCGACCCACCTCGGCCACGCGGCGACCTTCATCGCCTACGACGTGCTGCAGCGCCGCCTGATCGACCTCGGACACACGGTTCGCTGCGTGCGCAACGTCACCGACGTCGACGACCCGCTGTTCGCCAAGGCCCGCGAGCTCGGCATCCACTACCTCGATCTCGCCGCCGGCGAAGAGGCCCGTTTCGAGCGCGACATGGCTGCGCTCAACGCGCTGCCGGTCGCGTCGAGTCCGCGGGCGTCGTCGGCGATCCCCGACATCCGTGGCTTCATCGGGATGGTGCTCGACCGCGGTTACGCCTACGAAGCCGGTGGGTCGGTCTACTTCGACGTGTCGAAGTTCGACTCGTTCGGAACGCTCAGCCACTACAGCAACGACGAGATGCTGGTGCTGGCCAAGGAACGAGGCGGCAACATCGACGACCCGAACAAGCGCTCGCCGCTCGACTTCGTGCTGTGGCATCCGTCGGCGTCCGACGAGCCGTCGTGGGACACGATGTGGGGCCCCGGACGACCGGGCTGGCACATCGAGTGTTCTGCGCTGGCGCTGCGCGAACTCGGCACGACGATCGACCTCCACGGCGGGGGAGCGGACCTCATCTTCCCGCACCACGAGTGTGAACGGGCCCAGTCCGAAGCGGCGACCGGAGAGCCGTTCGTCACGCACTGGATGCACACGGCGCTGATCGGCAAGGACGGCGAGAAGATGTCGAAGAGCCTGGGCAACCTGGTCTTCGTCGACGAACTGCGCGAGACCTGGGATCCCCGTGCGATCCGCCTCGCGATCATCGAGCACCACTACCGCACCGAGTGGGAGTGGGACGACGAGCTGATGCCGCGCAACGCTGCTCGCCTCGATGCGTGGAACGAACGTGGCGGCTCCAACCCCGACCTGCTCGACGAGGTACGGGCCCGGCTCGACGACGATCTCGACACCCCCGGTGCGGTCGCCGCCATCGACGCTGCCGCCCGCGTCGGCGCCGGGGTGGGCGAGGCTGCGGCCCTGCTCGGCGTCGACCTCGACTGACGACGAAACGAGCGATTCGGGATTCCGGCCGGTCCGCGCTTCTCATGCGCGCTTGTGCGGTCTACTGTGTCGGGCGTGGGACAACGTCCGGGAGCAGGTGCGATGCAACGACGGGTGCGAAAGCTCGGTCGCCCCGTCTCCTCGCGGCTGTGGAACCTCGAGTTGTCGGGCTACGAACGCCTCCCCGCCGAGGGTCCGGCCATCTTGTGCCCGAACCACATCAGCTTCCTCGACTCGGCGTTCCTGATGCTGACCGTGCAGCGCAACATCTCGTTCGTGGGCAAGGCCGAGTACATGGACTCCTGGAAGACCAAGCACCTGTTCCCGGCGATGGGGATGATCCCGATCGATCGCTCCGGTGGCGACAAGAGCACCGCTGCACTCGATGCTGCCGAAGAGGTGCTGCGGCGCGGTGAACTGTTCGGCATCTTCCCCGAGGGCACGCGCAGCCGCAACGGCAACCTGCACAAGGGTCGCACCGGCGCTGCTCGGCTGGCGATGAAGCTCGACTGTCCGATCTTCCCGGTGGGCATCGTCGGGACCGACCAGATCCAGCCGCCGGACGCCAAGCTGCCCAAGCTGTTCAGCGGCTGCAAGATCACGATCGGCCGTCCCGTCAAGCCGTCGCGCTATCGCGGCCGCGGCGCCGAACACATCGCCTGGCGGTCGATGATCGACGAGGTCATGTACGAGATCCGCGAACTGACCGGCCAGACCTACGTCAACAGCTATGCCGGGGCGACGGCGGAGACCGAGCCCACCGTTGCCGGCCGTGTGTCGTCGGTCGTCGAGCCGATCGGCGGTGCCGTCCCCCTGGACCCTGCCGTCGAGCGTCAGCTCACGCTGGTCGCCGGCAACTGAGCCCCTCGGCCTCGTCGTCGGGAATCCTCCCCTCACCGGCGGGTGCTGCCTCCTATCCTGACGGGGCCATGGCGAACATCACGGTCTCCCTCCCCGACGGCTCCGAGCGCGAACTGCCCGACGACGCCACCGCGCTCGACCTGGCCGCCGCCATCGGCTCCGGCCTGAAGAAGGCAGCGGTGGCCGCCGTCGTCGACGGTCACGAGACCGACCTCACGGCGCCGCTTCCCGACGGAGCCGAGGTGTCGATCATCACGGCGGGCACCGACGAGGGTCGTCACGTCCTGCGCCACTCCACCGCCCACGTGATGGCACAGGCGGTCACCCGGCTGTTCCCCGGCGCCAAGTTCTCGATCGGCCCGGCGATCGAGAACGGCTTCTACTACGACTTCGAGCTGCCCGACGCCAAGACGTTCAGCGACGACGACCTCGAACGTATCGAGGCCGAGATGCGCGAGATCGTCAAGGCCAACCAGCCCTTCGTCCGCTCGGAGATGTCGATGGCGGAGGCCAAGGAGCTCTTCGCCGACCAGCCCTACAAGGTCGAGATCATCGAGCGGGTCGAGTCCGCCGAAGCGGATTCCGACGACGCCGCCGAGGTCGGCGAGGGCGGCGTGATCAGCGCCTACCGCAACACCGACTCCTTCGTCGACATGTGCGTCGGGCCCCACGTGCCCTCCACCGGCAAGCTCGGGTTCTTCAAGCTGCAGCGGGTGTCGGGTGCCTACTGGCGCGGCAACGAGAAGGGCCCGATGTTGCAGCGCATCTACGGCACGGCCTGGGAGTCCAAGCAGGCCCTGGCCGAGCACCTCCACCAGCTCGACGAGGCGCTCAAGCGCGACCATCGCAAGCTGGCCACCGAACTCGACCTGCTCAGTTTCCCGCACGAACTCGGCGGCGGGCTCGCCGTGTGGCACCCGAAGGGCGCGATCGTGCGCAAGTTGATGGAGGACTACAGCCGCCTGCGTCACGAGCAGGGCGGCTACGAGTTCGTCTACACGCCGCATCTGGCGAACGGCAAGCTGTTCGAGACGTCCGGTCACCTCCAGTGGTACGCCGACGGCATGTACCCGCCGATGGAGATGGACAACGGCACGTACTACATGAAGCCGATGAACTGCCCGATGCACTGCCTGATCTTCCGCAGTCGACAGCGCAGCTACCGCGAGCTCCCGCTGCGGCTGTTCGAACTCGGCAACGTGTACCGCTACGAGCGTGCCGGCACGTTGCACGGGTTGATGCGCATCCGCGGCTTCACCCAGGACGACAGCCACATCTACTGCACGAAGGAGCAGATGGCCGAGGAGGTGGCGAGCCTGCTCGACTTCGTGCTGTCGGTGTTGCGGGCCTTCGGCTTCGACGAGTTCACGTTCAACCTGTCGACCAAGGACCCCGACAAGTACATCGGCGACGACCAGATCTGGGACGAGGCGACCGAGGCGCTGCGCCAGGCGCTCGACGCCCACGGCCTCGACTACGCGGTGAAGGAGGGCGACGCCGCCTTCTACGGCCCGAAGATCGACATCGACGTCCGCGATGCGATCGGCCGGTCGTGGCAGCTGTCGACGATCCAGGCCGACTTCCAGTTGCCCGAACGGTTCGAACTCGAGTACGTCGGCGCGGACAACGCCCGGCACCGGCCGATCATGTTGCACCGCGCCCTGTTCGGTTCGATCGAACGCTTCTTCGGGGTGCTGATCGAGCACTACGCCGGTGCATTCCCGACGTGGCTGGCCCCCGAGCAGGTACGGGTGCTGCCCGTCGCCGAGGCCCACGAGCCCTACGCCGCCGAGGTGGCCGAGGCGTTGCGCGCCATCGGTGCCCGCGTGGAGACATCGCTCGCCGACGACGGGCTCGGCAAGCGGATCCGAACGGCGAAGCTGGAGAAGATCCCCTACGTGCTCGTCGTCGGCGACGACGACGTCGCCGCCGGCACCGTCGGCGTCAACCCGCGCGGGGGAGCGGTCGAGCGCGACGTCGCCCTCGACGCCTTCATCACCCGGTTCCGAGCCGAGGTCGCCGAGGCCGAGTCGATGGCCCTCGGGGGCTGAGGCACCCGTGCTCGAACGCATCTGGTCGGGCTGGCGGTCGAGCTACGTGGCCGGGCTCCCCGTGCGGACCGGTCCCGTGGACGGCGCCGGAGCGCCCGGCTCGGTGTTCACGCAGCTGTTGAACTCGGGCGCGCCCGACGACGAGACCTACATCGTCCATCGGGCCGCCACGTGCTTCGTGATCTGCAACCTGTTCCCGTACGCGAGCGGACACCTGCTGGTGGTGCCGTATCGCGAGGTCGCCGACCTCGAGGATCTGACGCCCGAGGAGACGACCGACCTGTGGGCGACCGTGACCGATGCCGTTCGTGTCATCCGGGCCGTCTACCGCCCCGACGGCATGAACGTGGGGCTGAACCTCGGCCGCCCCGCCGGCGGCTCGGTGCCCGGTCATCTCCACGTCCACGTGGTGCCCCGGTGGACCGGCGACTCCAACTTCATGGCCGCGATCTCCAACACCCAGAACCTCCCCGAGGCGCTCGTCGACACCGCCGAGCGGGTGCGCGTCGGCTGGAGCGCCCTAGCCTCTGAGTCGTGACCGACGACATCCGCGACGAGCTTCCCGAGGACCTCGACCCCACGGGATTCGTCGGGCCCTACCAGTTCCCGGACAACAGCCGCCGCCGGTGGCCCGGGGTCATCTACCTCGTCGTCGCTGCGGTCTGCGTCGTGGCGTACGTCGTCGCGACCGACTCGGCGATCGTCAACGGCGGACTCCTCGTCGCCGCCGCGGTCCTCGCCGCGGTGGGCATCTTCTCGATCACGTCGGGGTGGCGGATGCACGTCGACGAGAAGGACGCGCTGGTCGCCGCCCAGCAGGCGCTCGGCTTCCCCGTCGGCCACGCCTCGGCGCAGCAGGTGTGGCGAGGGGTGCGCAGCCGGCCGACGTGGCGGGTGCTGTGCTATTCGGCGGAGGATCCGCCCATGCAGCGCGGGCTCGTCCTGGTCGACGCCGTCGACGGCACCGTGGTGGAGCAGCTCAGCGAGAACAACCCCGAACTCGCTCCCGAGCCGCGATAGCGTTGCCTCGATGTTCGACGGCAAGTTCCGGGCCCCGGTCGACAAGGCGGTCACGCCGGTCGGCAACGCCCTGCGCAGGACGGGCCTCACCCCCGATCACCTGACCGTCGTCGGCCTCCTCGTCGGCATCGGCGCCGCGGTGGCGATCGGCTCCGGTCGGCTCCTGCTCGGGCTGTTCCTCGTGATCCTGGCGGCGTTGCCCGACCTCCTCGACGGTGCCCTCGCCAAGGCGTCTGACGCCTCCAGCCAGCGCGGCGCCTTCTTCGACTCCACCGTCGACCGCGTCACCGACGCCTTCCTGCTCGGCGGCATCGCCTGGTACTTCGCCAGCGAGGAGTCGCCCCACATGGCGCTGTTGCCGTTCGCGGTGATGGCGGTGTCGAGCATCATCAGCTACCAGCGGGCCAAGGCCGAGTCGCTCGGGATCGACGCCAAGGGCGGGCTGATGGAACGGGCGGAGCGCATCATCGCCATCTGCCTCGGCCTGCTGTTCCCGGTACTGCTCATCCCGATTCTGTGGGTGATGCTGGCGCTCACCACGATCACGGCGATCCAGCGGTTCGTCAAGGTCTGGCGCCAGGCGGCCGTCGCTCCGATCACCGCCGAGCGCATCGAGATGCGGCGGTCGCGGCGTCACAGCCGGCGTATCGCGCGAACCGAGCGACGCCGCACCCGGGTGCCGCGCCGGCCGCGCTGAGCCGTCGTGACCGATCGACCGTCCCGTCCGGTCGCCGATCCTCGCCGTCTCGGCGACCTGGCGACCACGTCGTCGTACCGATTCGGTGCTGCGGCGGCCCGCCTCCTGCCGGCTCCCGTCGCCGCCGGCCTGACGACGCCGTTCGGGACGGGTGCGAGCTTCGCCAGCCGCGAACGGCGGGCGATGATCACCCGCCATCTCCGACGCGTCGATCCGTCCCTGCGCGGTCTGCGGCTGCGGGTGGCGGTGCAGGAGGCGTTCGACTCCTACGCCCACTACTGGCTCGAGAGCTTCCGGCTCCCACACCTGTCCGGCGAGAAGGTCGAGCGGGGGTTCGACGTCAACGGCTACGAGCACATCGTCGAGGCCCTGGATCGGGGCAACGGTGTGATCCTCGTGCTCCCGCACCTCGGCGGTTGGGAATGGGCGGGCCGATGGATCGTCGAGCAGGGCCACGACATCACCGTCGTCGTCGAACAGGTCGAGCCGCCCGAGTTGTTCGAGTGGTTCGTGGAATTGCGCCAGGCGCTCGGCATGAACGTCATCGCCCTCGGAGCCGATGCGGGCGCCAAGGTGATGCGGGCGCTACGCGACAACCACGTCGTCTGCCTGCTCGCCGACCGTGATCTCCACGGACACGGGCCTGCGGTGCGGTTCTTCGGCGAGACCACCACGCTGCCTGCCGGCCCCGCGACGCTGGCGCTGCGTACCGGGGCGCCGATCCTGCCGACGGCGGTGTACTTCACCGGCCGCGTCGACGGCCACCACGCCTGGGTGCGGCCACCGCTCCCGGCCGAGCGGACCGAACCACGCCTGCGCGACGACGTCGCCCGCATCACCCAACTCCTCGCGGAGGACCTCGAGATCCTGATCCGCAAGGCGCCGTCGCAGTGGCACCTGTTCCAGCCGAACTGGCCGAGCGACCCGGGATACGGGAGCGAGCGTCAAGCCGGCTGATCGATCTGCCGAAGAGAGTTCATCGACACGGAGACGAAGTTCTCGATGGCGCCGCGTGCTCGCGCGCTCGTCGCGTTGGCGGCCGCACTCGCGGTCGTCTACTTCGTGTTGCCCGCCAGTTCCGGCGCCGAGATGATCCGCGTCGTCGCCCCGGCGATCGGCGTCGGCGCCGTGATGGTCGGCGCCGCAGCGTTCCAGCCTCCCCGGCGGCTCCCGTGGGTACTGATCGCCGCCTCGTTGGCGCTGTCGGCAGGGGCCAACGTGGTGTGGGCCACGCTGTTCTTCCGCGGCGACGACACGTTTCCCTCGGCGAGCGACGCCTTCCACCTCGTCTCGGCCGCCGCGCTCGTCGTCGGCCTCACGATGCTGGCGCGCGATCCGGCACCGGCGGACGGCTCCGACGCCCTGGGCTCGATCGAGATCGCCATCGTGGGGATCGCCGCCGGCCTCGGCGTCTGGCTGGCCGTCGTCGAGCCCTATCTCACCGACGGCCAGCTGGCAGTCGGCGACCGGATCTGGGCGGTGTTGGTCCCGATGCTCGGCGCCCTCGCCGTGGCGACGGCCTCGCGCATGGCGATCCAGTCGGGGTTCCGGGCGGCGGCTCCCACGTTGATGACCGTCGGTGTGTCGCTCACGTTGCTGGCCGACGTGCTGCGCAGCGTCGCCGAACTGCGCGGTGACTACGGCGCCGGCGGGATCATCGCGATGCTGTCCATCCCGGCGGCGCTCGTCATCGGGGCAGCGGCGCTGGATCCGACGATGGTCGGCATGAACCGCGTCGTGGAGAACGCAGGGGTGTTCGGATTCGGCCGGGTGGTCTGGCTGAGCGTCGCCGCGCTGACGCCGCTCACGGTGTTGCTCACGCTGTTGGTGACCGGCCTCGGTACGGCGACGACCAGGACCGTGGCTGCCGTGTGCGCGGTGGTCGTGGTCGTGCTGGCGTTGACGCGGATGTGGCGACTCGTCGCCACGGTCCAGGTCCTGACCGAACGCCGGGGCCAGGATCGACTCGCCGCCATGGTCGAGCACTCGAGCGACGTGGTGCTGCTCGCCGACTCCGACGGGATCATCCGATACGCCAGCCCGGGCCTGGCCAGTACGCTGGGCCACCGGGGGAGCGACTGGGTGGATCGCTCGCTGATCGACCTCGTCGCCGCCGACGACCGCGCCGCCGCCGGTGCCGAACTCCAGCGTTCCGTCCGCCTCGGCAAGGGTGGCATGGTCAAGTTCGAAGCCAGCCTGGTGCGCGTCGACGGCGAACGGCGCCGGATGGAGGCCACGATCGCCAACCTGCTCGGCGGTGACGCCGTCGACGGTGTGGTGGCGACGTTCCGCGACGTCACCGAGCAGCGCAATCTCGAACGACAACTGAGCCACCGGGCGTTCCACGACGAGTTGACCGGGCTCGCCAACCGGGCGCTCTTCCTCGACCGGATGGACCATGCGCTGCGGGTCGTGCGAACCGACGACGATCCCGTCGTCGTGCTGTTCGTCGACCTCGACGACTTCAAGTCGGTCAACGACGCGCTGGGCCACGCAGTCGGTGACCAGATGTTGCGATCGATCGCCGATCGTCTGCGCCGGGTCGCAGGCGCAGGCGACACGCCGGCACGCCTCGGTGGCGACGAGTTCGCCGTGCTGCTGGAGGACCGCGGGGGCGTCGACCGGGCGCTCGACGTCGCCGAGCAGTTGCTCGGCGAACTCCGACGGCCGGTCACGCTGGCCGGCTACGACCTGACCGTGCTCGCCAGCGTCGGCGTCGCGGTGGCGGCGCCCGGCATGACGACCGCCGGCCTGTTGCGCGACGCCGACATCGCCATGTACGAGGCCAAGCGGGCGGGCAAGAGCCAGATCAAGATCTTCGACCCGGCGATGCGACTCTCGGCCTCCAAGCACCTCGAGTTCCGCAGCGACCTGGCCACGGCGATCGATCGGGACGAGCTGCGTCTGGTGTACCAGCCGATGGTCGACCTCACGACGCACCGGGTGGTCGGGGCCGAAGCGCTGCTGCGGTGGGAGCATCCGACGCAGGGATCGATCTCGCCGAACGAGTTCGTCCCGATCGCCGAGCGGGCCGGGCTGATCGTGCCGATCGGCACGTGGGTGATCGACGAGAGCGTGCGAGCAGCAGCACAGTGGCAGAAGTCGGGGCCTCAACAGTTGAGCGTGAACGTGTCGGGAGCGCAGATCCGGTCAGACGAATTCGTGCAACAGGTGCGCGAGTCGATCGAGCGGTACGCCATCGATCCTCAGCGCATCACGCTCGAGATCACCGAGGCGATGCTCGTCGAGGAGATCGAGTCGGCGTCGGGGAGCCTTGCCGAACTACGTGCACTTGGAGTACGCATTGCCATCGATGACTTCGGAACCGGCTACTGCTCGCTGTCGTACCTGCAGCGCTTCCCCGTCGACGTCGTCAAGATCGACCGCCAGTTCATCGACGAACTCGACGCCGACTCGGCCAATGCGACGCTCGCCGGGATGATCCTCCAGCTGACCGCCGGACTCGACGTGATCAGCGTCGCCGAGGGGATCGAACGGCGATCGCAGTTGCAGATGCTGCTCGATCTCGGCTGCGACCTGGGCCAGGGCTACCTGCTGTCGCCGCCGCTCGAGGCCGACGATCTCGCACGGCGTTTCGGGGTGGCGTGACAGCGCCGGTGGACCCGATGCGCATCGGCATCGTCTGTCCCTACAGCCTGACCGTTCCGGGTGGGGTCCAGGCCCAGGTGCTCGGCCTGGCCCGCGAGCTGCGACGGCGCGGCCACGAGACACGGGTGCTCGGCCCGTGCGACGGCCCGCCGCCCGAGAGCTTCATCACGCCGCTCGGCGACTCGCTGCCCCTCGCGGCCAACGGGTCGGTCGCGCCGCTCGCACCCGACCCCTCTGCGGCCCTGCGGACGCTGCGGGCACTGCACGACGAGCAGTTCGACGTGCTCCACCTGCACGAACCGCTCGCCCCCGGGCCGACGTCGACGGCGCTGATGGTGCACCGTGCCCCGACCGTCGCGACGTTCCATGCCGCGGGGGCCTCGGCGAGCTATCGCCTGCTGCGCCCGGCACTGAGCCGACTGCTCGACCGCATCGAACACAAGGTCGTGGTCTCCAAGGACGCATTGGCGCTCGTCCAGGGCCACCTCGGCGGCCACTTCGAGGTGCTGTTCAACGGGGTGGAACTCGACGCCATCCGCTCGGTCGATCCGTGGCCCGACCACGGCGGGGACCGTCCGGTCGTCTTCTTCTGCGGACGTCACGAGGAACGCAAGGGGCTGCGCGTGTTGGTCGACGCCGTACAGGGCGACGACCTGGCGGTCACCGTCTGGGTCGCCGGGGAGGGTCCGGACACCGACGAGTTGACCCGAGCAACCGGCGGCGACGACCGTTTCGTCTGGCTCGGCAGGGTCACGGACCGGGAGAAGTTCGCCCGCCTGCGACGCGCCGAGGTCTTCTGCGCACCGTCGCTGGGGGGCGAGTCGTTCGGCGTGGTGTTGATCGAGGCGATGGCCGCCGGCACCACGGTCGTCGCCAGTGCGCTCGACGGATACCGCAACGTCGCCACCGACGGCGTCGACGCGCTGCTCGTCGAACCCGGTGACCCGGCCGCCCTCGCGGTGGCGCTGCGCCGGGCCGTGGGCGATCGTGAACTCGCCGAGCAGCTACGGGCGGCGGGCACCGAACGGGCCGAGGGGTTCGCGATGTCGGCACTGGCCGATCGCTACCTCGAGATCTACCGGCATCTTCTGAGCCAGCGGGCCATCGCCGGTTGATCGGCGGGCGGCCCGTACACTGGCCGCCATGCTCACCGTCATCATCGTGATCGCCGTCGTGGTGGTCCTGATGCTGGTCGTCATCGCGTTCTACAACGGACTCGTCCGCTCCCGCAACCAGGTCGAGAACGCCTGGTCGCAGATCGACGTCCAGCTCAAGCGCCGCATCGACCTCATCCCCAACCTCGTCGAAACCGTCAAGGGCTACGCCGCCCACGAGCGAGAGACCCTCGAAGCCGTGGTCGCGGCCCGCAACGTCGCGATGGCCGCCCCGGACACCCCGCCGGCGCAGGCCGAAGCCAACAACATGCTGTCCGGCGCCCTGCGCCAACTGTTCGCGCTGAGCGAGGCGTATCCGGACCTCAAGGCCAACCAGAACTTCCTCGCCCTGCAGGAGGAGTTGACCGCCACCGAGGGCCGCGTCGCCTACGCCCGTCAGTTCTACAACGACAGCGTGCTGACCTACGACAACAAGCTCGAGTCGTTCCCGACGGTCATCGTCGCCAAGCTCTTCAACTTCGAACCTCGGGAGTACTTCGAGGCCGACGAGCAGGCCCGGACCGTTCCGACGGTCGAGTTCTGACTCGGCGTCGCCCATGTTCGAACTGATTCGCGCGAACAAGCGCCGCAGCATCCTCCTCGTCGTCGCTTTCATCGTCATCGTCGCCCTGGTCGGCGCCGCCATCGGCGCCGTGGTCGGCAACGGCATCGTCTTCACGTTGGTGGCGCTGGTCGTCAGCGGCCTGATCGCCTTCACGTCGTACTGGAAGGCCGACAAGATCGCGCTGTCGGTCAGCCGCGCTCGACCGGCGCCCCCGGAGGAGTACGCCCGCCTCCACAACCTCGTCGAGGGCCTCTGCATCGCCGGCGGCCTCCCCAAACCGGGCGTCTACATCATCGACGACCCGGCGCCCAACGCGTTCGCCACCGGTCGCAACCCGAACCACGCGGCGATCGCCGTCACCACGGGCCTCTTGGAGAAGATGAACCGTGTCGAGCTCGAGGGCGTCGTCGCCCACGAACTCAGCCACATCCGCAACTACGACATCCTCGTGTCGACGCTCGCCGTCACGATGGTCGGCGCCGTCGCCCTGATGGCCGACATGGCGATCCGCACGATGTGGTGGAACGGCGGGCGCATGGCTCGCTCGGGCGACCGGGCGAACGGCAACAACCCGTTGGCGTGGATCGGCATTCTCGTGCTGATCCTGGCCCCGATCGTCGCCAAGGCGATGCAGGCGACGATCTCCCGGCGTCGAGAGACGCTGGCCGACGTGAGCGCCTGCCAGTTGACCCGCTACCCGCCCGGGCTCATCTCGGCGCTCGAGAAGCTGAAGGCCGACACGACGGTGACGCATTCCGCGTCGACGGCCACGGCACACTTGTGGATCGAGCAGCCCATGAGTGGCGTCGGCGACGACGGCAAGTTGGGCGGCATCCACAAGATGTTCGACACCCACCCCCCGCTCGACGAGCGCATCGCCCTCCTGAGAGAACTCTGATGAACCGCTTCCGTCCGCTTCTCGCGGTCACGGTGTTCGCGCTGATCGCTGCCGCCTGCGGCGGCGGCGGCGAGTCCGCCGACACCTCCACGACCACGTCGACCTCGACGACCACGACGACCGTGCGCGAGACGACGACCACCTCGTCGACCTCGACGACGTCGACGACGCTGCCGCCGGCCATCCGCCAGCCGCTGACCGGTGAGGTGCTCGAGAGCGAGGATGCCCTGCTCGAGCGGGCGGCCCTGGTGGCCAAGATCGACAACAACCCGTCTGCGGTGCCCAATCACAGCGGGCTGGCGGTTGCCGACATCGTGTTCGAGGAGGTGGTCGAGGCTCGCACGACGCGTTTCGCTGCGGTCTTCCATTCCCAGAGCTCAGATCCGCTGGGCCCGATCCGCTCGGGCCGCACGCAGGACATCGATCTGTTCACCTCCTTCAACTCGCCGCTGTTCGTGTGGAGCGGCGGCAACGCCGGAGTCACCCGGCTGATCAACGACTCGGCGCTGATCAACATGGGTCCGAACAATGCCGGCGGCTACTACCGCGGCCCGGGGCGAGCGCCCCACAACTTCTTCACCAGCACCGACAACATCTGGTTCCAGACGCCGCCCGATCACCCCGGGCCGCCCCCGCAGCAGTTCGAGTATCTCGACGAGGACGAATCGGTCGACGGTGAGGCGACCTCGGGCGTGCAGGTCCGCGTCGGCTCCGAGAACATCGAGTGGACCTGGAACCCCGACGAGGAACGCTTCGACCGGTCCCAGCGCGGCCGACCCCACGACGACAACGTCTTCGGCCGCATCCGCTCGACCAACGTCGTGGTGATGGGCGTCGAGTACCGACCCAGCGTCGTCGACCGCCGCAGCCCCGAGGCCCAGACGATCGGGGAGGGCTTCGTGTGGGTGTTCACCGACGGCCAACTGCGCGAGGGCCTCTGGCAGCGTGACGCGAACACCGAGCCGATCCGGTTCGTCACCGCCGACGGCGACCCGATCGAACTCGCCCCGGGAAACACGTGGATCGAGTTGGCCGACAACGCCGATCTCTTCGCCGGCCGCATCGAGGTGTTGCCGCCGGCACCACCCTCACCCTGATGCCGTTCCGGGCACCGCTGCGTGAATCCGCCTGACGAAAGTACGATGGCGCGATGACCGAGAGTCGCAGCACCGGAACCTTCCCCGTCAAGCGGGGTCTGGCGGAGATGATGAAGGGCGGCGTCATCATGGACGTCGTCACCCCCGGCCAGGCCAAGGTGGCCGAGGACGCCGGCGCCGTCGCCGTGATGGCGCTCGAGCGGGTTCCCGCGGACATCCGCCGTGACGGTGGGGTCGCCCGGATGAGCGATCCGGACATGATCGAGGGCATCCAGGCCGCCGTCTCGATCCCGGTGATGGCCAAGGTGCGTATCGGCCATTTCGTCGAGGCCCAGATCCTGCAGGCGCTCGGCGTCGACTTCATCGACGAGTCCGAGGTGCTCACCCCCGCCGACGAGACGCATCACATCGACAAGTTCGCCTTCGACGTCCCGTTCGTCTGCGGTGCCACCAACCTCGGCGAGGCGCTGCGGCGCATCTCCGAGGGCGCGGCGATGATCCGCTCGAAGGGCGAGGCCGGCACCGGCAACGTCGTCGAGGCGGTCCGGCACCTGCGCAACATCGTCGGCGACATCAAGAAGATCACCCAGGCCGACCAGGCGGAGCTGTTCGAGTGGGCCAAGCGCCTGCAGGCGCCGTTGCCGCTGGTGCAGGAGATCGCCGAGACGGGCAAGCTCCAGGTGCCGCTGTTCTGCGCGGGCGGACTCGCCACCCCGGCCGACGCCGCCCTCGCCATGCAGCTCGGCGCCGAGGCGGTCTTCGTCGGTTCCGGCATCTTCAAGTCGGAGGACCCGTCGCCGCGGGCCAAGGCGATCGTCGAGGCCACGACGCACTTCAACGATCCCGACATCCTCGCCAAGGTGAGCCGCGGACTCGGCGCGCCGATGACCGGCATCGAGATGGACGAGGTCAACCAGCACTATGCCGACCGGGGTTGGTGACACGACTCCGACCGGTGCCGGCCCCACCGTCGGTGTGCTCGCCCTCCAGGGGGCCTTCGACGTCCACCGCCGGCGACTGCACACGCTCGGCGTCGACGCCCGGCTGATCCGCACGCCCGACGACCTCGACGACGTCGACGCCGTGGTCCTCCCCGGCGGCGAGAGCACGACGATGTCACGGTTGCTCACCACGAGCGGGTTGTTCGACGTGCTCAAGGGTCGACTCGCCGACGGGATGCCGGTGTTCGGCACGTGCGCCGGCATGATCCTGTGCGCCACCGAGGTCTTCGACGCCCGTCCCGACCAGCGTGGCTTCGACCTGATCGACCTCACCGTGCGTCGCAACGGCTACGGGCGCCAACTCGACAGCTTCGAGGTCGACCTCGACGTCTCGGGTCTCGACGCACCGTTCCACGCCGTGTTCATCAGGGCGCCGCTCGTCGAACGTGTCGGCGCCGACGTCGAGGTGCTCGCCGAGCACGACGGCGTGCCTGTCCTGGTGCGCAGCAGAGGTTGTACGGTGGCGGCGTTCCACCCGGAACTCACCGACGACACCCGACTGCACCGCCTGTTCGTGGAACACCTGAACACCTGACAACCGCAAGCGAACCGCAACGACGCGAGAGAAGACCACCATGTCCGGCCATTCCAAGTGGGCAACGATCAAGCACAAGAAGGGCGCCGCCGACAAGGCGCGCGGGAAACTCTTCGCCAAGCTGGCCCGCCAGATCGAGGTCTCGGCCAAGAGCGGCGGTGACGTCGACGCCAACCCGACACTGCGCACCGCCGTGCAGAAGGCCAAGGCGGCCCGGATGACCAACGACGCCATCGACCGAGCGATCAAGCGGGGGACCGGCGACGACGACGGCGGCACCTACGAGTCGATCATGTACGAGGGCTACGCCCCCGGCGGGGTGGCGCTGATGATCGACGTCCTGACCGACAACCGCAACCGGACCGGCGCCGAGATCCGCAACATCTTCTCCAAGCTCGGCGGATCGATGGCCGAGCCCGGCGCCGTCGGATGGCAGTTCGCACGTCGTGGCGTGATCATCACCGGTGAGGGGGTCGACGAGGACACGATCATGATGGCCGCGCTGGAGGCGGGGGCCGACGACGTGATCGCCGAGGCCGGCGGCTCGTTCCGCGTGTTGACCGAACCGTCGGTCGTCTACGACGTCAAGTCGGCCCTCGACGACGCCGGCATCGAGGTGATCTCGGCCGACTCGCCGATGGTCGCCGAGAACCTGGTGCCGGTGACCGACGGCAGCGACGCGAAGGCGATTCTGCGGATCCTCGAAGCGCTCGAGGACAACGACGACGTCCAGGACGTCTTCTCCAACTTCGACATGACCGACGAGTTGATGGAGGTGGCGGCGTCGTGAGCCTCGGCGTGGGCGACACTGCCCCCGACTTCATGTTGCCGGGCACCGGCGGGCGCGAGTACTCGCTGTCGGAGTTCCGGGGCCACCCGGTCGTGCTCGTGTTCTATCCGGGCGACGACACCCCGGTGTGCACCAAGCAGCTCAACACCTACAACGACGACCTCGAGCAGTTCAGCGAGATGAACGCCCAGGTGCTCGGTATCTCCGCTCAGGACGTGTCGAGCCACGAGTCCTTCGCCGGCAAGCACGGCTTCGAGTTCCCGCTGCTCGCCGACACCGACAAGGTCGTGGCGTCGCTGTACGGCACGCTGGGCCCGATCGGTTTCCCGCGACGCAGCGTGTTCATCGTCGACGGCGATGGTGTGGTGCGCTACGCCCATCGTGCGATCGCCGGGCTGACGTTCCGCCCGGTGGAGGAGCTGATCGGCGAGCTGGAGAAGATCACCAGTTGACGGTGGCGGCGGACTAGTCTTCGAACCTGTGTTCGCCAACAGCGCCCCGTCCCGGTCGTCGATGCGATCGTGCCGTGTGCTCGGTATCGACCCGGGACTGACACGTTGCGGCTATGCCGTGGTCGATGCCCGGGGACCGTCGAAGGCGGTTGCGGTCTCGCTCGGGGTGATCACGACGCCGCGGTCCGATCCGTTGCCGCAGCGCCTCGCCGCGCTGCGGACCGAGTTCACCTCGCTGATCGCCGAGTTCACCCCCGACGTCGTCGCCGTCGAGCAGGTGTTCTTCCAGGTCAACGTGCGAACGGCGATGAGCGTCGGCCAGGCGAGCGGGTTGGCCCTCGCCGAAGCGGCGCTGGCGGGGTGCGAGGTCATCCAGTACACCCCGAACCAGGTCAAGGACGCCGTGGCCGGGTGGGGCGGGGCCGACAAGACCCAGGTGCAGAAGATGGTGCAGACCCGACTCGGTCTCAGCGCCCTGCCCCGGCCCGCCGATGCCGCCGACGCCGCCGCCCTCGCCCTCTGCCACCTCGCCATGTCGCCCATGGCCCGAGCGGGCGGACGAAGCGCGTGATCGGTTCGCTGCGCGGCACCGTGCTCGAACGCAACACCGACGGTGCCGTGCTGCTCGAGGTCGCCGGGGTCGGGTACCTGGTCTCGGTGTCGACGAGGGTGCTCGCCGAGTTGGAGCCGGGCACGTCGGTGTTCCTCCACGTCCACCACCACATCCGTGACGATGCCCAGACCTTGTTCGGGTTCACGTCGCGCGACGAGCGCCGGACGTTCCAGATCCTGATCAAGACCAACGGCGTCGGCCCGGCCCTCGCCATGGCGATCCTCGCCACGCACCCACCGGCGGCGCTGTTCGACGTCGTGGCGAGCAACGACGTCGCGGCGCTCACCCTGGTGCCGGGGGTCGGCAAGAAGACCGCCGAGCGGCTGGTCGTCGAGCTGCGCGACCGGCTGTCGGTGCCGATGCTCGACGGCGCCGGTGCCGACGGCGCGTCCTCGGCGGTCGCCGACGTGCGCGACGCGCTGGCCAGCCTCGGCTACGGCACCGACGAGATCCGCGACGTCCTGCGCGAGCTGCCCGCCGACGCCGACTCGGCGACGCTGCTGCGCGACGCGCTCACGTCGTTGGGAGCGCGCCGTGCGTGACGAGTTCCTCGACCCGGGCATCGCCGGCGGTGACGACGACGTGGTCGCCGCGGAGATCGAACTCGAAGCAGGCCTGCGGCCGCGGGCGCTCGACGAGTTCGTCGGCCAGCGCGAGCTGAAGGAGCACCTGCGCATCGTGCTCGAAGCGGCCCGCAAGCGCGAGCAGCCCGTCGACCACCTGTTGTTCGCCGGGCCTCCCGGCCTCGGCAAGACCACGCTGGCCGGCATCGTCGCCACCGAGATGGGCGTGCACCTGCACGTCACCTCCGGCCCGGCGTTGGAGCGGGCGGGCGACCTGGCGGCGATCCTGACCAAACTCGACGACGGCGACGTGCTGTTCATCGACGAGATCCACCGCCTGTCACGCGCCGTCGAGGAGATCCTGTACCCGGCGATGGAGGACTTCCAGCTCGACATCGTGGTCGGCAAGGGGCCGGCGGCGTCGAGCATCCGCCTGACGATGCCGCCGTTCACGCTCGTCGGGGCGACGACGCGAACCGGCATGATCACGGGCCCGCTGCGTGACCGGTTCGGTCTGGTCGCCCGGCTCGACTACTACGACGACGACGAACTCCGGGCGATCGTCGAGCGGGCGGCGCGGATCCTGGAGGTCACGATCGACCGTGACGGCGCCTGGGAGATCGCCCGGCGCTCGCGTGGGACGCCGCGCATCGCCAACCGCCTGCTCCGTCGGGTGCGCGACTTCGCCGAGGTGCGTGCCGACGGCGCGATCGACGCCGATGTCGCCAGGGAGGGGTTGGCCCTGTTCGGCGTCGACGACCGCGGCCTCGACAAGGTCGACCGGGCCATCCTCACGGCGCTGTGCACGCAGTTCAACGGCGGGCCCGTCGGGCTGTCGACCGTGGCGATCAGCGTCGGTGAGCAGCCCGAGACCGTCGAGGACGTGTACGAGCCGTTCCTCATCACCCAGGGCATGATCGCCCGCACCCCCCGCGGTCGCGTCGTGCTCGACGCCGCCTACGAGCACCTCGGCCTCGTCCCACCCCGCCGTTCCGGCAACGCCAGCCTCTTCGACTGACCCTCGACCGGCGCTCGTAGTCTCTCTGCGTGCAGATCGCCGACTTCGACTACGAGTTGCCGGAGGATCGGATCGCCCAGACGCCGATCGAACCGCGTGACGCCGCTCGGCTGCTCGTCGACCGGGGGAGTGCGCCTCCCGAGCATCGTCGAGTCCGTGACCTGCCGGAACTCCTGCGTGACGGCGATCTGTTGGTGCTCAACGAGACCAGGGTGATCCCGGCTCGCTTGCGGCTGCGGCGCGAGACGGGGGGAGCGGCCGAGGTGCTGTTGCTGGAGCCGTGGGACGCCGACCGGCGCACGTGGGACGCGCTCGTCCGGCCGGGCGGGAAGCTGCGGGTGGGTGAAGTCCTGTTCAGCGGCGACATCTCGCTGGTGCGGGTGGGGGAGCGGACGCCGGCCGGTGACACGTTCTGGGTGGAGTTGCTCGGCGACGACGATCCGGTCGCGCTGCTCGATCGTCACGGCGAGATGCCCTTGCCGCCGTACATCTCCGAACGGCTCGGTGACCCCGATCGGTACCAGACGGTGTTCGCCCAGCAGCCGGGCTCGGCGGCGGCCCCCACCGCCGGTCTCCACTTCACGTCGGAGCTGTTCGAGCGTCTCGCCGACGTCGGAGTCGGCGTCGGCACCGTCGAGCTGGTCGTCGGCCTCGACACGTTCCAGCCGATCTCCGCCGACGATCCGCTCGAGCATCCGATGCACACCGAGCGCTACCGCGTGCCGCCCGAGACGATGGCGGCGTGCCGTGACGCCGAGCGCGTGGTCGCCGTCGGCACCACCGCGGTGCGGGCCCTCGAGTCGGCGGCGCGCTCCGGCGAGCTGTCGGGCCGGACCGACCTGTTCATCCACCGGGGTTTCGACTGGCGGATGGTCGACGTGCTGATGACGAACTTCCACCTGCCGAAGACGACGCTGCTGATGATGATCGACGCGTTCGTGGGCCCCCGCTGGCGCGACCTCTACGCCGAGGCCCTGGCCGAGGACTACCGGTTCCTGTCCTTCGGCGACGCCATGCTGCTCGACCGCCACGCGAGCTGACGTTCGCTCGCCGCGCCAACCCGGCGATGAGATCTCGGGCCGGGGATTGGTCCACAATCTCATCGCTCTGGTTGGGGGTGGGACGGCGATACCGTCGGACGGATGCATCCGGTCGAGTTGACGGTCGACGCCACCGACGGGGCAGCGCGGGCCGGGACCGCGACGACCGCTCGCGGGAGCTACACCACACCGCTGTTCATGCCGGTCGGCACGCGCGGTGCGATCAAGTACCTGAGCGCCGACGACTACGGGCGCATCGGTGCCCAGATCGTCCTCGGCAACACCTACCACCTGATGCTGCGACCGGGAGCGGAGGTCGTCGAACGCTTCGGCGGTCTCGGTCGGTTCACCGGCTGGGACGGGCTCACCCTGACCGACTCGGGCGGGTTCCAGGTGTTCTCGCTCGATCCGAAGGTCGACGACGACGGCGTCACGTTCAAGAGCACCTACGACGGCTCGACCCATCGCTTCACGCCCGAGATCGCCGTCGACGTCCAGCAACGCATCGGTGCCGACATCGCGATGGTGCTCGACGTCTGCCCGCCCCTGCCGAGCCCGCCGGGGGTCATCCGCCTCGCGCTCGACCGCACCACGGCCTGGGCGGCCCGAGCCAAGGCCGCTCACACCCGCCCCGATCAGGCGCTGTTCGGGATCGTCCAGGGCGGCATCAGCGAGACGATGCGCGCCGAGAGCGCGAAGCAGATCGTCGAGGTCGGCTTCGACGGCTACGCCATCGGTGGCCTGTCGGTCGGGGAGACGAGAGCAGAGATGCTGCCCGCGCTGGCGGCGGCCCTCGAACACCTCCCGGCCGACCGTCCCCGCTACCTGATGGGCGTCGGCGACCCGGCGTCGCTCGTCGAAGCGGTCGGACTCGGCGTCGACCAGTTCGACTGCGTGATGCAGACCCGGCTCGGCCGCCACGGCACCGCGCTCACCTCGACCGGTCGGTTCCAGGCCAAAGCGGCCCGCAACGCCGACCTCGACGAGCCGCTCGACGCCGACTGTGCGTGCGAGGTCTGTGCCCGCCACAGTCGGGGCTACATCCGCCACCTGTTGCAGGTCGGCGAGCCCAGCGCGTCGCGCCTGTTGTCGATCCACAACGTCGCCTGGACGATCGATCTGATGCAGCGCATGCGCAGCGCCATCGCCGCCGGCACGTTCGGCGCCATGCGCTCCTCGGTGCTCGAAGTGTGGGCGTGACCAGTTCCGGCGCGGAATCAGAGCTAGGCTCGCACGCCGTCATGTCCTCCCACATCATCCCTTCTCTGGTCGCGAGCGCCGACGCCGGCGGCGGGGGAGCTGCACTGCTCCAGCTCGGCATCCTGCTGCTGATCCCGTTCGCCATGTACTTCTTCCTCATCCGCCCCCAGCGGCGCCGGATGCGCGAGCAGCAGGAACTCCAACGCTCGATCCAGGTCGGCGACGAGATCATCACCACGTCGGGCATCTTCGGCACGATCACGGGTGAGGACGGTCCGGGCCGGTTCTGGCTCGAGATCGACGACGACGTCCAGATCCGCATCGCCCGCGCCGCCATCCAGGGCCGGGCGAGTGAGGACGACGTCGCCGACGACGACGCCGACGACCTCGAGTCGGCCAACGCCGACGACGACTGAACTCGATGCGCCGCCGACTCTGGACATCGTTGATCGGCGTCGTGCTGATCGTCATCGGAGCACTGACCCACATCGCCGCCACCGGCAACACGCCGGTGCTCGGCCTCGACCTGCAGGGCGGCGTCTCGGTCATCCTGGCGCCGGTCGAGCCCGCCACCGAGGACGACCTCCTGGTCATCCGCGACCAGATCCGCCAGGAGCTCGAACGGCGCGGCATCGCCGAGCCGGACGTCCGCGTGCAGGGCGGCAACATCGTCGTCGACCTGCCCGGCGTGCGTGACCAGCAGGAGGCCCTGAGCGCCGTCGACGTCTCCGGTGTGGTCGAGCTGCGACCGGTCGTCAATTTCACCGACTGCCCCGCGCCCGATCCGTCCGCTCCGGCCCCCGGCATCGGTGACGACACCCCCCTGGCGCCGCCCACGACCGTCGAACCGCAGGGCTTCGCCCGGGTGCCGACCCAGACCGGCGTCCCCGGTGCCGAGCTGCTGCCGACCCGCGATGGCTCGGTGCTCTGCGTCGGGCCGGCCCAGGGCACCGGCGAGGTGTTCGAGCGCGGCAGTGCCCAGGCCACCCTCGAGCAGGGGTGGGGTGTCGCCGTCGACCTGCGCGGCGACGGCCAGGCGACGTGGAACAACCTCGCCAGCCAGTGTTTCAACACCGCCCCGACCTGTCCGTCCACGCAGCCCGGCCTGCGCGGACAGCTGGCGATCGTGCTCGACGGCGTCGTCCAGTCGGCGCCGCAGGTCAACCAGCCCAACTTCACCGACTCCGTCGCCATCACCGGGGACTTCACCGAGAGCGAGGCGCGCAGCCTGGCCTCGGTGCTGAACCGGGGTGCCTTCCCTGTCGAAGTCGAAGCGCAGGAGACCCGGGCCGTGTCGGCGTCAGCGGGCTCCGATGCGCTGCAGGCGGGGATCATCGCCGGTCTCATCGGCGTGCTGATCGTCATGCTCGTCATGGTCGCCTATTACCGGTGGCTCGCGCTCGTCATCGTGGCGAGCCTGGTGATCTGGGGCGGCATGACGTACGCCATGGCGTCGTACGTCTCGACGTGGACCAACTTCTCCCTCGGTCTCGCCGGCGTGACCGGCATCGTCGTGTCGATCGGCGTCACGATCGACACGTACGTGGTCCTGTTCGAGCGCATCAAGGACGAGCTCCGCAACGGGCGCACGATCAAGAACGCCGCGCCCCGGAGCTTCAACTTGACGTGGCGGACGATCTGGTCGGCCAACGTCGTCGCGATCATCGCCGCGTTCATCCTGTTCTGGTTGAGCGTCGGATCGGTGCGCGGCTTCGCCCTCTACCTCGGGCTGACCGCCGTCGCCGACCTGATCGTGGCCTACTTCTTCACCCGCCCCGCGGTCCTGCTGCTCGCACGGACGCACGTGGTGGGACGCCGGAACAAGCTGCTCGGACTGAACGTGGCCACGGCATGACCCTCGACACCTCGGTCTCCACCTCCGGCATCGGCCGCCTCTTCCGCGGGCAGACCGCCGTCGACTTCCACGGCAAACGGCGCGTCGGCCTCTACATCTCGATCGTCGTGGTCGTCGTGACGCTGCTGTCGCTGCTCGCCCAGGGCCTCAACCTCGGGCTCGACTTCGAGGGCGGCGACGCCTGGGAGGTCCCCGCGAGCGAGACCTTCGGCGTCGACGAAGCGGCCGAGGTCCTGCGGGCCGACGACGTCTCGACCGACAGCGCACGGATCCAGCGGCGGACCTCCGAGACCGTCGACGTCATCACGGTGCAGGTCCCCGTGCTGCCCCGGGAGCAAGCCGCGCTGATCACCGCGGACTTCGCCGTGGCCGCTGACGTCGAGGTGAGCGAGATCAGCTTCTCGTTCACGAGTTCGACATGGGGTCGCGAGATCACCGAAGCGGCCGTGCGGGCGCTGGTCATCTTCCTGGCCGCAGTCATGCTGTATCTCACCCTGCGGCTCGAGTGGAGGATGGCGGTCGCGGCGATCGCGGCGATGGTGGTCGACGTCGTGGTGGCCGTGGGCGTGTACTCGGTGTTCCAGTTCGAGGTCACGCCGGCCACGGTGATCGCGTTCCTCACGATCCTCGGCTACTCGCTCTACGACACGATCGTCGTGTTCGACCGCATCCAGGAGAACGAGGCCCGGTACGCACCGAAGAAGGGCATGCCGTACGAGGACATCTCGAACATCTCGATGAACCAGGTGATCATGCGTTCGCTGCTCACCAGCGTCTCGTCGATCCTGCCGGTCGTGTCCCTGCTCGTCATCGGGTGGGGTGTCCTGGGCGCCGTCGCGCTCCGCGAGTTCTCGGTGGCCCTGCTCGTCGGCATGATCTCCGGCGTCTACTCCTCGATCTTCGTCGCCACCCCGCTCGTCGTCTGGCTCAAGCGTGGCGCCGGACGCAAGGTCCACCGCGAACGACTGCTCGGCGACGACCTTCGGGCGGCCGTCATGGGCGCCGGCGCCACCGGCCGTTCGGCCGGCGATGCCAAGCTCGTCGACGTCGTCGACCATGCCGGCGACGGTCATGACACCGGCGACGACGAACGCCCGCTCGTGGCCTCGTCCGTCACGCAGCCGGCGGATCGACTGCTGACGCATCCTCCGCGGCCGCGAAAGAAGAAGCGGCGCTGACCGGTCCGTCACGGCCCCGGCGTCGCGACGGTATCCTCCGACCATGGCAGGCGACCACGGAGCGCTGCGGAGTCACGTCCGCGACATCAAGGACTACCCGACCGAGGGCGTCACGTTCCGCGACATCACGCCGCTGCTCGGTGACGCCGCCTCGTTCGCCGCTGCCGTCAACGGCCTGGTCGACCAGTTCCCGAGCCTGTCGATCGACCGGGTCGTCGGCGTCGAGTCGCGTGGCTTCATCTTCGCCTCGGCGGTCGCCTACCGCATCGGTGCCGGTCTCGTGCCGGTCCGCAAGGCCGGCAAGCTTCCGTGGGCGGTCGTACGCGAGGAGTACGAACTCGAGTACGGCTCCGACAAGCTCGAGATCCACCGCGACGCGATCCATCCCGGCGAGCGGATCCTGATCATCGACGACGTCCTCGCCACCGGCGGGACGGCGGCCGCCACGGCGCGCCTGGTCGAGACGCTCGGCGGCGTGATCGCCGGGCTCGGTTTCGTCATCGAACTCGAGGAACTGGGCGGGAGGGCCCAGGTGGGGGAGCGGACCGTGAGGTCGCTCCTGCGCTACTGACGGGGGCATGGGGACCGTCGACCGAGTCCTTCCGTGGCGCCGGCACCACGTCGAGGCCGCCAGCGCCGAGCTGACGCCTCTGCTCGCGTCGTACCGGCGCCGCCACCCGAAGTCGCCGGTCTCCACCATCAGTCGCGCCTACCGGGTGGCCGCTGACGCCCACGAGTCGCAGATGCGTTCCAGCGGTGAGAGCTACATCTTCCACCCGCTCGCCGTCGCCCAGATCGTCGCCGACATCGGCCTCGACGAGATCTCGGTGACCGCGGCGCTGTTGCACGACGCCGTCGAGGACACCGAGATCACCGTCGCCGACGTCGAACGCGACTTCGGTGCCGAGGTGGCGGCCATCGTCGACGGGGTCACCAAGCTCGAACGGATCCGCTTCGACTCCCGGGAGGAGCAGCAGGCGGCCAGCATGCGCAAGATGCTGGTGGCGATGGCCAAGGACCTCCGGGTCCTCGTCATCAAGCTCGCCGATCGGCTCCACAACATGCGCACGATCGCGGCGATGCCGCTCGAGAAACAGCAGCGCATCGCCCAGGAGACCCTCGACATCTACGCCCCGCTGGCGCACCGCCTCGGGATGCAGGAGATGAAGCAGCAGTTGGAGGACCTGGCGTTCGCGGCACTGCACCCGAAGCGGTTCGCCGAGCTCGACCACCTCGTCAGCAGCCGAACCCCCGAGCGCGACCTGTATCTCGCCAAGACCCTGGCCGAGGTGCGTGCCCGGCTCGACGAGCTCGGCATCAAGGCCGAGGTGACCGGACGCGGCAAGCACCTGTGGTCGATCTACGAGAAGATGGTCGTCAAGGGGCGCGAGTTCGACGAGATCTTCGACCTGATCGCGATCCGGGTCGTCGTCGACTCGATGAAGGACTGCTACGCCGCGCTGGGTTCGATCCACGGGCGGTGGCGGCCCGTCGTCGGCCGGTTCAAGGACTACATCGCGATGCCGAAGTTCAACCTCTACCAGAGCTTGCACACCACGGTGATCGGGCCGGCCGGCAAGCCGATCGAGGTGCAGATCCGCACCCACGAGATGCACCAGCGCGCCGAGTGGGGCGTCGCGGCGCACTGGGCCTACAAGGAGGGCGGCGACAAGCACGCCGAGATCGACTGGCTCGCCCGCATCATCGACTGGCAGGAGGAGATCTCCGATCCCGCCCAGTTCATGCAGAGCCTGAAGACCGACCTCGAACAGGACGAGGTGTTCGTGTTCACCCCGAAGGGGCGGGTGATCACGCTGCCGGTCGGCTCGACCACGGTCGACTTCGCGTACGCCGTGCACACCGAGGTCGGCCACTCCTGCATCGGGGCCAAGGTCAACGGCCGGCTCGTGTCGCTCGACCACGTGCTCGCGAGCGGCGACAACGTCGAGATCTTCACCTCCAAGGTCGAGACGGCGGGCCCGTCGCAGGACTGGTTGGCCTTCGTTGCCTCGCCCCGGGCGCGCAACAAGATCCGCCAGTGGTTCAGCCGTGAACGTCGCGTCGACATGGTCGAGGCCGGTCGCGACGATCTCACCTCGGAGTTCCGTCGCGAGCGCCTCCCCGCGCAGCAGGTGTGGAAATCCCCCGAGCTGGCGGCGGTGGTCGCCGAGCTGAGCTACGCCGACCTCGACGCCCTGCTGGCCGCGGTCGGCGAACACCACGTGTCGGCCAAGTCGGTCGCCCAGCGCGTGGCGCGGGCGCTACGACCCGACGACGAGCACCCGCCGACGACGATCGCCGCGCCGCGCCGCGAGCGCCGGGAGGGCGAACGGTCACGGGTCGGTGTCCACGTCGAGGGCCTCGACGACGTGCTCGTGCGGCTCGCGAACTGCTGCACGCCGGTGCCCGGCGACTCCATCATCGGCTTCGTCACCCGTGGTCGCGGGGTGAGCGTGCACCGCTCCGACTGCGCCAACGCCGTGTCGCTGATGGCGGAGCAGTCGGCGAGGATGATCGAGGTCGAGTGGGACGGCGAGGAACGCCACGACGCCGCCTTCGTCGCCGGCGTCGAGGTGGTGGCACTCGACCGTTCGCGGCTGTTGCGCGACGTCACCAACGCGCTCGCCGACCACCAGGTCAACATCCTGTCGTGCCAGACGGTCACCGGGACCGACCGGGTCGCGAAGATGCGCTTCGAGTTCGAGTTCGCCAACCCCGGCTATCTCGAGGCCGTGATCCGTACGATCAAGGGTGTCGACTCGGTGTACGACGCATATCGCCTGATCCCGGGCGCAGCCACGCCGGTAGCCTGACCGGCCGTGCCAGCGTTCCAGACCAGTCCCGGCATGCGGGACATCCTGCCGCCCGAGAGCGCCCGCTGGCGCCGATTCGAGCAGGTGTTCGCCGACGTCGTCGAAGCGGCCGGCTACGGCCGACTGATCACGCCGCTGCTCGAGGACCTCGGCGTGTTCACACGCATCGGTGACGCCACCGAGATCGTGGCCAAGGAGATGTACGACTTCGTCGACAAGGGCCAGCGCCACGTCGCGTTGCGCCCCGAGATGACGGCGAGCGTCTGCCGGGCGTTCGCCGAGCACCGTCCGACGCTGCCGTGGAAGGTGTACTACTCGGGCTCGAACTTTCGCTACGAGAAGCCCCAGCGCGGCCGGTACCGCCAGTTCGACCAGGTCGGCGTCGAGGTGCTCGGCTCCGACGACGCTCACCTCGACGTCGAGGTGATCGCGCTCGCCTGGGAGTTCTACGCCCGTCTCGGGCTGCGTCGGGTGACGTTGCTCGTCAACAGCCTCGGCGAACCCGACGATCGCGCCCGGTACGTCGAGGCCCTGCGCGAGTACTTCACCGCCGCCGGCGACGCCCTCAGCCAGCAGTCCCGAGCGACCCTCGAGCGCAACCCGCTGCGGGTCCTCGATTCCAAACGCGACAGCGACCAGGCGTTGATCGCGTCTGCTCCCCAGATCGCCGAGTTCCACAGTGGCGCCGCCGCTGCTCACTTCGAGGCGGTCCTCGACGGGCTGAGGCTGCTCGAGATCCCCTTCACGGTCGAGCCGAAGCTCGTGCGCGGTCTCGACTACTACCGACGCACGATCTTCGAGATCCAGGGTGCCACGCTCGATTCGGCCCAGAACGCCCTCGGCGGCGGCGGGCGCTACGACGGCCTCGTCGAAGCGCTCGGAGGGCCGCCCACGCCCGGCGTCGGGTTCGCCCTCGGTCTCGACCGCACCCTGCTCGCCTGCGACGACGAAGGCGTGTTCGACGCCCGCCCTCTCGAACTCGACGCGTTCGTCGTCGACGTGACCGGCGGCCGGCACGCCGTCGCTCTGACCGCCGAGCTGCGCGAGGCAGGCATCGCTGTCGACCGCGCCTACGACAACCGCTCGATGAAGGCGCAGATGAAGCTCGCCAACCGCAGCGGCGCCCGCCTGGCGCTGATCGTCGGCGACGACGAAGTCGCTGCCGGAACCGTCATGGTGAAGCCGATGCGCGGGGGTGACCAGTTCTCGGTCGCCCGGTCCGACATCGCCGTCCACCTCTCGTCCCCCAACGACCAGAATCGACACCCTCATGAGTGAATCCACCACGTCCTCCAGCGCCACCAGCATGCGCACGCACCTGTGCGGCGAGCTGCGCCGCCATCACGTCGGCGAGACCGTCAGCGTCTGCGGCTGGGTCGGCCGCCGCCGTGAGCACGGCGAACACCTCGCGTTCGTCGATCTGCGCGACCACTCGGGGATCGTGCAGTGCGTCGTCAACGACGACGTCGACGTGCGCAGCGAGTACGTGCTGCGCATCACCGGGGTGGTGCGAGAGCGACCGGAGGGCACGATCAACGACAACCTCCCGACGGGCGAGATCGAGCTCGGAGAGTGCGAGGTCGAGATCCTGCGAGTCGCCACGCCACCGCCGTTCCCGATCGACGCTCGCGCCGACGAGGTCGACGAGAACATCCGCCTCCAGCACCGCTATCTCGACCTGCGACGCGAGCGCATGCAGAAGAACCTGCGCGTCCGCGCCGCCGTCAATGCCGCGGTGCGCGCCGGGATGGAGCGTCAGGGGTTCGTCGAGGTCGAGACACCGATGCTGGTGCCGTCGACGCCCGAGGGTGCCCGCGAGTTCCTCGTGCCGTCGCGCAAGGAGCCCGGTTCGTTCTACGCGCTGCCGCAGTCGCCGCAGCTGTTCAAGCAGCTGCTGATGGTCGGCGGTGTCGACCGCTACTACCAGATGGCTCGCTGTCTGCGCGACGAGGACCTCCGCGCCGACCGCCAGTACGAGTTCATGCAGCTCGACATGGAGATGAGCTTCGTCGGCCAGGACGACGTGCTCGACGCCGTCAGCGAGGCGGTCCTCGACGCCGCCGAGGCAGCGACGGGGGAGCGGCCGCCGGCGATCGAGCGGATCACCTGGCACGATGCGATGAACCGGTTCGGCGTCGACAAGCCCGACCTGCGCTTCGGGATGGAACTCGTCGAGCTGACACCGGTTTTCGCCACCACCGAGTTCAAGGCGTTCGCCGGCGCGTCGTCGATCAAGGGCATCCGTGTGCCCGGCGCCGCCGCTGAGTACGGCCGCAACCAGCTCGACAAGCTGACCGATCGGGCCAAGTCGCTCGGCGCCAAGGGCCTCGTGTGGCTGAAGGTCGGCGAC
>JAWLFC010000012.1:30865-45272 GCA_041685755.1 Ilumatobacteraceae bacterium
CGGCTTCGAGTCGCCGGTCGCCAAGTTCCTCTCCGACGACGAAGCCGGCGCCGTGCGGTCGACGACGGGGGCCGAGACCGGTGACCTGATCCTGATCGTCGCCGACGAGTGGATGACGACGTGCGAGGTGCTCGGCACGCTGCGCAACGACCTGGGACGCCCGCCGGTGCACGAGGGCCCGTACCGCTACGTGTGGGTCGTCGAGTTCCCGCTGTTCGTCGGCGTCGACAAGGAGACGGGACGTCCCAAGCCCGGTCACCACCCGTTCACCACCCCGCATCCCGACGACGTCGACAAGATCGAGACCGATCCGCTCTCGGTGCGCTCGATCGCCTACGACCTGGTGCTCAACGGCTGGGAGCTCGGCTCCGGCTCGATTCGAATCCACGAGCCGGAACTGCAGCGGCGCGTCTTCCACGCCCTCGGGATCTCCGACGACGAGGCAGAGCGCAAGTTCGGCTTCTTCCTCAACCCGTTCGACTACGGCGCCCCGCCGCACGGAGGGTTCGCGTTCGGCCTCGACCGGCTGGTGGCGATCCTGGCGGGCGAGGAGAACATCCGTGAGGTGATCGCGTTCCCGAAGACCCAGTCCGGCACCGACCCGATGACCAACTCGCCGATCCCCGGCGACCCCAAGGCACTCGCCGAGCTCGGCTTGAAGGTGCTCCCACCCGCCACCTGATCTGGCAGGATCGCACCGATGAGCTTCGACACCGAGATCGATCGAGACGGCGACACCGTCGTCGGGCCGTTGCGGGCGCCGGCGCAGATGCTCGCCGAGCAGGACCTCGGCGGTCACACCAGCGTCCACGACGATGCCACCGCCGATCGTCTCGGCCTCGCCGGGGCGCCGATCGAGGGGCCGACGCACTTCAGCCAGTTCGACCCGCTGGCGGTGCACCGATGGGGCCAGGCATGGTTCGAGCGGGGCTGCATCAGCTCGCACTTCCTCAACATGGTGGTCGAGGGCGAGGAGGTCCGGGCTCGCTTCACGCCGACCGCTGACACTGCGGCTCGGATCGACGCCGCCAAGGCCGACGGCACGCCGGTCCTGACCGGGACCGCCACCCTCGGCCCCGATGTGCCGACCGAACTCGACGAGCGGCGCACGCGGGGCCTCGGCGACCCCGGAACACTGCACATCGTCGACCGGCTCGAGGTCGGCATGACCTCGGCATCGCCGGACGTCGTGTCGATGGATCTCGACGAGCACAACGGGCCGCTGTACCCGTTCACGCTCGCCCAGAAGCTCGCCCGGATCACCGAGTCCAGCGCCTGGTACCACGACGCCGATGCGTCGCCGTGGGGCCGACCGATCGTCCCGACGGAGATGCTGAGCGTGCTGACGCACAAGTCGCCGGGACACTTCCCGGTGCGCGGTCCGGCGGTCGGGCTGTTCATCGATCTCGAGGTCCGTTACGTCGAGGGGCCCGTGTTCGTGGGCCAGCGGTACCGGGTCGACCACACGATCGTCGGGATCGGCCAGAGCACGCGGGTCGAGTCGTACTGGACCGAATCGACGGTGACCGACGCCGAGACCGGCGTGCACGCGGCGACGGTGCTGCTGCACCAAGGGGTCTTCAAGGCCTCCTACGCCGGCTATCCGGCCGACGCCTGAGCCCTCACCGCTCCTCGGGGTAGACGACGCCGACCTGGGCGCGGATCTCGTCGAGCAACTCCATCGTCGACACCGTGGTGGCGAGTGGAATCACGTCACTCTCCAAGTGGCCGGCGCGGATGCGGTCCATCGCATGCTGTGCCTCGTGAGCGAGGCCGCCGTGGTCGATCTCGACGCGTTCGGGTTCCCGGCCGCTGCGGTGGAGGGTGAAGCGGGTCGGGAACCAGAAGGGGGCATCGACGTCGATACGGCCCTCGGTGCCGTAGATCGTCGCGCTGAGGCTGGTCTGGAGCGCGAGCGTGGTGTGGAACACGCCGACGCCGCCGCCGGCGAACGACACCGCTCCGGCGACGGTCGCGTCGACACCTGCCGCGGTGAGGGTCCCCCGGGCCGACACCCCGACCGGTTCACCGAGCAGGTAGCGGGCGAAGCTGATCGGGTAGATGCCGAGGTCGAGCAGCGCTCCGCCGGCCAGGTCGGGCCGGTGGTGACGGCCGTCGAGGTCGGTGACCCGGATGCCGAAGTCGGCGTCGACGATCGTCGGCTCGCCGATCTCGCCGGCCGCGACGCGTCGACGGACCTCGACGACGGCGGGGATGAACCAGGTCCACATCGCCTCCATCAGGAAGCGGTCGTTTCGTCGTGCGGCGTCGACCATCTCGCGCGCCTGGCCGGCGTTGACCGCGAAGGCCTTCTCGCACAGCACGTGCTTGCCGGCGTCGAGGGCGGCGATGGTCATCTGGTGGTGATGGCTGTGGGGCGAGGCGACGTAGACGATGTCGACATCGGGGTCGGCGAACAGGTCGTCGTAGGTGCCGTGTGCTCGGGGAATGCCGAAGCGAGCGGCGAAGGACGCGGCCGCCTCCGGCGAGCGGGAGCCGACGGCGGTGACCGTCGCGTCGGGAAGTGAGTTCAGCGCTTCGTACATGCTCGCCGCGATCTTTCCGGTGGCGGCGATTCCCCAGCGGATCGGCTCATCGGTCATTCCGGGGAACGTAGCAACCCCCGCCCGCCATCTCTGTCACACGCCGTCGCTACGGTCGACGGTGACCGACTCCCCCCGCTGGAACGTCATCCGGAAGGGGAACGACATGAACGACACTGTGAACGACCAGGCGGCCGGCGCGACCAACGTGGTCGTGCTCAGAGGTGCCGTGCGTGGCGAGCGAACCGAGCGTGAGCTGCCATCTGGTTCGATCGTCGTCCAGTTCGACGTGGCCACCGCGCTCGCGTCCGATGGCCGCCGCCGCAGCGCGTCCGTCCCGGTTGCGTGGATCGATCCGACCGACGCTGCCCTGGTGGTCGAGGGAACCGAGGTGGTGATCACCGGAACCGTCCGGAGGCGGTTCTTTCGCGTCGGTGGCGCCACACAGAGCCGGACCGAGGTCGTCGCCGACGCCGTGATCCCCGTGCGGCGGCGAGCCCAGGTGGCCAGGGCACTGGAGGCCCTCGCCGGCCGGCTCGTGGGGTGATCCGACCGTCCCGGTCTGTGGCGTTCAGACCAGGCTGCGGATCACCAGTCCCGTGCGCAGTTTCGGGGTGAAGAACGTCGACTTCGGCGGCATGAGCGCGCCTTCGCGGGCGGTGCGCTCGATCTCGGCGACCGAGACCGGACGGATCAGTACCGCCGCCGACGCGTCGCCCGACGTGACGGCGTCGACGACGTGATCGAGGCCGTGTTGGTAGGTGACGCTGTGATCGACGTCGGCGAGGGCGTGCTCCAGCCAGGCCCCGTCGAGCGCCCGCACCCCGTCGAACGCTCCGGGGCGGGGCGTCAGCCACTCGGCCGAGCCGTCGGGGCCGACGAGGCACAGCACGCCCTCGCGCTCCATCGCTGCCAACGTGTCGCCGTCGGGTGCGCCGGCGTCGGAGCGCTCGAACACGGCATCGAGGGCGGCCGTCAGGTCAGCGATGCTCACGTCGTGGTAGAGCCGGTGGATCGCCTCGACCGACAGCTGGTCGGCGACCAGCTCGCTCACGAAGGTGAGCGTTTCGTCAGCCGGGTTGGGTCGGTCGCCGTTGGCGGCGCGTACCTCGTCGCGGTAGGTGCGGCTGATGCCGTAGCGATGGTGGCCGTCGGCGATCAGCACGTCGTCGGAGCCGACCCGGTCGGCGATGGCGGCGACCCGCTCCGGGTCGGACACCCGCTCCACGACGTGCTCGACGCCGTCGACGGTGACCGAGGAGATCGCCTCGGCGGGCTCGGCGAGCAGTGCGGTCAGGCCCGTCGCCAGCGACAGGCCCCAGACCGGCGAGAGGTTCGCCTGGGTCGCCCGGGTCAGATCGAGACGATCGGTCGACGCCTTCGGGGTGACACGTTCGTGGGGCAGTACGCCGCCGGCACCTTCGTCGACGACTTCGAGGCCGCCGAGGACTCCGGCGATGTCACGAGCAGTACCGGTCGCATCGGTGAAACGCATCCGGTAGATGGTGAACGTCGGCTCGGCGTCGAACTCCATGACCCCGGCGTCGATCCAGTCGCGCAGCGTCGCCGCCGCCTGCACGTACCGGTCCGGACCCTGCGACTCGCGCGGCACGTCGACGTGGGTGATGTTGAAGCGGCTGCGGGCGCCGAGCTCGTCGAGATCGGCGTCGGAGAGCACGTCGTAGGGCGGGGCGATGAGATCGCCGATGTCTCGGTCGCAGTAGCGCAGGGCGGGAAATGGTGTGAAGCGGGGCACCACGACAGGATGCCACCGATGGGGGTTGGGGCTGCAACGATCGAGCGATGACCGAGGACGAGTGGGCTGCGATCGGCACCGTGCTCTGCGACCTCGACGGGGTCGTGTGGCTGGCCCACCGACCCGTCGCCGGGTCGGTGGAGGCGGTCGCCGACCTGCGGGCTTCGGGGCGGCGGGTGCTGTTCGTCACGAACAACTCCGCCGCCACACGCGCCGAACACGAGGCCGCCCTGGAGGCGATCGGAATCCCCGCCGTCGGCGACGTCGTCTCCTCGGCGATGGCGGCCGGCCGCCTCGTCGGCGGCGGTGACCGCGTGCTCGTCGCCGGCGGCCCCGGCGTCGTCGAAGCCGTGGAGGAGGCCGGGGCGGTCGCCGTGGTCAACGACGGCCGACTCGACCCCGAGGGATTCGATGCCGTGGTCGTCGGCCTGCACCGCGACTTCGACTTCGACCGCCTCGCCGTCGCTTCCGCCGCCGTGCGGGCCGGCGCCCGTCTCATCGGCACCAACACCGACTCGACGTATCCGACGCCGGCGGGCCTGCAACCCGGTGGCGGGTCGATCCTCGCCGCCGTCGCCACCGCCGCTGGGGCCGAGCCGATCGTGGGTGGCAAGCCGCATCAGCCGATGGCCGATCTGATCGCCGACCGCCTCGCCGGCGCCGAGGCGCCCGTCGACCCCTCGGCGCTGTTGATGGTCGGCGATCGTCCCGAGACCGACGGCCGACTCGCCACCCTCCTGCAGTGCCGGTTCGCGCTCGTGCGCTCGGGCGTGCCGCTCGGCGACGACGTCGCAGCGGATCTCGTCGCTGCCGACCTGCGCGAGGTGTCGACTCGTATCGCGTCGGCGTCCGAGCGTGGGCACTAGCCTCTCGCCATGGCAAAGAACCAATTGCAACGGCTCGTCGATGCTGGCGTCGAGTTCACCGACATGTCGCGCAAGCAGGCCGAGTCGATCGTCAAGTCGATGGTCAAGAACGGCGAGATTCGTCGCAACGACGCCGAGAAGGCGGTGCAGACGCTGCTCGACCGGGGCCGCGAGACCTCCGATCGGGTGAGCGCCGACGTGCAGCGGGAGATCTCCAAGCAGATCAGTTGGTTGTCGGAACGCTTCGACGAACTGGAGGACCGCTTCGAGGAGCTGGCCGACCGGATCGCCGAGCGTGTGAAGGCCGAGACCGCCGCCCCGGCGAAGAAGGCCCCGGCCAAGAAGAAGGCCGCCACCAAGAAGGCGCCCGCCAAGAAGAAGGCCGCCACCAAGAAGGCGCCCGCCAAGAAGAAGGCCGCCACCAAGAAGGCCCCCGCCAAGAAGCGAGCGGCCACGAAGGCGCCGGCCAAGAAGGCCGCCGCACCGTCGGCCGACTGACCACGTCGACCGAGCCTGTCCACCGCCCGTGGCCCGTCGCCGACTCGACGCGGAACTGGTCCGGCGGGAGCTGACCGCGAGTCGTGCCGAGGCCCAGCACCTGATCGCTGCCAACCGCGTTCTCGTCAACGGCTCCGTCGCCGACAAGGCATCTCGTCAGGTCGCCCCCGGCGATGCCGTGGTGGTCGAGGGCCCTCCCGCCCGCTACGTCGGCCGTGGTGCCGAGAAACTCGAACACGCGCTCGCGAACTTCGCCATCGACGTGACCGGTCTGCGGGCCCTCGACGTGGGCGCGTCGACCGGCGGTTTCACCGACGTGCTGCTCCAGCACGGCGCAGCCCACGTCGTCGCGCTCGACGTCGGCCACGGGCAACTCCACGAGCGTCTTCGAGCCGACAGCAGGGTGACGAATCTCGAGCGCTGCAACATCCGCCACGCCGACCTCGACCTGATCGGCGGTGCGGTCGACATCGTGGTCGGCGACCTGTCGTTCATCTCGCTCCGGCTCGTCATCCCGACGCTGGTCGAGCTGTGCCAACCTGGTTCACCGATGGTCCTGCTCGTCAAGCCCCAGTTCGAAGCAGGCCGCCGCGAGGTCGATCGCGGGCGCGGCGTCATCACCGACCCCGCTGTCCACGATCGCGTGCGTGCCGAGGTCGCCGACGCCCTCGGTGCCGCCGGCTGCGCGGTGCAGGGCTGGACCACCTCGCCGATCACGGGGGCCGACGGCAACGTCGAGTTCCTCGTCCATGCCGTGAGCGGGCAGCGACCGTGAAGCGCGTCGCCGTCGTGGCGCACCACGAGCGCACGACCGCCCGCGAGCTGGCCCAGCGCGCCGAGGCGTGGTGCGTCGAGCACGACGTCGCATTCTCGATGCCGCTCGACGACGCCCGAGCTCTCGCCATGCCCGACGCGGCGAGCGAGCGGCCCATCGCCGAGGCCGACCTGGTGCTCAGCCTCGGCGGCGACGGCACGATGTTGCGGGCCGTGCGACTCCTCGAGGGGGCTCCTGTCGCTCTGCTCGGCGTCAACCTCGGCTCGCTCGGCTACCTCACCGAGGTCGAACCGGAGCGGCTCGACGACGCCCTCGGGCGTGTCGCCGCCGGACCCGTCGCCGGGGGCTGGCAACTCGACGAACGGATGATGCTCGACGTCACGGTCAACCGGTCGCTGGTCGGTCGGGCCCTCAACGAGGCGGTCGTCGAGAAGGCGGCGTCGGGACACACCGTGCGGCTGTTGGCGCGCATCGACGGCGAACCGTTCACCTACTACGCCGCCGACGGGCTGATCGTGGCCACACCGACCGGCTCGACCGCCTACTCGCTGTCGGCGCGCGGTCCGGTGGTGTCACCGCGTCACCGGGCAATGCTGCTCACCCCGGTGTCGCCCCACATGCTGTTCGATCGGACGCTGGTGCTCGACCCCACCGAGGTGATCGAGATCGAGGTGACGGGCCACCGTGCCGCCGAGCTCACGCTCGATGGTCAAGCGGTCGCGTCGCTGGACGACGGCGACATCGTCGGGTGTTCGCCCTCGGAGTCGACCGCGCGGTTCGTCCGCTTCGGCGGCGAGCGCTACCACCAGATCCTCAAGGCCAAGTTCGGCCTCGCCGACCGGTGAGACGGTCGCCGGGAGTCGATCGATGCTGAGCGAGCTGCACATCGAGAACCTCGGTGTGATCGACCGCGTCGAGATCGTGCTGGGGTCGGGTCTGACCGCCGTCACCGGCGAGACCGGTGCGGGCAAGACGATGATCGTCGAGGCGATCGAGTTGCTCGTCGGCGGCCGCGCCGACGTGTCGATGGTGCGCCACGGCTGCGACCAGGCTCGCATCGACGGCCGCCTGATCGCCGCCGACGGGTCCGAGACGGTGCTGTCGCGGGTCATTCCCGTCAACGGACGCTCACGTGCCTACGTCGACGGACGGCTGGCGACGGTGGCATCGCTCGCCGAGGCTGCCGGCGATCTCGTCGACCTCCACGGCCAGCATGCCCACCAGTCGCTGCTGTCGACGGCGACACAGCGAGCGGCGCTGGACGAGTACGGCGACGTCGACCTCGGGCCGCTGCGCGCGGCCCGGGCGCGCCTCACCGAGATCGACGCCTCTCTGGCAGCACTCGGCGGCGACGACCGCGCCCGCGCCCGCGAGATCGACCTGCTGCGCTTCCAGGTCGAGGAGCTCGACGCTGCCGCCGTCGTCGATCCCGGCGAGGACGACCGCCTCGACGCCGAGGAATCGCTCCTGGCCGACGCGTCTGCTCATCGAGCAGCGGCCGAAGCGGCCGTGGCGACGCTGTCGGCCGACGCCGGCGCCCGCGACGCGGTCGCAGCGGCGCTCGGCGCACTCGACGAGCGGGCGCCGTTGCGTGAGCAGGCAGCCCGTCTCCACGACCTCGCAGCCGAACTCGACGACATCGTGTCCGAGTTGCGCCGTCTCGGCGAGGGCATCGACGAGGCGCCGGAGCGCCTGGAGGAGATCCGGGAACGCCGTCAGCTGCTCAAGAACCTGCGCCGCAAGTACGGCGACGACCTGGCGGCGGTGATGGCCTTCCACGCCGAGACCGCCGATCGCCTGCGCGAGCTCGAACGATTCGACGAGCGCGCCGCCGAACTCGACCGGGAGCGAACCGAGGCGCTCGCCGAGGAGCGTCGCGCCGCTGGCGCCGTCGGCCGGCAGCGACGCCTGGCCGGTCCGCGCCTGGCGGCGGCGGTCGAGGCCGAACTGCGGCGCCTCGCCATGCCCCATGCCTCGATCGGCGTCGAGATCGGAGAGCACCCCGACGACCACCCGGGCGACCGCGTGCAGTTCCTGCTGGCTGCCAACCCCGGTTCGCCGCTGCTCCCGCTCACCCGCGTGGCGTCGGGCGGCGAGCTGGCCAGAGCGATGTTGGCACTGCGACTCGTGTTGTCGTCAGCGTCCACCCAGCCCGGCCGCACGCTGGTGTTCGACGAGGTCGACGCCGGCATCGGCGGCGCGGCAGCGCAGGCGATCGGCGATGCGCTCGCCCGACTCGGCCGCAGTCATCAGGTGCTGGTCGTCAGCCACCTGGCCCAGGTCGCCGCCGCCGCCGACGCACAGCTCTCGGTGTCCAAGACGGTCCGCGACGGCCTCACGTTCGCGACGGCGGCCGCGCTCGCCGGTGACGAGCGCGTCGGTGAGATCGCCCGGATGCTGTCGGGATCCGCCAGCGAATCCGCCCTCGAACACGCCCGCGAGCTGCTCCACCGCTGACAACGCGGCAGCTGACCGCGCAGATCGGGCAATGACCCCGATGGCGGCATCGGAGCGGTATGGTGATCTTCCGTCATGGCGTCGCGTGGATGCCGGAGTCGCAACGTTCGAGACGGAGGAACTGGCTGATGCCGAAGCACATTTTCGTGACCGGAGGTGTGGCCAGTTCGCTCGGCAAGGGCCTGACGGCATCGTCGCTCGGGCGCCTGCTCAAGCTGCGGGGATTACGGGTCACCCTGCAGAAGCTCGACCCGTACATCAACATCGACCCGGGCACGATGAACCCCTTCGAGCACGGCGAGGTCTTCGTCACCGACGACGGCGGCGAGACCGACCTCGACCTCGGCCATTACGAGCGCTTCATCGACGAGAACCTGTCGCGCAACTCCAATGCGACGACCGGCTCGATCTACCAGGCGGTGCTGGCCGCCGAACGCCGGGGCGACTACCTCGGCAAGACCGTGCAGGTGATCCCGCACATCACCGACGAGATCAAGCGTCGTGTCGAGCGGGTGGCTCGTGACGACGTCGACGTCGTGATCACCGAGGTGGGTGGCACCGTCGGCGACATCGAGATCCTGCCGTTCCTCGAGGCGATCCGCCAGTTCCGCAACATGGTGGGACGCGACAACGTCTGCTACCTGCACGTCACGCTCGTGCCGTTCATCGGGCCGTCGGGCGAGCAGAAGACCAAACCGACCCAGCACTCGGTCACCGAGCTGCGCAGCAGGGGCATCCAGCCCGACGTCATCGTCTGCCGCAGCGAGGAGCCCCTGTCCGACGAGCTCAAACGCAAGATCTCGAGCCTGTGCGACGTGGAGGAGCGAGCGGTCGTCAACGCCGCCGATGCCAAGAACATCTACGAACTGCCGCTGATCCTGCACGACGAGGGTCTCGACGACTTCGTCTGCGACGTGCTGCGCATCGAGGGCGAGCCCGACCTGACCTACTGGGAGGAGTTCGTCGCCAAGGTCGAAGCGGCGACGACGCCGGTGCGCGTGGGGCTGATCGGCAAGTACATCGAACTCCCCGACGCCTACCTGTCGGTCGTCGAGAGCCTCAAACACGCCGGGTTCCACCACGGCGCCGACGTCGAGATCGTCTGGATCCAGTCCGAGAGCGTCGAGGGGCTGCTGGCAGCCGGCCAGCTCGATCACCTCGACGGAATCGTGATCCCGGGCGGATTCGGCTATCGCGGGGTCGAGGGGAAGATCGCCGCCGCCCGCTATTCGCGCGAGGAGGCCATCCCGTGCCTCGGCCTGTGCCTCGGGCTCCAGGCGATGACGATCGAGTTCGCCCGCGACGTGGTCGGTCTGGTCGGTGCCAACTCCACCGAGTTCGATCCGACCACCCGCTACCCCGTCATCGATCTGATGCTCGAGCAACGCGGCATCGAGGACAAGGGCGGCACGATGCGCCTCGGTGCGTACTACGCCGTGCTGGCGTCGGGCTCGCAGGTCGCTGCCGCCTACGGCGAACCCGTCGTCAGCGAACGGCACCGCCATCGTTACGAGTTCAACGAGCGGTACCGCAGCCAGCTCGAGGAGCACGGTCTGTGGTGCTCGGGCACCTCGCCCGACAACCGGCTCGTCGAGTTCATCGAGCTGCCCGGCCACCCCTTCTGGGTGGGCACCCAGGCCCATCCCGAGTTCAAGAGCCGTCCCGACCGGCCGCACCCACTGTTCCGTGAGTTCATCGCCGCCGCGCTGGCCCGCCGCGGTCACGCCGACATCGGCGAGGCCGCCGACAACGCGCCCGCCGGCTCGGCCCCGTCGCTGTCGACGTGAGCGGGCCATCGGGCTTTCGCCGACGCACCGAGTCGGTCGTCCACGTGGGCTATGCGTGGAACGTGGTCCTGGCCGAGTTCGAGGCGCCCGACGGCTCGGCGTTCACGCGCGACATCGTGCGCTCACCGGGCGCCGTCGGCGTCCTGCCGCTGGTGTTCGACGCCGAGGGCAACCCGTCGGTCGTCCTGGTGTCCCAGTACCGGCCGCCGTACGAGTGCGACGTCATCGAGATCCCGGCCGGGATGCGCGACGTCGACGGCGAGGACACCGCCGAGGTGGCGCGCCGTGAGCTGGTCGAGGAGGCCGGGCTCGATGCCGGTGAACTCGATCTCCTCACCGAGATCCTGCCGTCGCCGGGCATGACGGACTCGGTCACCACCCTGTACCTGGCGACCGACTGCCGACCGGTGCCCCACGACCGCCACGGGCCCGAGGAGGAGCACATGGAGATCCTGCACCTCCCGCTCGCCGACGCGATCGCCATGGTCGAGCGGGGTGAGATCACCGATGCGAAGTCGGTGATCGCGCTGCTGATGGCCGAGCGACGGCTGCTCGCCTCGGATCATCCGGCGGCGTCCGACGAGGGGTGACCGTCGGTGCTCCCGATCGAGGTCGAGGAGTTCCTCTCGTGGATGGTGGCCGAGAAGGGGCGGGCACCGAACACGATCGCCGCCTACCGCCGCGATCTCACCGGCTACTGCGACTGGCTCGGCCGTCGGGGCGTCGCCGTTCTCACCGTCGAGACCGCCGATCTCGTCGACTTCGTCGGTGAGCGACGGGGGAGTGGCGCCGCCACCTCGTCGATCGCCCGCCAGATTGCCGCCGTGCGGATGCTGCACCGCCATCTCGCCGTCGAGGGGCAGCGCAGCGACGATCCGACGGCCGACCTCGAGGGCGTGCGGGTGCCCGCAGGGATCCCCAAACCGCTGACCGAGGCCCAGGTCACGAGCCTGCTCGACGCCGTGGTGGTGACCGAGCCGATCCACCGGCGCGACCTGGCGCTGATCGAGCTGCTGTACGCCACCGGGGCGCGGATCTCCGAGGCGGTCGGGCTGTCGATCGGGGAGATCGACCTCGACGACCGGCTCGTGCGGCTGTACGGCAAGGGCGCCAAGGAACGCATCGTGCCGTTCGGCTCGACTGCCGCAGCGGCGCTCGAGGACTGGTTCTCCGAGGGAGGTCGTGCCCACCTGGTGCCCGACCGGTGGCGATCCCGTGACGACGCCGAGGCGGTGTTCCTCAACACCCGGGGCGGCCGGTTGTCGCGCCAGGCGGCCTGGCTGGTGGTCAAGAAGTACGGCGCCCGCGCCGGCATCGCCGACCAACTGTCGCCCCACGTACTGCGACACTCCTGTGCCACCCACCTGCTCGATCACGGTGCCGACCTGCGAGTCGTGCAGGAGATGCTCGGCCACGCGTCGATCTCGACGACGCAGGTCTACACCAAGGTGAGCCAGGAGCGCCTGTGGGACGTGTACCGATCCGCCCACCCGCGGGCCACACTGAGCCGATGACGGTCACCGATCCGCCCCGCAAGCTCTGGCATCTGGCGGCGCGCTTCTTCACGTCGTTGCCGCCCACGCCGCCGTCGGTGGTCGACGAGGTGTGGGTGGAGGATCGGCTGCTGCCCGGCGAGCGTGACCTGTGGGTGCAGTTGTCGAACCAGGATCGCCGCCACAGCGTCGCCGTCGCCCGCCGGTTCCTCGCGGCGCGTCCGGGGGCGACCCGGGCCGAGCTCGCCGGCGCGATCCTCCACGACGTCGGCAAGATCCACTGCGGCCTCGGCACCTTCGGCCGGGTGGCGGCCACCCTGGTCGGACCCCGTACCAGGGCGTTTCGGGCGTATCACGATCACGAGGAGATCGGCGCCGAGATGGCCCGACGAGCCGGCTCGGAGCCGGCCACCGTCGAGCTGATCGCCGAGCGGGGTCCGGCCTTCGCCGCGCTCACCGCATCCGATCATGCGTGAGATCGGTGCGTCCGTCGGTGCTCGGAGTTGATTGACAACTGGTTGCGGTTGACAAGTGGTTGCGGTACGGTGTGGTCGTGGCCCGTACCCGATCACCCTCGGACTCACTGACCGACTCGCTGGCGCACGAGGTCGTGCTGCGAACGGGTGGCGACACGGCGCTGCTCCGCCAGATCGTCGATCGGTTGGACCACCAACTCAACGCCAGCCCGCTGCAGCGCACGGTGCGCCTGTGGGACATCTCGGCGAGCCAGCTGGGGGAGATGTTCGGGATCAGCCGTCAGGCCGCGTCGAAGTGGCTCACCGACGGTGCCCCCGCCGGCCGCCGCGACCAGGTGGCCCTGCTCGGACAAGCGACCGATCTCCTCGATCAGTGGGTCAAGCGCGAGCGGATCCCGGCGGTGGTCCGCCGCCCGGTCGAGCAACTGGGAGGTCGCACCCGGCTGGAGTTGGCGCTCGCCGGCGAGTTCGAGCTGGTGCGCGACGAGCTCGCCGACACCTTCGACCTCACCCGTGTGGCGCCGTGATCGACGCCGTACTTCCCGATGGGCACGTCTGGCTGCGCATCACGCGACCCCACTACGCCGACCCGTTCGACCCGAGCCATGCCCGACGACGCGGTGCCCGCTGGAACCCGCCCGACTCGTGGCCCACCCTGTATCTCAACGAGGACCTGGCGACGGTCCACGCCCAGGTCCGCCATCTCTTCGTCGGGCGGGGCATCGAGCCCGACGACCTCGACGACGACGCCCCGATCCGCCTCGCTGCGGCGACGCTCCCCCGCCGACAGCGGGTTGCCGACGTGGTGTCGCCCGCCGGAGTCGCTGCCGTCGGCCTGCCCGAGAAGTATCCCCTCGACGCGCAGGGACGGCTCGTGGCCCACGACGTCACGCAGGCGGTCGGTTCCGCAGTGCACGCCGCCGGTCGGCGGGGGGTCTGGTGCCGGTCGGCGTCCGGCACCGGTCACGAGCTGGCCTGGTTCCCCGCCGCTCGGTCGGTCGCCCGCCCGTACTGGTCGACACCGCTCCCGTTCGGCTCGTGGCGCACCGCGGTCTCGCTGGAGGGATTGTCCGTCGACACCAACGGGTAGCCCCGTGCCATGACCCTGCTCCTCGTCATCCTCGTGATCCTGCTGGCGCTCGGTGTGCTCGGCGCCGTGATCGAGGGTCTGCTGTGGCTGACGCTCATTGCGCTGGTCCTGATCGCTGCGTCAGCGGTCTACGGCTGGTTCCGGTTCCAGCGGCGAACCTGACCCTGCCGGGAGCACCCGGCGGACCCGCAGGGTGTTGGCGAACGCCCGGATCACCATCCAGGCGGTGAGCCCGAGCCAGATCCCGGCGATGCCGAGCGAGGGAGTCACCAACACCACCACGGCGACCGGTGCCACCGCGACCAGGTAGCCGAAGGCAGCGAGCCCGAGGAACCGGTAGTCGCCCGCACCGATCAGGATCCCGTCGCCGGCGAATGCGATCGCACCGGGCACGAGCAGCACCGCGAGCAGCGCCAGGGCGGCCGTGGCGCGAGACGTCACGGCGGGATCACTGCTGAAGGCGTGCGGGAGCAGGGGCGATGCCGTCAGCACGAGCACGGCCAGTCCACCGGCAGCGGCGAGCGACAGGACCATCACGCGTCCCGCCATGAGGCGGGCGTCGGCGCCGCCACGGCCCAGCTCCTCGGCGACCAGCGTCTGGGCGGGCACGGCGATCGCGTCGAGCACGAGGGCCAGGAACAGGAACATCGACATCGCGATCTGGTG
>JAWLFC010000093.1:0-12788 GCA_041685755.1 Ilumatobacteraceae bacterium
CGCCGCCGGGGTCCTCGACGAGGGCAACAACCTCGCGCTCACCCTCGTGACGTTCGCGTCGTTCTGCTTCGCCGCCAGCGGTACCTACGTGTGGAACGACCTGCTCGACGTCGAGGCCGACCGGCGCCACCCGACGAAGCGAAACCGGGCGATCGCGGCCGGACAGCTCTCGGTCGCTGCCGCCCGGATCGCCGGCGTGCTGCTCCCGGTCATCGCGCTCGGGCTCGCCGCCCTCACCGGGCGCTGGCAGACCGTCGCCGTCGTCGCCGTCTACCTGCTGATCACGATCGCGTACACGCTGTGGCTCAAGCACGTGCCGGTCGTCGACGTCGTCACGATCGCGTCCGGTTTCGTGCTGCGCGCCGCCGCCGGTGCCGTCGCCGTCGACGTCCCGATGTCGCGCTGGTTCGTGCTGTGCATCACGTTCGGCTCGCTGTTCATCGTCGTCGGCAAGCGCTATGCGGAGCTCAACGAGGTCGGCGACGACGCCCGGACGCGGGCAACCCTCGAGGAGTACTCGGTGGGTTACCTGCGGATGCTGTTGTCGGTCAGCCTCGCCGGGGTGTTGATCAGCTACTGCGTGTGGGCCTTCGAGACCAGTGAGGCATCGTCGAGCGACTGGCCGCTCTACGAGCTGTCGATCGTGCCGATGCTGATGGCGCTGCTGCGCTACCTGCTGGTCCTCGACCAGGGCCAGGGCTCGGCCCCCGAGGAGGTCTTCACCAGCGACCGCCTCCTGCTCGCGTTGGGACTCTGCTGGGTCGTCGTCTACGGAGCAGCGGTGTATGTCTCCTGAGCCGACGCGGGCGCGGACGCAGCTGCTGTCGGGGTGGGGCCGGACCGCACCCACGGCAGCGACCGTGCTCGACGTCGACGCCGCCCGCCCCGAAGCGCTCCTCGACATGGTCTCCGACCGGGGTGCGATCGCTCGGGGGCTCGGCCGCGCCTACGGCGACCCCGCCCAGAACGCCGGTGGCGTGGTCGCCCGCCTCTCGCCGGGCCCGATCCTGCTCGACCCGGCCAACGGCCGGGTCACCGTCGGCGGGGGAGTCGGCTTCGACGAGCTGCTGCGCCACATCGTGCCGCGCGGCTGGTTCGTTCCCGTCTCGCCCGGCACCCGTTTCGTCACCGTCGGCGGGGCGATCGCCAGCGACATCCACGGCAAGAACCACCACGTCGACGGTTCGTTCGGGGTCCACGTCGAGTCGATGCGGCTGCTGCTCGCCGATGGTTCGATCCGCTCGCTCACGGCCGACACCGACCCCGACCTCTGGTGGGCCACGATCGGTGGGATGGGCCTCACCGGGGTGATCGTCGACGCCACCGTTCGACTCCTGGCGGTCGAGACCAGCCGCTGTGTCGTCGACACCGAACGGATCCCGAACCTCGACGCGCTGATCGAGCGCATGGAGGCCACCGACGACGACTACCGCTACTCGGTCGCCTGGATCGACCTCGTCGCCCGGGGAGCCGACCTCGGTCGCGCCGTGCTCACCAGCGGTGACCACGCCACCTACGACGACCTGGTCGCCGAGGATCCGAGCGCCGGCGACGACCCGCTGGCGTTCGCCCCGGCTTCGCTGGCATCGGTGCCGGCCGGCGTGCCCAACGTGCTCAACCGTGTCGCCGTGCGGGCGTTCAACGAACTGTGGTACCGCAAGGCGCCGCGCTCACAGCGCAGCATCGAGACGATCACGGGCTTCTTCCACCCCCTCGACATGGTGGGCAACTGGAACCGGCTGTACGGCCGAGGCGGGTTCATCCAGTACCAGTTCGTCGTGCCGTTCGAGGCGATCGGCACGCTGCGGGCGATCGTCGAGACCGTCGCCGAGTCGGGCCATGCCAGCTTCCTCGCGGTGTTGAAGCGCTTCGGCCCCGAGAGCGGTGGCCTGTTGAGCTTCCCGGCACCGGGATGGACCCTGACGCTCGACCTGCCGGCAGGCGTGGCCGGGCTCGGCGATCTCGTCGCGAGCCTCGACCGACGCGTGCTCGACGCCGGCGGTCGGCACTACCTGGCCAAGGACGCCACCGCCACGCCGGCGGTGATCCGCGCCGGCTACCCCCGCCTCGACGAGTGGCGCCGGATCCGCCGCCGCGTCGACCCCGACGGTCGCTGGGCCAGTGACCAGGCCCGCCGCCTCGACCTGCTCTGACCCCGCCGACACCAGGACCCATCCCGCCACCCAGCCCGCCACCCACCCCGCCGCCCAGCCCGCCGAACCATCCGACCGCCCACCCCACCGAACCATCCGACCAGCAAGAGGATCTCCGACCGTGAACAACGCCGTCCACCAACCCCAGACCGTGCTCGTCCTCGGCGGCACGAGCGACATCGGCCGCGCGATCGTGCAGGCACTCGTGTCGCCGGCGTTGCGCACCGTGATCCTGGGCGTGCGCCATCCGGATGACTGCGACGTCGACGCCGTCGCGTTCGGTGACGCCACCGTCACCGCCGTCGCCTTCGACGCGCTCGACGGCGCCGGCCACGAGGCGTTCGTCGCCGACGTCGCCGATCGCTTCGGCGATCTCGACATCGTGGTGCAGGCCTTCGGTCAGCTCGGCGACGCCGGGCTCGACGACCCGGTTGCCGCCGCCGAACTGGCCCGCGTCAACTACGTGGGCGCGGTGTCGTCCGGGCTCGCGGTTGCCGACCGGTTGCGCCGTCAGGGCCACGGCACGCTCGTGGTGCTGTCGAGCGTGGCCGGCGTGCGGACACGGCCCTCGAACTTCGTGTACGGCTCGACCAAGGCCGGACAGGACGCGTTCGCCACCGGCCTCGGCCACGCGCTGCACGGCAGTGGCGCCGGTGTGCTGACCGTGCGCCCCGGATTCGTTCGCTCGGCGATGACCGACGGGCTCGACGAGGCGCCGTTCAGCGTCGATCCGTCCGACGTCGCCGATGCCGTCGTCAACGGCCTGCGACGCGGGCGCAACGTGGTGTGGGTGCCAGGGATCCTGCAGGTCGTGTTCGGTCTGCTGCGCTACGCCCCCGGTTTTGTCTGGCGACGCCTCGACCGCTGACGGGTCAGCACCGCCGAGGCGGCGGGGGCAGCGCGTCCACCACGACGCCGCGATCGTCACCCCCGTCGGTGAACACGACCGTCTGACCGCCGTCGTCGAACAGCGACCGGGTCAGATAGTGCCCGTAGTGCACCGTCTCGCCGTCGAGGTCGAAGAACATCGAACGCCGCACCGGGTCGGACGTGACGGTCAGCTCGAACGTCTCGCCGGCGGTCACGTCGAGCGGGTAGGGCACCATCCCGAACTCGTCGGACAGCTCGAGGCGGACCGAGCCGGACGCATCGGTCACCAGCCGCAACTCGAACATCGTCGGCCCGTCGGCGACGTGGGGTTCGTTCGCCGTGAACGACCCCAGCAGGACCGACGCGTCGACCAGTTCGTCCGGCAGGGCCACCTCGAACACCCGCCGGAAGTCGGCGGGGCCGTACGCGAGGACCAGCCACGGGTCGACGGGTTCGCCGTTCGACAGGTACGCCGCGTCGCAGTCGCCGAGCACGGCGATCAGCCCCGGCGGCGGGGGAGCCGACCGTTCGAACGCGAAGTCCTCGGGCTCGGCGAACCGTTCGACGTCGCTCGCCGTCCAGTAGTCGCCGCGTCCCTGCAGGCGCACCAGCTCCGCTGCTCCACCGTCGGGCCCGGTCAGATACGACGACGACACCGCCATCGCCGCGTTCGCCGTGACCGACCACGCCGCCAGCACGGTGGCGCCGCCGACGAGCCAGCGGCGACGCTCAGCGGTCGCCCCCCACGCCGCCAGGCGGGCGGTCCCGAGCACACCCAACGGCACGAGCAGCGCCACGAAATCGGCGAGGTACCTCGGAGCGATGAATCCCCACACGAACAACGTCGCTGCTGCCGGAACGCCGGCCGCGGCGACGAGCAGCAGGCGACGGGTGGTCGCCTCTCGGAACGACCCGACGGCGACGACGGCGCCCACTGCGGCGGCGACGACCAGCAGCGTCGAGGTGGCGACGATGCTGGGCGTCCGGTACGTGATGTCGAACACGGCATCGAGGAACACCCTGGGGGTCTCGCTCGGAGCGTCGACGAACGGGAATCGGAACCCCAGCGACACGCCGTCGGGGCGCAGATAGGCCAGCAGGGTGCTCGGTGCGTAGCGGCCGTCGACGAAGTCACCACCCGCATAGGCGAGCATCCGCATGCGTTGCTCGTCGATCTGGCTCAGCACCTGCAGCTCCATCGGCGGGCCGAGCAGCCGATCGAAGCGGATCAGGTTCGGCACGACGAGGACCAGGCCCGCCACGACCGCCCAGCCGCCGAGCCGAGCAGCCGCCGGGCGGTCGCGACGAGCGCGCAGGGCGACCAGGACACCGGTCACGAGCAGACAGCCAACGGCGAGCGTCGGCCGGTTCAGCGCGGCGAGCACGAGGGCGGCGCCGAGCCACAGCTCGTTGCGCAGCGACGGTTCCTCCAGCTCGCAGTACAGCCGCCACTGGAACAGCACCGTCGCCGCGACACCCCACATGATCGCCTCGCTGAACACCCAGGCGGGACCGGCGAGCATCAGCATCGGCGTCCCCAGCGCCACGCCGACCTTCCAGATCACGACCACGGGCACGGCGACCGCATCCAGCGAGCGCACCACACGGTCGGTCAACGCCCAGGCCGACACGACGAACAGGAGCCAGGCGAGAAACGACGAGATCACCGTGAGCTGGCCGAACCAGGCGTCGGTCAACGCCGAGATCGGCAGCCGCCCCAGCGCCGGGAACAGCCCGAAGTACATCTGCTCGCGTCCGTCGACCACGAACGCTTCGATGCCGATCGAGTTCTCGGGAAGGGCCAGGTCGCCACGCAGCAGGGCCTCGGCCTGCAGGTCGAAGAACTGTGAGTAGGCGCGGTTGTCGAACTGGGTGCGCAGCACTCCGGTGCCGGCACGGGTCGCGACGAGCAGGTAGACGGCGCAACAGCCGGCCAGCAGCGCCCACTCAGCGCGTCGGCTCATCGACTCGCTGCGGTCGCCAAGCGGTCGCACCACGGCGTCGACAGCGTCAGCTGCTCGAACGACATGGCTCCGTAGGTGCCCGGGGAGAGGAAGCGGATCCCCGGGTCGGGCGCGTCGTAGAGCGGGTCCATGTCGAAGTGCCCGTACAGGATGTTGCGGCCGTCGCGTTCGACGAAGAACAGGCCGCGGTGGTGGTCGAAGGTGATCGAGAACTCCGAGGCGTCGGAGCGGGGCATCTTCAGCTCGTCGGCGGGGATCGTGCCGAAGTTGTCGTTCATGGAGAGCGTGTACTCGATCTCGTCGTCGCCGACGTCGTCGACACGCATCGAGAGCGAGAACCAGTACGCGGCCGGGTCGAAGTCGGGCGACGCCGACAGACGCAACAGCTCGATCTCGTAGCCGGCCTGGAGGTCGGTGCCGGGGGTGACGCGGAAGTCGCGCCGCCACTCGCTGTCGCCGTACTCGACGGTCACCCAGGTGTCGACGGTGTCGCCGTTGGAGTAGTAGAGCGCCTCGCAGTCGCCGACGATCGCCAGGGTCCCCGGCGGGGTCGGGTCGTAGCGCTCGTAGGGAAGGTCGTCGAGGAACACGGTGCGGTCGGCGAGCGACGGGCCGACGATGCCGGCGGCGGCGTCCTGGATCGACAACAGCCGGGCCATGTGGTCGTCGCGGTCGCCGAGGCTGTAGCTGTAGTTGAACGCGATCGCCGTGTTGGCGAGGATCGACCAGGCGACCAGGGCGATGACACCGGCCTTCACGCCGCGCGTCAGCCGAGGGTCGAAGGGCTCCTCGCGGCGGTCGACCCATCGGACGAACACGGCGATCCCGATCGCCGACAGCACGAGCATGCCGGGGAGGAAGTCGGTCAGGTAGCGCGTGGCGATGTAGCCCCAGCCGGCGACGCCCCCGGCGGCGAGGATGCCGGCGGCCACGACGGGGGCGAGCGTCCAGAACGACCGTTCGCGGAACAGCCGCACGAAGGCGACGAGTCCGACGATCGACAAGATGAAGAGCAGCGGGTTCGTCGCCGTGATGCTGGCGGTGCGGTACGTCGCGTCGTAGAACGAGTCGCCCCACACCCAGGGCAGGTCCTGGGGTACGTCGATGAACGGGAACCGACCGGAGATGTCGACGCCGTCGGGGCGGAAGTACGCCCAGACGTTGGTCGGGATGAACTCGGTCTGGAAGTACTTGTCGTCGTAGCGGGCGAGCATCTCGGCCCGGTTCTCGTCGACCTGGGTGAAGAACTGGTCCTCCATCGGGATGCCGAACGGTCGGCGGAACTTCGCCCAGTTGACCGACACCGTGGCCGTGAACGCCAGCAGGAACCATCCCGACAACTGCAGGATCGCCGCCCGCTCGGCCAGCTTGCGCCACAGGGCGACGGCGATCAGGAGCGCCACACCGATCAGCGCCGCGTAGGCGGTCGTGGGACGGTTGAGTACGACGGCCAGCAGCGCCACACCGAAGACCCAGATCCGTCGCGTCGGCATCTCGGGGAACCGGAGCATCTGGTTGAGCACGGTGGTGAACAGTGCTGCGCTCCACAGGTGGGCCTCGTGATAGCCCCACGGAATGGCGAGCAGGGTCAGCACCACGGTGCCGGCGGCGACCGACACCCGCCAGGCGGTCCGGATCCATCGTTCGGTGCCGGTGGTGCCGACCCGGGGGTGGACGAGCACCAGGATCCGGTCGAGCAGTTTGATCGACTGCCAGTACAGCAGGGCCACGCCGATGAAGAGCGAGATCAGCGTCAGGCGACCGTCGAGGTTCTCGGTCACGGCGGCGAAGGGCACACGTGCCAGGCCGAGCAGGGGACCGAAGTACATGTACTCGTTGCCGTCACGGACGAACGCCTCGATGCCGAGCACGCCCTGCTCCAGCGCCAGGTTGCCCTTCAGGAACGCACGGGCCTGTCCTTCGAAGTAGTTGGCGAACGTACCTCCGGTGAACTGGGTGCGCAGCGGGTTGAAGGTCCAGGCGGTGCCGACGGCGAAGCAGAGCAACGCCACGCACGCGTCGACGATGCGGTCGGTGCGCGTGCGGGCGAAGCGTTCGGTCGGTGCCGTGACCGGTTGGTCGGCCTCCGGTGACGGCCCGTCGAGTTGATCGTCGACGACGGTCATCGGGAGCCACCGATGGCGGAGATCGAGCCGAGGGACACCGGACTCACCTCTGTCGTCGCGAGAAGGTGTTCATCAGGCGCCGCACGGTGTCGTCGGAGACGTGGAACCGTCGCTTCACGACGTCGAAGGCCGCCAGCGCCTTCTTGTCGGCGAAGATCAGCATGCGGCGCGCCCCGTCGGTGGGTCGCGGGCGGTAGTCGGTCGCCCGGGCGAGTGGGTTCTCCTCCTCGGTGAAGTAGTACAGCGCCAGCGATTGGCGTGCCACGGCGTCGGGGGTGCGGAGCGGATCGGGGTGGCCGTGGTAGGAGTGCTCGTCGGTCGAGAACAACAAGATGCGGTTGCCGATCGGCGCGACGCTCGCGACGCAGCGCTGCATGTCGCGATCCCAGAGCTCGAGGTCGCCGCCCCACGAGGGATCCCACGTCGGGTTGAGGTACAACAACAGGTTCACGCGTCGGCGCCAGTTGGTGACGCTGTGATGGGCCGTGAAGTCGGCGTGGATGTTGAGGAAACCGCCGCGGTAGCAGCGATGCACCCCTCCGCCGTCGAGAGAGGTGTCGGCATGGAGCCCGTCGAAGCCGCTGACGTGTTCGAGGAAGTCCCGGAACCGGTCGCTGGCGAAGACCTGGGCGACCGAACGCAAGGTCGACCCCCAGCTGTCGACATCGGTGTTGGAGAACTTGCGCTCGTTGAAGTGGACGTAGCCGTTCCAGTCGCCGGAGTTCATCTCCGCCAACTCGGCGTAGATCTGCTCCAGCACCGGCCGGGGGAGCACGTCGTCGATCACCACGTGGGGGAACGGCGCCGCGCTGCGGTACGACGCGGCGAGCTCGTCGACGCGGGCCTCCAGGGCGGCGAGGTTCACCAGGTCGTCGACAGCACCGGTCGTCTCGTTCAGGGTCATCGTCGCCGCAGGGTAGTCGCCGCCGGGCGCGTTCGGCTGGACAGCCGGCCGGACGCGTACGCCGCGGGACACCGGGTGAGCGGGCGTGGCACGACTAGTCTCTGCGGCCGTGAGTGACACGATCGAGTCACCCAAGATCGGCATCTTGGTGGTGGCCTACAACGCCGAGCAGCACCTCTCGCGCACGCTCGACCGCATTCCCGAGGACTTCTTCGACCAGCTGACCGAGGTGTTCGTCTGCGACGACGCCAGCCAGGACGACACCTACGGCGTCGGCCTCGCCTACCAGGAGCGCGCCGGGCACCGCCCGATCCGGGTCGTCAAGCATCCGGTCAACCTCGGCTACGGCGGCAACCAGAAGTACGGCTACAGGTGGGCGATCGAGTCCGGGCTCGACATCGTCGTGCTGCTGCATGCCGACGGCCAGTACGCGCCGGAGTGCCTGCCGGACATGGTCGCCCCCATCATCGCCGGCGAGGCCGAGGCGGTGTTCGGGTCGCGCATGATGGAGGCCGGCGCCGCCCTCGAGGGGGGCATGCCGCGGTACAAGTACCTGGGCAACCGCATCCTGAGCACCTGGCAGAACGCGATGGCCGGGATCGAGCTGACCGAGTGGCACAGCGGCTACCGGGCCTACTCGGTGAAGGCACTCGAGGCGATCCCGTTCCCGAAGAACTCCGACGGGTTCGACTTCGACACCGAGATCATCGTGCAGTTGATCGAGTCGGGCGCCCGGATCGCCGAGATCCCGATCCCGACGTACTACGGCGACGAGATCTGCCACGTCAACGGCATCGAGTACGCCTGGGACGTCTCCAAGCTCGTCGGCCGCTACCGGCTGCACAAGATGGGTTTCGGCACCGGCGAGCTCGCCTTCTCCTCCGAGCCCTACGAGATGAAGCCGGCGCCCGGGTCGTCGCACGGCCGGCTGTTGAACTGGCTGGCGAACCGTCCACCGGCGAAGGTGCTCGACCTCGGCTGCGCCGACGGCTCGCTCGGGGGGCGGATCCGCTCGCTCGGGCACCACGTGACCGGTGTCGACGTCGAGCACCACCACGGCGTCGACGAGCGCCTCGACGCGTTCGTGCAGGCCGACCTCGAGCACGGTGTCCCCGACGTCGTCGGCAGCGGTTACGACATCGTGCTGTGTGCCGACGTGATCGAGCACGTTCGCGATCCGCGCCAGCTGCTCCACGATGCCGGCCAACTCGTGTCGGCGGGCGGGTCGGTGATCGCCAGCGTGCCCAACTTCGGTCACTGGTACCCGCGCGCCCGGGTGGCGCTCGGGCTGTTCGACTACGACCGACGGGGCATTCTCGATGCCACCCACGTCCGGTTCTTCACCCGTCGGAGCTTCGAGCGCCTCATCCACGACGCCGGCATGGTGATCACCCGCCGCGAGGCGACCGGGCTGCCGTTCGACGTCGCCCAGCGCGGGGGTGCCGACGAGGGCGAAGCCGCCAAGGTCGGTCTGCTCGGCTCGATCGACAAGCTGAGTGTGCGCATCCGCCCGCAGCTGTTCGGCTATCAGTTCATCTACGAGCTCAAGCCCGACCAGTAGTCGCCGGGCCGCTGCCGACCTCCGATCAGGGGATCACGCCGAACACGGCGTAGAGACCGGTCAACGCCGCCAACCCGGCGCCCGAGGCGACGAGCACCACGTCCCAGCCGAGGTACTCCCAGCTGGCTCGGTGATGGTCGGAGTCGGAGCGTTCGGGCCACCAGGCGGCGACGGCGATGAACAGCGGGAACGCCGTGAACAGGAAGCGGGGTCGGGCGGTCACGGTCTCGGGAATCAGCATCAGCGCGATCACGACGGCGCTGTAGGCGACCAGGATCCACGGCAGCCGCGCCCGCCACGCGCACCACACCATGGCCACCAGGGCGACCATCGTCAGCGCCGTCAGCGCATCGGTCGGCGACGAGAGGGGGCTGGTGAAGAAGCCGATCGTGTTGGTGACGGCGGTGGCGCCGAAGCTCGTGCCCTCCGACCAGGCCTCTCGCTGCACCCGGAACCACGCGCCGCGCTCGCCGGCGGTGCGGTCGACGTACCACTGGAAGAACACGAAGCCGACCGGGGCCAGTGCCACGGCGACGAGCGACGCCCACTGCCGCGACCGGCGGATGGCGAGCGCGCTCGCGACCACGCAGGCCGCGACCACGGCGATGCCGTTGGGTCGAGCGGCTGTCGCGAGTGCGGCGGCGAGGCCGGCGAGCAGCCAACGCTCGTCGACGAGGAAGATCAGGCACGCCGCGGCCAGCACGATCAGCAACGCCTCGGCGTAGACGAACGACAAGATGGCACTGCCGGGGAAGACCGCATAGAGCGTCATCGCCCGGGCGGCCACCCCGACGGAGTAGATCCGGCGGGCCAGGAGCCCGACGAGCACGACCGAGATGGCGCCGAGGACGAAGTTGACGAACAGCGCCGCGAGGGTGTCACCGCCCGGCAGGACCGCGTCGACGACCCGGACGGTCCACGGATAGAGGGGGAAGAACGCCGCCCGGGCCTCGAGCTGGTCGTAGGTGATGTTCGGCGGGATCGAGGCCGGATATCCCTGACGGACGATCTCGAGGTACCACTGGCCATCCCACGAGGTCAGCACGCTGGAGATCACCGAGGCGGCGCCGGGGTCGGGCTCGCCGTCGGCCCGGGCGTCGACGGTCACCTGGGCGGCGCGAACTGCCGTCCCGGCGATCACGGCCAGGCGCGACACGACGTAGACGGCGAGGCCGACGACGATCGCCCGCGTCCACGACGAGTCGCCGACCACGTCGTCGCGCTCGTTCGGCCCGGACTCGGCAGCCGGTGTGCCCGTCAACATCGGGGCGAAGCTAGCAGCGCGGCGCTGTGCGAGCGGGGTGCGCCGATCGTTTCGGGTGTGTGAAACCGGCTCCACGGAACCCCTCTCGCGCCTTGACGTTTTGTACAGTCAGGCGTCGTGCCCGTCCACCTTCCCGACAGTGTCGACGCCGCGGTCGCGGCGCTCGACGACGACCCGACGGCGACCGTGCTCGCCGGCGGAACCGATCTGATGGTCGAGGTCAACGACGGCCACCGGCGCCCGGAACGAACGGTGGTCGTCGTCAACCGGATCCCGGAGCTGCGGTCGTGGGTCCGTCATGGCGACGGGCAGACGGTGACGATCGGGGCCGGCGTGAGCTGGACCGAGCTGACGACGGGCCCGCTGGCCGAGCTGTTCCCGGCGCTCGCCCAGGCATCGCGCACGGTCGGCTCGCCGCAGATCCGCAACGTCGGCACCCTCGGCGGCAACCTGGCCACCTGCTCGCCGGCCGGCGACGGGCTCCCGGTGCTCGCGGCCCTCGACGCCTCCGTCGAGCTGGCGTCGGTTCGCGGACGTCGCCGCGTCGGCGTCGGCGAGTTCATGCTCGGCGTCAAGCGCACCGCACTCGAACCCGGCGAGATGATCGTGTCGATGACCGTGCCGGTCGTCGACGGGTGGCAGGGCTACGCCAAGGTCGGCGTGCGCAATGCGATGGTGATCGCCGTGGCGAGCGCCTGCGTCGTGCTCGACCGGCGGCGGGCGTCGGTGGCCGTCGCGCTCGGGTCGGTGGGGCCGACGATCCTGCGCTGCCCCGAGGCCGAGGAGTTCCTGGCCGCGAGGATCGACTGGTCGACGCTCGGGGCGACTGGCGGCGATCTCGAGCGCTTCGCCGAGCTGGTGTCGGCGGCGAGCCGGCCGATCTCCGACCACCGCTCCAGCGCCGAGTACCGCCGCCACGCCGTCGGCGTACTGGCACGGCGTCTCGTCGCTCGGGCCGCATCGGGCGAGGTGGCGGCATGACACACGACAGCGACCACTACACGCTCGACGTCAACGGCGTCGAGCGTGAGGTGACCGACTCGTGGCTCGGCGAGAGCCTGCTCGACGTGCTGCGCGACCGGCTCGGCCTGATGGGAACCAAGGGCGCCTGCGAGCAGGGGGAGTGCGGCTCGTGCAGCGTGCTCGTCGACGGGGTGCTCGTGTGCTCGTGTCTGGTGATGGCGTCGAGCACGATCGGTCAGCCGATCGTCACGATCGAGGGGGTGGCGCCGGCCGGGGCGCCGTCGGACGTCCAGGCCGCCTTCGTCGAAGCGGGAGCAGTGCAGTGCGGCTTCTGCACGCCCGGACTGATCATGGCGGTCAACGACCTGTTGGAGCGCTCGGGGCAACCGACCGACACCGAGATCCGCGAGGAACTCGCCGGGAACGTCTGCCGGTGCACCGGATACGGCCGGATCATCGACGCCGTGCAGCGTGTCGCCGTCGAGCGGAGCTCACGGTGAGCGTCGTCGAGGCACCGGCGGGGGCGAGCACCCGTCCCGGCACGATCGGCACCTCGTCGCTGCGGCCCGACGGCGTCGCCAAGGTGCAGGGCAGCTTCGAGTTCTCCTCCGACCTGTCGGCCGACGGATGCCTGTGGGGAGCGACGCTGCGGTCGCCGCATCCGTACGCCCGGATCCGCTCGATCGACGTGAGCGGGGCGTGGAAGATCGACGGTGTGGAGACGGTGATCACCGCCGCCGACGTGCCGGGCGTCGCCACGTACGGGCTGATCAGCCAGGACCAGCCGGTGTTCGCCTCCGACGTCGTGCGCTACGTGGGTGAGCCGATCGCCGCCGTCGCCGCCGACCATCCCGAGACGTGCCGGCGGGCGCTCGCCGCCATCGTCGTCGACTACGAGGTGCTCGAACCCCTACTCGATCCGGAAGCGGCCGTCGACGGCAGCCACCCGCCGATCCACCCCGACGGCAACCTGATCCGCCATC
>JAWLFC010000186.1:0-3074 GCA_041685755.1 Ilumatobacteraceae bacterium
CCCCGTGTGAACGTCCTGCGGGCCTTGGCGTTGACCGCCGTCGTGCCCGCGCTGGTGCTGCTGCTCGTCACCAGCCTGTGGCGCGAGTTCGTCCGTGTGAACTACGAGTGGTGGCGCGTGGCCCACGGCGTGCTGGCCCTGGCGATCGTCTTCATCGGCATGGTGCACGGGATCCAGGTCGGCCAGCACCTCGATGCGGTGTGGAAGCAGGTGATCTGGGTGGGGAGTCTCTGCGGGCTGATGTATCTGGTCGTCCATACCCGGGTCGTCCGGCCGGCGCTGATGAGGCGACGGCCCTACCGGGTCGTCGACGTACGTCAGGAGTTGCCGGATGTCCACACGCTCGTGATCGAACCGGACGGTCACGTGGGCATGAACTTCCGTGCCGGGCAGTACGCCTGGATGACGGTGGGGCCCTCGCCGTACTCGCTCCAGCAGCACCCGTTCTCGTTCTCGTCGAGCGCGCACAGCGGCGAGATGAGCTTCACGGCGAAGGCCGTCGGCGACTTCACGTCGTCGTGGGGGGAGATCGAGCCGGGTGAGCGCGTCCACCTCGAGGGACCGTTCGGCGCGTTCACCCTCGATGCCGACTCCGAGGGCGCGGTGTTCATCGTGGGAGGAATCGGGGTGACGCCGGCGATGAGCATCCTGCGGACCATGCGCGACACCGACGACGGCCGGCCGGTGGTGCTCGTGTACGCCAACACCGACATCGACTCGATCACGTTCCGCGAGGAGCTCGACGAGCTCGGTGGTGCGCTCGACCTGAGCGTCGTCCACGTCCTGGAGGAACCGCCGGCCGGCTGGTCGGGTGAGGAGGGGTTCGTCGATCGTGACCTGCTGGAGCGAGTGCTGCCTCCCGACTGTCGGACCTACGAGTTCTTCGTCTGCGGACCCGAACCGATGATGGACGTCGCCGAGACGGCGCTTCGCGGCATGGGCGTCTCGTGGCGGCAGGTCTACTCGGAGCGATTCCAGATCGTCTGAGACGAGCACACCATGCTGCACCAGCACATCCGCCTCATCGCCAATCTGATCGGAGCTGGCATGGTCGTGGTCGTCGCACTGGTCGCGGCGTTGCGCGTCAGCTGACGACGCGCGCCGGCCGTTCCGTCAGAAAAGTCTCAAGAGATCGCCGGACGGGCCGATACGTCTTCTGTATGGAGAAGGTCAAGGCAGTCGTCGGCGGTTCCCTGTCGTTGATGAGTGGATTCGTGCCGCCCCGGCCGGCCGCTGCCGGTGCCCCCTGGACGGCGCCGCCCCGGCCCGCTGACGCCCCGCCCGCCGAACCCGTCGTGATCGGCGACCCGGTCGCTGCGCTCGACGACCTGACCGAGCAGATCGAGGGCGTGACCGGTGCCATCCTGGCGTCGGTCGACGGCTTCGGCCTCGCTCGCAGCACCTCGATGGCCGACGAACCGTCGCACCCGGCGATGCTCGCCGCCGCCGTCGGTCTCGCTCATCAACTCGTCGCCATGGGTGGCGGGGAGACCTTGCGCCAGCTGGTCGTCGACCACGACGCTGGACTGATGCTCGTGTGGCCCATCGGTGCGCAGCGAGTGCTCGCCGTCCTCGCCTCCAGCCGTGTCGACCAACGCGCCCTTCGCGCTGTGGTACAGCGGCACGCGCCGACCCTCGCAGGAGGGACGGCGTGAGCCACACGTTCAAGATCCTGGTCACCGGGCCGTTCGCCGCCGGTAAGACGTCGCTGATCCAGTCGGTCTCGCAGACCCAGGTGATCTCGACCGACGTCGTCACGAGCGGCGACGAGTCCGGCGTCAAGTCCCACACGACCGTGGCGATGGACTTCGGGACCTACCAGCTCGTCGGCGACGACACCCGCTTGCTGCTGTTCGGCACGCCGGGACAGGCGCGGTTCCGCTTCATGACCAACATCTTGAAAGGCGACGTCGACGTCGTCGCGTTCGTGATCGACGCCGAGGCGACCGAGACGCACGCCGCTGCCGGCGTCGAACTGCGGGCGCTGCTGCGAGACCTGCGCGTGCCGGCGGTCATCGCCGTGAACCGCTGCGACGACGAACGGGTGGCGCAACGACTGGCGCGTTCGCTCGGCGCGCTCGACGGTGAAGCCGTCGTGCCGTGCCAACTGATCGACCCTGACTCCGGCCGTGAGGTCGTGGTCGAAATCCTCCTGACGCTCCTCGCGTCGATGGAGTCAACCAAGACAGAGGTGGCCTGATGATGCACAACACTGGATTCAAGCCCGGTGCGGCGGAGTCCGCGACGGGAGCCCTGTCGGTCACCGGACCGCAGCCCGTGTGGATGACGCTCGACGAGGCTCGTGAACGAGCCTTCACCGGTGAGGTCGTGTTCGAGGTCGACCCCGAGGTGCTGGCGTATCTCGACAACGGCGTCGTCTACTACGCCGAGCGGACGAGCGACGCGCCACTCGGTCGCCGCCTCCTCGATGCCGGCGTGGTCGACACGAGCCAGCTCGAGCGCGGGACGGTCCGCGTCGGCGACGTCGAGCATCTCGGTCGGTTGTTCGACCGCGAGCCCACGGTCGACCGTGACGCGGTGCTCGTCCTCACCGAGACCGCGACCGAGGACCTGATCGCCGAACTGGCCAACGCAGCGGTGACGACGGTCCGCGTGACCGCCTACCGTCACCATCCGTCCGGCATCCACCGGTGGTTCGTCGCCCAGCTCGAGTCGCCGGCGGCGCTTCGCCCCGTCGGGTCGTCGAGCCAGCTCGACTCGACCATGCTCGAGGAGCTTCCCGCCCTCAACGTCGTGGCCGACGACGAGTTGAGGATCGAATGGGACGACATCGACGAGGTGCTGCTCACCCCCGATCCGGAGATCGTGGCGGACGACTTCGAGCCGGTCCCCGTCGATCAACCCGTGGATCACGGTGAGCCGGTCGTCGATGCACCGATGGCCGACGATCCCGAGGAGATCGAGATCGACTTCGGTGGTCAGGACGTGATCGACGACGTGGATCTCGCCGAGGCGCCGACCGTCGACGAGTTCGACGAGGACACGTCGGTCGACGACGACTTCGAGTACCAGGTCACCTGGCCCGACGGCACCGCGGAACCGGTGGACGTGGA
>JAWLFC010000094.1:0-12520 GCA_041685755.1 Ilumatobacteraceae bacterium
TCGCCAGGCGCTACGTCACCGTCGAGCCGCTCCACGAGCACGCCGGAGCGACCGAACCCGCCCACTGACCGCCCGTCAGCAACCCCCAAAGCGATGAGCCAACGTCCGCCATCTGGCCGGTTCCCTCATCGCACGAACGGATTGAAGGCCGGCGATGAGCCAAACGACGCCATCTGGTCACCTCGCTCATCGCTCGGGGTGGGTCGTGGTCAGCGGGCGACGAGGGCGGCGAGGCGGTTGATGCCCTCTTCCAGGTCGTCGTCGCCGAGGGCGAACGAGAACCGGCCGTAGCCGCCGAGGCCGAACGCCTCGCCCGGCACGAACGCGACCTTCGCCCGGTCGAGCACGAGGTCGGCGAGCTCCAGCGTGTTCGTCGCCGTCACGCCGTCGATCGGCCGGTTCAACAGCCCCGTCAGATCGGGATAGGCGTAGAACGCACCCTGCGGTTCGAGGCACGTGACGCCGTCGATCGCATTGAGCATCGTCCACATCGTCTGGGCCCGCCGGGCGAACGCGTCGCGCATCATCACGACGTCGTCGAGCGAGCCGGACACCGCCGCGAGGGCCGCGCGCTGGGACACGTTGGCGACGTTCGAGGTGGCGTGGCTCTGGAAGTTGGTCGACGCCTTGACCACGTCGTCGGGGCCGATCATCCACCCGACCCGCCAGCCGGTCATCGCGTACGTCTTGGCGACACCGTTGACGACGATGCACTGCTCGGCGAGGTCGGGCACCAGCGTCGGCATCGACGAGAACTCGTGATTGCCATAGGTCAGGTGCTCGTAGATCTCGTCGGTGATCACCCAGACACCCTTCTCGACGGCCCACTCGCCGATCGCCTTCACGGCGGCCGGCGGGTAGACGGCACCGGAGGGATTGTCGGGGCTGACGAAGAGGAGCACCTTCGTACGGTCGGTGTAGGCGGCATCGAGCTGGTCGAGCGTGACCTGGAAGCCGCTCTCGGCGTCGGTGTCGACGATCACCGGCACGCCGCCGGCGAGCGTGATGGCCTCGGGGTAGGTCGTCCAGTACGGAGCGGGGCAGATCACCTCGTCGCCCGGATCGCACAGCGCAGCGAACGCGGTGTACACCGCGTGCTTGCCGCCGTTGGTGACCAGCACCTGCGACGGGGTGCATGCGAACCCGGAGTCACGCAGGGTCTTGTCGGCGATGGCCTGCTTCAGCTCGGGCAATCCGCCGGCCGGGCTGTACCGATGGTTCCTCGGATCACGGCATGCCTCGACGGCCGCTTCGACGACGTGGGCGGGGGTCGGGAAGTCGGGTTCGCCGGCACCGAAACCGATCACGTTCTCACCCGCCGCCTTCATCGCCTTGGCCTTGGCGTCGACAGCGAGGGTGGCGGACGGGGCGATGGCGGCGAGTCGTCGGGAGGTGCGGTTCACGGGCGCAAGCCTGCCACAGCCACCCCGCCATCCCAACGACGCGTTCGCTCCGTGGCAACCGGCCGCGACCGCGCCATGCTTGGGGCGTGCGCACCGAGCCCTCCAGCATCGTGATCCCCGCCGACCTGCTCCCCGCCGACGGGCGCTTCGGGTGCGGTCCGTCGAAGGTGCGGCCCGAGCAGGTCGACGCCGTCGCCGCCGCGCAGCGCACCGTCATGGGCACCTCGCACCGCCAGGCGCCGGTCCGCGACCTCGTCGGCAGCGTACGGGCCGGGCTGGCCGAGCTGTTCTCGTTGCCCGACGGCTGGGAGATCGTGCTCGGCAACGGCGGCTCCACGGTGTTCTGGGACGTGGCGACGTTCGGGCTGATCACCGAGCGCAGCCAGCACCTCGTGTTCGGCGAGTTCTCCTCGAAGTTCGCCGACGCCGCTGCCGCGGCGCCACACCTCGGCGAACCGACCGTCATCCGCTCCGACCCCGGCACGCACCCCGACGCGGTGGCCGAGGACGGCATCGACCTGTACGCGCTCACCCACAACGAGACCTCGACCGGCGTGGCGATGGACCTGCGTCGGCCGGCCGGCACCTCCGCCGACGCGGCACTGGTCGCCGTCGATGCGACCTCCGCCGCCGGCGGGCTGCGCTGGGATCCTGGCGAGGTCGACGTCTACTACTTCGCACCCCAGAAGTGCTTCGCCTCCGACGGCGGGCTCTGGATCGCCGCCTGCTCACCGGCCGCGGTCGAGCGCATCGAGCTGATCGGGACGAGCGAGCGGTGGCGTCCGGCCTCACTCGACCTGCAGGTCGCCCTCGACAACTCGAGGCTGAACCAGACCTACAACACCCCTGCGCTGGCCACGCTGCTCATGTTCGACGCCCAGCTCCGGTGGATGAACGACAACGGCGCGATGGACTTCGCCGCCGGTCGCAGCGCCGAATCGGCGGCGACCCTGTACGGCTGGGCCGAGGCGAGCACGTTCGCCGCCCCGTTCGTGGGCGATCCGGCGAAGCGGTCGAACGTCGTCGGCACGATCGACCTCGACGACTCGGTCGACGCCGCGGCGGTCAACGCCGCGCTGCGGGCCAACGGCATCGTCGACACCGACGCCTACCGCAAGCTCGGTCGCAACCAGCTTCGCGTCGGCATGTTCCCGGCGATCGACCCGGCCGACGTCGAGGCGCTCACGCGGTGCATCGACCACGTGGTGGAGGCAGTCGGCTGACGTGAGCTCCTCGGATCCGCTGGAGCCGGCCGACGTGCTCGCGTTCGGCACGGGAGACATCGGTGCCCTCGAACGTCCGGTGATGCTCGTCGGACTCGAGGGGTGGTTCGACGTCGGCGGCGCCGCCACCCAGGCCGTGAACGCCTTCGTCAACGCCGACCATGCGGTCACGGTGGGCTCGATCGACCCCGACCCGTTCTACGACTTCACCCAGCAGCGCCCGCACGTGTCGGTCGACGACGACGTGCGCGAGATCGTGTGGCCGTCGAACGAGTTCGTGCTGCAGCGCAACCCGGGCCGGCGCGACGTCGTCGCACTGATCGGCGTCGAACCGCACCTCGCCTGGCGCACCTACGTCGGCGCGATCACGCTGGTCGCCGAAGCGCTCGGATGTGAAGCGATCGTGACCGTCGGCTCCGGCGCCGAGGCGATCCCCCACACCCGCACGCCGCCGGTGACCGGCAGCACCGCCGACGCCGACCTGGCCCGGCGACTCGGCCTGGTGGCGCCGTCCTATCAGGGCGTGACCGGCGTGGTCGGCGTGCTCCAAGCCGAACTGGAGGCCCGCTCCCTCCCGTCGATCTCGCTGCGTGTCGGCATCCCCCACTACCTGATGAACGCCGAGCACCCGCAGGCGGTGCAGGCCCTCGTCCGGCACCTGAGCCACGTGCTCGACGTCCCGAACCCGATCGACCTCAGCGACCAGGTCGACGACTGGCGCGACGTCCACGACGAACTGGTCGCCAACGACGAGCAACTGCGGATGTACGTCAACCTGCTCGAGGCCGAGTTCGACCGTCGAGCGGAGGCGCAGATCCCGACCGCCGACGACCTCGGCGCCGAGTTCGAGGAGTTCCTCCGCAACCAGCGCGACGACGACTGAGCGGGGAGGCGTCGCACCAGGGGTGTTACGCCGGGGGTCTGACCCCTGGCGTAACGCCGCTGATGTGATCAGGACGTGGCGGCGGCGAAGGCCCGGTCGAGGTCGGCGATGATGTCGTCGATCGACTCGATGCCGACGCTGAGGCGGATGAGACCGGGACCGACCGCCGATGCCAGCTGCTCCTCGGGGGTGAGCTGGCTGTGCGTCGTGCTCGCCGGGTGGATCACGAGGCTGCGCACGTCGCCGATGTTGGCCACGTGGCTGTGCAGCGTCGCCCCTTCGACGAACTTCCTGCCGGCCTCCAGACCGCCCGTGATCTCGAAGGCCAGCACCGAGCCGTACCCCCTGCCGCCGCCGAGCTTCGTGGCCCGCTCGTGCCAGGGGCTCGACGCGAGCCCGGCGTAGTTGACCGACTCGACCTGGTCGTGACCGTCGAGGTACTCGGCCACCTTCTGGGCGTTGGCGAAGTGACGATCCATGCGCAAGCTGAGCGTTTCGATGCCCTGGAGGATCATGAACGCGTTGAACGGCGAGATGGCAAGACCCATGTCGCGCAGCATCTGGACGCGGGCCTTGAGGATGAACGCCCCGTGGCCGAGCGCCGGGAAGTAGGCGAGGCCGTGGTAGCTCGGGTCGGGCTCGGTGAAGTTCGGGAATCGGCCCGACGCGGCGTAGTCGAACGTGCCGCCGTCGACGATCGCACCGGCGACCGACGTGCCGTGACCCCCCATGAACTTCGTGAGGCTGTGGATCACGATGTCGGCGCCCCACTCGAGGGGACGGATCAGGTACGGCGTCGGCACGGTGTTGTCGACCATCAGCGGGATGCCGTTGGCGTGGGCGATGCCGGCGATGCCCTCGATGTCGAGCACGTCGTTCTTGGGGTTCGGGATGACCTCACCGAAGAGCACCTTGGTGTTCGGCCTGATCGCCGCCTCCCACTGAGCGAGGTCGTCGGGGTCGTCGACGAACGACACCTCGACGCCGAACTTGGGCAGCGTGTAGTGCAACAGGTTGTAGGTGCCGCCGTACAGCGACGGCGACGCGACGACGTGGTCGCCCGACTCGCACAGCGTCATGAAGGCAAGGGTCTCGGCTGCCTGGCCGGACGCCACCGCCAGGGTGCCGGGAAGCCCGACCGCCGTCGTGCAACCACCTTCCAGCGCGTTGACCCGCGCTTCCAGCGCGGCCTGCGTGGGGTTCATGATGCGGGTGTAGATGTTGCCGATCTCGGCGAGGCCGAACAGGTTGGCCGCGTGATCGGTGTCGCGGAACTGGTACGACGTCGTCTGGTAGATCGGCACCGCCCGGGCGCCGGTGGTCGGGTCGGGCTCGCCGCCGACGTGCACTTGCTTGGTCTCGAAACCCCAGGAGTCGCTCATAGGGGCGAGACGCTAGCCCTCGATTCCTGACCTTACAAGTCGGGTTTTGGTCCCGACGGACCCGAGCTCCGTCCGGTCCCCACCAGCGTCGTGACGAACACGATGGCGACGGCCGGAAGCACGACGACCGCCATCGCCTGGCCGACACCGAATGCGGAGGTGTCGGCGAGCGCCCCGACGACGATCGGCGTGACCACCCCCGCCCCACGCTGGCCGACGAGCATGAACGCGAACCCGGAGCCCGCCGGCCCCGGCGCCCGGGCGGCGCGATCGTAGAGCTGCGGGAACATCACCGACGTGCCGAGCCCGCCGACGACGAAACCGACGAGGGCCACGGGGACGCTCGGCACGAGCATCGACAGGACCGCCCCGATCGCCATCAGCACCGTCGCCAACCGGATCAGACGAACGGGGCCGACACGCACCTGCACCCAGTCACCGGCCAGACGGCCCGTCGTCATCCCCGCCGTGAACGCGAGGAAGGCCGCTCCGGCGACGCCCGGCGCGGCCCCGAGGTCCTCGCCCAGCCGGAACGTCGCCCAGTCGCCGTTGGTGAGCTCGATCGCCATCGCCATGGCGCCGCCGACGGCCAGCAGGATCGACGCCGCGCTGACCCGACCGAAGTGCATGCGAGTGTCGGCCGCCTGCTCGTCGAGCTCCGGTGCGGCGTCGGTGCGCAGCAGTCCCGGGGCGACGAACAGCAGGGCGGCGATCAGGACGGCGGCGACGGCACTCAGCTGCGTGGCTGTGCTGACCCCGTAGCGCAGCAGCACGACCGTCAGCAATCCGCCGGTGACGGTTCCGAGGCTCCACAGCCCGTGCAGGCGGTTCATCACCGGCGTGTGGCGGCGGGCACTCAGGGCCGAGCCCTGCACGTTCATCGCCACGTCGATGAAGATGTCGAAGAACAGCAGCCCGAACAGCGCGATCGACAGCACGATCGGCGACGACGAGAACCCGATCACCGGGAGGAAACCGATCGACATGACGGCGCCGTAGATCATCACCCGACGGCTCCCGATCCGTGCCGTCACCCGGCCGGCGAACACCGAGCCGATCAGGCTGGCGATGCTGCCGATGGTGAGCACGAGCCCCAGCGCGCCGATCGAGATGTCGACCTGCTCGCGGATGTCCGGGAGCCGCGGGATGATGGTGGCGTACGTGGCGCCGTTGGCGAAGAACTGGACCGCCACCGATCTCAGCGCCCGCCGGTCGACGGCCTCGTCGTGCACGGGAGCACTCATGCGAGCGCTCAGAGGTGCGCGTCGGAACGGGCGAGGTCGACCACCGCCGCGATCGGGCGATCGTCGCCGACGACCGTGGCGAGCGGTCCGCCGCGCACGGTTCCCGACGTGAGCACCACGAAGTCGACCTCGGGCAGCGTCTCGTGGGCCACGGCGGCCTTGGCGATCGCCCGCCACAGCGCATCGATCCGGCCGAGACCCGGACGTGCCGGCGTGTGCGCGCCACCGAGTTCGAAGAGTCGCACCTCGCCGGCCGGGCTGGTCGCCCGGAAGCTGACGGTGACGCCGGGCGCGATCCGCACCGCCTCGTCGACATCGGTGTAACCGCACTCGTCGAGCAGCGAGCGGGCCATCTCCTTGAGGGTGCGGCGATCACGGGGCGGTTCGGGGACCATCGACCCGACGCGCTCGCAGGCTCGCCTGACGTAGCCGGGATCGGTGTCGTAGCCGACGTACCGGCGACCGGTGTTGACGGCGGCGACGGCGGTGGTCCCCGACCCCATGAACGGATCGAGGACGACGTCGCCGTCGTAGGTGAACAGCTGGATGCAGCGCTCGACGAGCGCCACCGGGAAGGGAGCGGGATGGCCGACACGCGTGGCGCTCTCGGCGGGGATCTCCCACACGTCGAGCGTGGCCTCCATGAACTCGTCGCCGGGGATCGTCGCCACGCCCGGCTCGCCGGGGCCGACCGATCCGCGGCCGACCCGGTCGAAGCGGCCCTTGCTGGCGATGATCACCCGCTCGGTCGTGTCACGCAGCACCGGGTTCGCGGGCGACTGGTACGACCCCCAGGCACACGAGCCGCTGGCACCGCGCTGCTTCTGCCAGACGACCTCGCCGCGCAGCAGCAGGCGGAGGTCGTCCTGCAGGATCGTGGTGACGTCGGCGGCGAGGCTGCGGTAGGGGCGGCGTCCGAGGTTGGCGACGTTGATCGCGATGCGCCCGCCGGGTTCCAGCGTGCGCACGCACTCGGCCAGCACGTCGCGCAGCATGGCCAGGTAGTCGAGGTAGTCGCCGGGCACGTGGCCCTCGCCGAGCGCCGTCTCGTACTCCTTGCCGGCGAAATACGGTGGCGAGGTGACCACGAGTGCCACCGACGCATCGGGCACCGCCGACATGTCGCGGGCGTCGCCGACGTGGATCACGTCGAGTTCGCCGGGCTCGCCGACCGTGTCGTCGTCGCTGACCTCCGGCGCGGCGAAGCGGGCGTAGAAGTCGGTCGAGTCGTGGGACTCGCGCTTGCCGACGCCGAACGACGAGGTGGACGTGCCCATCGTGACGGTGTCAGCTCCCGAATTCGGGAAGCGTCGGGTTCGTGCCGATCGCGGCGCGCTGCATGCGTTCCACCGGGCCCTGCCGCATGTCCTCGTGGGTGAGGATCCAGAATCGGTCGGCCTTGATCGCCGCCACGACCTGGTCGGCGACGTCGCCGGCGGGGATCCCGTTGTCGACCCCGGTGCGCAGGAACTGGTTCATGAACTGCGCCAGCGGTGAGTCGATCGTCTCCGGTTCCTTGTTCATCAGATCCGTCTTCACGAAGCCCGGACACAGCACGCTCGTGCTGACCGGCGATCCGGTGGCCAGTTGCTCGAGGAACAGGCTCTCGCTCAGGCCGACGACCGCGTGCTTGGTGGCGAAGTACGGCGCGACGCCCGGTGCGGCACCGAGACCGGCCATCGACGCGGTGTTCACGATGTGCCCCACCCCCTGTTGCTGCATCACCGGGAGGACGGCGCGGATGCCGTGCACCACACCGAAGAGGTTGACCTCGACGACGCGACGCCAGATGTCGATCGGATCGGCCCAGGCGTCGCCGACGCCGCCGATGCCGGCGTTGTTGAACATCACGTGGACGCCGCCGAACTGCTCGAGGGCGTACTCGATCAGTGCGTTGACCTCGGGCTCGGCGGTCGTGTTGCAGATCATCGTGGCGACGCTCGCCCCGTCCTCGGTGAGCCGCGCCTCGACGTCACGCAGTTTCGGAGCGTCGATGTCGGCGAGCACGACGCTCATCCCCTCGGCGATCAGCGCTTCGGCGACGGCGAGGCCGATACCGCTCGCTCCGCCGGTGATGACGGCGACGTTGCCCGGTGCAACGGCGGGCGGGCGCGTCGGAGCGACGGTGTCGGGTTGCGACTCGGACATCGCCCAAATCTAGACGGGCACTGCCTCGCCCGAGCGTGACGGGTACCGTTGGCGACGTCATGGCCTACCGCTACCTGTGGTCTCCCCTCCAGCTCGGCCCGGTCGAGGTGCGCAACCGGATCGTGTTCTCCGCGCACCTGACGAACTACGCCCGCGACGGTCTGCCGACCGAGCAGCACGCCGCCTACTACGGCGCCCGAGCGGCCGGCGGGACCGGGTTGATCATCACCGAGGAACACTCGACACACCCGACCGACTGGCCGTACGAGAAGCTGATCCACGGCTTCCACCGCGACGTGATCCCCGGCTACCGCAAGATCACCGACGCCGTCCACCGCCATCGGGTGCCGATCTTCGCCCAGATCAACCACAACGGCGGCCAGGCGTCGTCGATGTATTCGCGCCTGCCGGTGTGGGCGCCGTCGCCGGTCGCCGACCCGCTGTTCCGGGAGGTCCCCAAGGCGGTCACCGAGGCCGAGATCGACGAGATCGTCGCCGGCTACGCACTCGTCGCCGAGCACTGCGCCGAAGGCGGCTTCGACGGCATCGAGCTGCAGTGCTCGCACAGCTCGATCGTGCGTGGCTTCCTCTCCCCCGCCACCAACCGCCGCACCGACGCCTACGGCGGCTCGCTGGAGAACCGGGCCCGGCTGCTCGTCGAGATCGTCGCGGCCGTGCGCAAGGAGATCGGCGGTCGCCTGGCGCTCGGGGTGCGGATCTGCGGCGACGAGCTGATCGAGCACGGCACCACCGTCGACGACGCCGTGCGCATCGCCGAGATCGTCGAGGCGACCGGCCACGTCGACTACATCAACACCTCGATCGGCGTCGCCACCGCCAGCCTCTACATGATCGAGGCGTCGATGCACATCCCGCCCGGCTACGCGATGTTCATCCCCTCCGCGATCCGCAAGGCCGTCGAGCTGCCGGTCGTCGGCGTCGGGCGTTTCAAGGATCCGCTGCAGGCCGAGCGGGCGCTCGCCGAGGGCCACTGCGACCTCGTGGGCGTGGTGCGGGGGCAGATCGCGGATGCCGACTTCGTCGCCAAGGCCCGCGCCGGTGCCACCGACGAGACCCGCCTGTGCCTGTCGTGCAACCAGGAGTGCGTCGGCCGGATGGGCCTCAACCGCTGGCTCGGCTGCATCGAGAACCCCCGCACGGGTCGGGAGTCCGAGGGCGTCGGGACGGTCCGGCTGACTCCGAAGCCGAAGTCCGTCATGGTCGTCGGGGCGGGGCCCGCCGGCCTGCAGGCGGCGATCGCCGCCCGGCGCAACGGCCACCAGGTGACCGTGTACGAAAAGGAGCCGCAGGCCGGCGGTCAGGTGCGCATCGCGGCGTCGGTGCCGAACCGGGCCGAGTTCGGCGACATGATCCGCAACCAGCTCACCGAGTGCCGCCGCCTCGGCGTCGAGTTCGAATACGGCGTCGGCGTCTGGCCCGGCCTCGTCGAGGAGAAGCGGCCCGACCACGTGATCGTCGCCACCGGCGCCGAGCCCGCCCGGCCCTACTGGGTTCCCGCCGACGCCGACAACGTCGCCGACGTGCGCCAGGTGCTCGACGGCACGGTCGAGCCGTTCGGTGACGTCGTCGTGTTCGACGAGATCGGCTTCCACCACGCCACTTCGACCGCCGAGGTGCTCGCCGACCGGGGCTGCAACGTCGAGATCATCACGCCCGGCATGGTCGTCGGCCAGGACCTCGGCATCACGCTCGACATGGAGAACTGGTGGATCCGCGCCGGCGAGAAGGGGATCGTGCAGACGACCGACCTCGTGCCGATGGGGATGGACGGACGCACGTTGAACCTGCTGCACCACCCGACCGGGACGAACGTGACCCGCGCCCCCGACTGGGTGGTGCTCGCGGTGCACGCCCATCCCGTCGAGTGGCTGTACCACGACCTGAAGACCGCCGGTGTCAGCGTCGAGCGGGTCGGCGACTGCGTCGCTCCCCGCCGCGCCCACGCCGCCGTCGTCGAAGGCGAACACGCCGGCGCCTGCGTCTGAATTGCAGCAGGGGTCAGGGCCGGTCTGCAATCTGCCACACTCGACGGCGTGATCGACATCGACGCGGCGTTGGCCGCCCTTTCCCTCGACGACAAGTGCCAGCTGGTTGCCGGCCGCTCGACCTGGCGGACGCATGCGTTCCCCGAGGCCGGGATCCCGCAGATCAAGATGTCCGACGGACCCAACGGGGTGCGCGGCGAGGGACACGGCGGATCCGGAACCCCGGGCGTCGTCGTCCCCGCCGGGATCACGCTCGGCGCCACGTGGGACCCGGACATCGTCGGTGAGATCGGCGCCCTCGTCGGCACCGAGACGCTCCGCAAGGGCGCCCACATCGTGCTCGGGCCGACCGTCAACCTCCACCGCACGCCCGTCGGCGGCCGCACGTTCGAGTGCTACAGCGAGGACCCCGAGCTGACCGGTGCGCTCGCCGTCGCCTACGTGCGCGGCGTGCAGTCCCACGACGTCGCCGTCACCGTCAAGCACTTCGTGGCCAACGACACCGAGATCGAGCGCATGACCGTCGACGTGCGCGTCGACGAGCGCACGCTGCGCGAGCTCTACCTGCGGCCGTTCGAGCGGACGGTCAAGGAAGCCGACGCCTGGGGGATCATGAGCGCCTACAACCAGCTCGACGGCGCCTACTGCGCCCACAACCGGCGCCTGCTCACCGACATCCTGCGCGACGAATGGGGCTTCGACGGCTTCGTCGTGTCCGACTGGTACGGCGTCCACGACGCCGTCGGCGCCGCCAACGCCGGCCTCAGCCTCGAGATGCCCGGGCCCGTTCGCATCTACGGCAAGAAGCTGGTCGCCGCCGTCGAACGCGGCGACGTCGCCGAGGAGCAGGTCGACCGGTTGGTGCGCGACCTCCTCGTGCTCGCCAACCGCGTCCGCGCCGACGAACGATCGGCCGACGAACCCGAGCAGTCGGTCGACGACCCCGCCGAGCGAGCGCTGACCCGCCGGGCGGCGATCGCCGGCACGGTGCTGCTGCGCAACGATCCGGATGCGAGCGGATCGACCGTGCTCCCCGTCGACGCCGCCTCGCTGGGTTCGGTCGCCGTGATCGGGCCCAACGCCGCGATCGACCGGTGCATGGGCGGCGGCTCGGCCAGCCTCACCCCCTTCGGGCACCGCACGCTGCTCTCGGCGATCACCGACCGGATCGGCCCGGACAGCGAGGTCGGCGCCACCGTCGCCTACGAGCCCGGCGTGCGGATCGACCGCCTCACCCCCGTGGTCCGCAAGGGTCAACTCCGCCGGCCCGACGGCGAGCCCGGGCTGCACGTCTCCTACGTCAACGGCACGGACTGGGACGGCGAGGTCGCCGCCGAGGAGACGGCGACCACGTCGCTCGTCCGGTTCTTCGGATCGACCCCGGCCGGCATCGATCCACGCGCCTTCTGTGCCCGCATCGAGGGCTCGTTCGTGCCCGACGTCGACGGCCCGCACACGATCGGCGTCGTGTCGACGGGTCCGGTGACGCTCGCCGCCGACGCCGGCGACGGCATGACGACGCTCGTCGACGACCCGGACATGGAGTTGCCACGCAGCGAGGAGTTCTTCGGCTACGGCAGCATCGAAGCGACGGCGACCATCGAGTGTCGTGCCGGGGTCCCGGTCCCGCTGGCAGCCAAGTGGGCGACCACGGCGGGCAACGGCTTCGCTGCCGTCCGCATCGGCGTCCGTTCACCCGAACCGGCCGACCTGATGGAACGCGCCGTCGCCGCAGCGGCCGCCGCCGACGTCGCCGTGGTGATGGTCGGCACCAACGACGAGTGGGAGACCGAGGGTCACGACCGCACGACGATGGACCTCCCGGGCCGCCAGGACGAGCTGGTGCGTCGGGTGGTCGCCGCCAACCCGCGCACGGCCGTGATCGTGAACGCCGGCTCGCCGGTGACGATGGACTGGGCCGCTGACGACGACCCCGACCGGGCGCCGGCGGTGCTGACGTCGTTCTTCGCCGGCCAGGAGCAGGCCGAGGGCCTCGTCGACGTGCTGCTCGGCGTGGCCGACCCGGGCGGGCGCCTGCCGATTACGATCCCGGAGCGCCTCGTCGATCATCCGGCGTACGTGCATCACCGTCCCGATCACGACAGCACCGGCGCCGGCATCCAGCGGTACGGCGAGGGGCTGTTCATGGGCTACCGGGGCTACGACGCCCGTGACGTCGCACCCCGCTTCGCGTTCGGTCACGGTCTCAGCTACGGCGCCTGCGAGTGGGG
>JAWLFC010000095.1:0-12517 GCA_041685755.1 Ilumatobacteraceae bacterium
CAGGTTGTCGACGATCGACGGGACGAGGTCGGCTCCCGTGCGACGAGCGCGCTCGATGAACTCCGTGGTCAGCTCGGCCGAGGCGTTGGGATCGACGACGATCTCGGCGGCGTTGGCACTGAACCAGAACGGCGAGATCTCCCGCATGGACGGGCCCCTGCGCTCGATGGCCGGGAGGGCATCGTCGAGCGTCCAGTAGGGCACCCAGGTGTCGAGCGCGATGTCGGGCTTCGGCGGCGGAGGTTCCTCGTTGCTCGCCACCCACAGCGCCGCACCGGCGATGGCGACGACACCGGCGCCGAGCGCCGCCAAGACGGTCACACGGCGGCGCGGGGCCCCGACGACCGACGCATCGTCACCGTGGGCGTCGGGCGGGCCGTCAGGCGCGGTGGAGCCGCCGGAGCGCCGCGAGGTCGACGCCGACGAGCGAGTCGACGAGGGTGAGACCGGGGGCGGCGGGGACGGCGACGACATGGGGGACTCCCAGCGTGACACACCCCGCTGCCATCGCCGAGGCAGCCCCGGTCGGTGAGTCCTCGATCGCCACGCACGCACGCGGGTCGACACCGAGGGCCGCAGCGGCGGCCAGGTAGGGCTCGGGGTCGGGTTTGCCGTTGGTCACCTCGTCGCCGGTCACCGAGGCGGCGAACGAGCCCGCAGGTGCAGCGTCGATGACCGCGTCGGCGAGCCGGCGCCACGACATGGTCACCATCGCGCACGGCACGTCGTGCGCCGCGCACTCGGCGAGGAGCTCGGGTGCACCGGGACGCCACGGGAGTCGTTCGGCGACCTTGGCGATCACGCCCTCGAGCAACCAGGACGCGATCTCGGCCGGTTCCATGTCGACGCCACCTCGGGTGCGGATCTCGTGGCCGGCGTCGACCAGGTCGTAGCCGACGATCGAGTGGGCGTCGGCAGAGGTCCAGGTGCCGCCGTGACGTTCGACGAGTTCGAACTCGCACGCCATCCAGTACGGCTCGGTGTCGACGAGCGTGCCGTCCATGTCCCAGAGGACTGCGGCCAGCGACATCGGTCAGGACCGGAAGACGGTGATCTTGTCCTCGCCGATGCGCTCGCGCTTCTCCGGATCGTCGATGCCCAGGCCCTCGGACGGAGCGAGGCAGAGCACGCCGAGCTTGCCGTCGGCTTCGTTGTGGTGCACGGCCAACGACGCCTCACCGACCTGGTCGAGGGTGTAGGTCGTGGTGAGCAGCGGCTGGATGCGGCCCTGGTCGAGGAGCTTGTTGGCCGCGTACGACTCGGCGTAGTTGGCGAAGTGGGAGCCGATCAGGTTCTTCAGCTTCATCCAGAAGTGCCGGTTGTCGAACTCGACCATGTAGCCCGACGTGGCGGCGCACGTGACGACCGTGCCGCCTCGCTTCACCGCGAAGATCGACGCCCCCATGGTCGATCGACCGGGGTGCTCGAACACGATGTCGACGTCGTCGCCGTCGTTGAGCTCGCGGATCTTCTTGCCGAAGCGCCGCCACTCGGACTCGTCCTGGGTGTGCTCGTCGGACCAGAACTGGTAGTTCTCGGCGCGACGGTCGATGACTGCCTCGCAACCCATCCGGTTGAGGAGTTCGGCGCGCTCGGGCGAGGAGACGACGCCGACCGGCGTACCACCGCCGTTGAGCACGTACTGCACGGCGTACCCACCGATGCCTCCGGTGGCACCCCAGACCAGCACGCTGTCGCCCTGCTTCATCTGGGCGCCGTTCTCGCTGACGAGCATCCGGTACGACGTGGAGCTGCAGAGGCCGTTCACCGCCGCTTCCTCCCAGGTCAGATGCGTCGGCTTCGGCATCAGCTGGTTGGCCTTGACCACGGAGAGGTCGGCGAGGGCGCCGAAGTTGGTCTCGAACCCCCAGATCAGCTGGTTGGTGGCGAGCATCGAGTCGTTGTGGGCGCTCGGGTCCTGGTCGTCGACGTAGTTGCAGTGCACCGTCACGCGGTCGCCGGGTCGCCAGTTGCGCACCGCCGAACCCACGCGCACGACGACCGCCGAGGCGTCGCTGCCGACGACGTGGTACGGCAGGGAGTGTCGCTTCCCCCACTCGTTCTGGCGGCCCATCTTGTCGAGGAATCCGAACGTGGGCAGTGGCTCGAAGATCGACGTCCAGACCGTGTTGAAGTTGATGCTCGAGGCCATCACGGCGATGTACACCTCGTCGGGCGCCAACTCCGGCGTGGCCACCTCGTCGACGTGGATCGACTGGCGCGGGTCCTTGTCCCACGAGTCGACGCCTTCGAACATGGTCGCCTCGTCGCGCTTGACGAACGCCGCCCGATAACTCTCGGGGATCGGGAGGTTGGCGATGTCCTCGCCGCTCGCACCGGACTGGATGGCCTCGAGGATCTCCTGCATGGCGCGTGACGCTACCGATCGGTAACCCTGCCGGACAAAGCGAACCGACTCACCCCCTCACCCGCCCCCACCACCCCGAAATGTCGCGGTCTGTTTGCGCTCAGCGCAAACGAACCGACATTTTTCGGATGGTGGGGGGTGGGGTAGCGTTCGGGTATGGCTACAACCGGTTCGTACATCGTCGCTGGCGCCCGCACCCCGATCGGCAAGATGAGCGGTGCCCTCGCCTCGTTCTCCGCCGCCGACCTCGGCGGGTTCGCGATCGCGGCCGCGCTCGAGCGCTCCGGCGTGGCCCCCGAGGAGGTGCAGCACGTGATCATGGGGCAGGTGCTGATGGCGGGCCAGGGCCAGGTGCCGAGCCGACAGGCGGCCTCCAAGGCCGGCATTCCGTTGAACGTCCCGTCGGTCAACGTCAACAAGGTCTGCCTGTCCGGACTCAACTCGATCTACCTCGCCAACCAGATGATCGCCTCCGGCGAGGCCGACATCGTCGTCGCCGGCGGCATGGAGTCGATGACCAACGCCCCCTACCTCGCCGACGGCGCCCGCGCCGGGTTCCGGTACGGCAACACCGAGCTGCGCGACGCGATCATCGCCGACGGCCTCTGGTGCTCCTTCGACGGCTGCCTGATGGGCCTCGGCACCGATCGCTACGCAGGGAGCGAGCAGATCAGCCGCGACACCCAGGACGAGTTCGCGGCCATGTCGAACGAGCGGGCGGCGAACGCGATCAAGGACGGCCGCCTCGCCGACGAGATCGTCACCGTCGCCGTGCCACAACGCAAGGGCGACCCCGTGCTCGTCGAGACCGACGAGGGTGTGCGCCCCGGCACGACCGTCGAGAGCCTGGGCGGCCTCCGGCCGGCATTCGACAAGGAGGGCACGGTCACCGCCGGCAACGCGTCGCAGCTCTCCGACGGCGCCAGCGCCGTGGTGATGATGTCGAAGGCCGAGGCCGAACGCCGAGGCGTCGACCCGCTCGGCGAGTTCGTGTCGTACGGCATGGTGGCCGGCCCCGACAGCGCGTCGCTGCTGCACCAGCCGAGCCGGGCGATCCTGCAGGCCGCCGAGAAGGCCGGCATCGCCGTCGGCGACCTCGACCTGTTCGAGATCAACGAGGCGTTCGCCGCCGTCGGGATCGCCTCGATGGCCGAGCTCGGCATCAGCGACGACATCGTCAACGTCAACGGCGGCGCCATCGCCCTCGGCCACCCGATCGGCATGAGCGGCAACCGCCTGGCGTTGACGCTGCTGCACGAACTGGCGCGCCGCGGCGGTGGCGTCGGCGCTGCCGCCCTCTGCGGCGGTGGCGGCCAGGGCGACGCCGCCATCCTGCGCACCGTCTGAGCCGGCGCCAACTCCCGCTGTGGTCGCGGCACTGCCGCGCCCGCTCGACGCGCCCCACGTTCCGTCGCCTCTCCGACACGCTGAGCATCGAGAGTGATCACGTTCCGTGCTTGACAGACCACTTGATGTCGATAAACTGTCCCATGCTGGGACTTATGTTGCGTTCTCTTGACGAAACCGGTCCGAGTCCGTAATGTAACCGCAACAACTTCGAGTGAGTCAACGACGACTCACCACCCTTCTGGGGCATCATCGACACGAATCGGCCCGTCCGCCCGCTACCGATTCGTGGAGGTGGTGCCCCAGTTCAGTTTTCGGCGTCGACGCTACGACGGCCCTCGAGCGCCCGGCCGAGGGTGAGCTCGTCGGCATACTCGAGATCGCCGCCGACCGGCAGTCCACTGGCGATCCTGGTGACCCTCAATCCGATCGGCTTGAGCAACCGGGCGAGGTACATCGCCGTCACCTCGCCCTCGGTGTTCGGATTGGTACACAAGATGATCTCCTCGATGCCCTCGGGCTCGATACGAGCGACGAGCTCGCGGATCTTGAGCTGTTCGGGCCCGATGCCCTCGAGCGGGCTCATCGCCCCGAGCAGGACGTGGTAGCGGCCCCGGAACTCACCGGTCCGCTCGACGGCGACGATGTCGCGCGACTCCTCGACCACGCACACGATCGAGGACTCGCGGGCATCGTCGCTGCAGATCGGGCACAACACGTCCTCGGCGACGTTGAAGCACCGCTCGCAGAACCGGACCCGCGCCTTGGCATCGGAGATCGCGTGCGCGAGACGGGCGACGTCGTCGGCGGGAACCTTCAACAGGTGGAACGCGATGCGCTGCGCCGACTTGGGCCCGATCCCGGGGAGCCGGCCGAGCTCGTCGATCAGCACCTGCACCGGCGGGGTGTAGTTGGATGCCACCTGGTCAGCCGGCTTCCTCGATCAGCTCCGAGCCGGGGAAGGCCTCGGCCAGCCGGTCGATCGGCGACTTCACCGACTCCGGCGGAGCGTCGACGAGGTCGTCGAGATCGACGTCGTCGTCGTCGGGCAGCGGTTCGGGGGGTGCCGTGGCGAGCTCGCCACCGTCGCCGCCCGAGGTCGGCTCGTCAGGGCTCGGTGCGGCGTCACGCGGGCCCGGATCGGGCGCGGCACCGGTCGAGCGGCCGGCGTCCGCCGGCCCCGACTGGTCGCCGCCGCCGCCGCCGTCGCCGTCGACCAGTTCGATCCGGATCGGCGCGCCGGCGTGCGCGGTCAGGGCCTGCTCGACAGCGCCGCGGTGCTGCTCGCACTTGCCGAGATGCACCGCGTTGGGCACCGACAGCCGCAGCACGCCGTCGGAGCTGCCGAGGAAGTTCGCCGGTGCGTAGATCGCTCGCGGCATCCCGCGCAGCGAGGGGCGCACCGCGTTCTCCCAGTCGTCGGCGGTGACGATCGCCCCGCCGGCAGCCGCCGACGTCGCCGCAGGCGGTTCCGCAGGCGGTTCCGGCGGCGCCGGGGTGTCGGATGACGACGCCGGCTCGGCGGTGGGTCGACGGACCCGGCCGCCCAGGGCGGCGCGCCCGGTGGACGGATCGACCGCCACCGGCTCGCGCGCCGGTCCCGCCGGCGCCGCTGCTGCACCCTCGGCCAACTGGCGTTCGAGACGATCCAGCCGGGCGAGCAACGACGGGACGTCGGCAGCGACGGCGTCGGCGGTCAGCTGCACCGTCGCCACGTCGAGCAGGACACGCGGATCGGGAGCGTGGCGCATCTCGCTGAGCGCCACACCGAGCACCTCGATCCCGCGTACCAGGCCGGCGGCACCCAGACGCTGCGCCTGCGCGGCCAGCCCGTCGAGACGGTGCGAGGGGAGTTGTACGAGTTCGGGCGCCATCAACGACAGGAACCCGTTGCGCAGGTGGCCGATCAGCTCCTCGGTCAGCGTCCGCGACTCGGTTCCGAGCGAGACCGCGTGGGCCACCATCGTGAGTGCCCGGCCGGCGTCGCGGTCGATCATCGCCTCGACGAACTCCTCCAGCGGGAGGTTGGTGATGCCGCCGTCGCCGGTGCTCGCCACCAACTCGAGCGCCGAGAGCGTGTCGCGGGCCGAGCCACCACCGCGGGTGAGCACCTGGTCGATGGCGGCGTCGCTGACGTCGAGGCCGGCGTCGGCGGCGACCCAGCGGACGTGTTCGGCGAGGGTGTCGGCCGGCAGCAGGTGGAACTGGAGGTGCTGGGTCCGGCTGATGATCGTCGCCGACATCTTCTGCGGGTCGGTGGTGGCCAACACGAACACCACGTGCGGCGGCGGCTCCTCGAGCGTCTTGAGCAGCGCCGCCTCGGCGGGCTTGGTCAGCATGTGCACCTCGTCGAGGATGTACACCTTGTGACGTCCCGGCGTGCCGAGCGACGCCTTCTCGATCAGGTCGCGCATCGCCTCGACGCCGTTGTTGCTGGCGGCGTCGAGCTCGTGGACGTCGTAGCTGGTGCCCCGCTCGACCGACAGGCACGACTCGCACTCGCAACACGGTTCGCCGTCGACCGGCGCAGCGCAGTTGAGCACCTTCGCGAGGATGCGCGCCGAGGTGGTCTTGCCGGTGCCGCGCGGCCCCGAGAACAGGTACGCCTGGCCCTCACGGCCCTCGGCGACCGCGGTGCGCAGGGCCCGCACCACGTGGTCCTGGCCCCTGAGTTCGCTGAAGCGGCGAGGCCGGTAGCGGCGGTAGAGCGACTGGATGGCCATCGCCTGCACGATAGCGATGGGATGTGACGGGCCACGGACGAACGGCGCGCAGCAGCCGGGCGCGCCGCTCGCACCCGGCGGAGTTCGTACAGTCGTCGACGATGACCACCCCTCACCGACGCGCTCGCCACCGCCTCGCCCCACTCCTGACGGTCGCCGTGGCCGTCACGACGGCGGTGGCGTGCGACGACGGCGCGCTCGATCCGCTCTCCTACGACGACTACGTCGCCGACCTGGCCGCGATCTGCACGACGACGACCGACGAGCTGCTGGCGTTGCCGCCGGCACCCGACCAGATCGCCGTCGCCGACCTGGCGACCAGCGCCGCGCAGATCCTCGACGACGAGGCCACGCAGGCCGAGCGGTTGGCCGTGCCGAGCGGCGACGACGTACCGGTCGACGACCTCGCCGGCGACCACCGAGCGTTCGTGCGCAACACTCGCGAGCAGGCCGACGCCTGGCGGAGCGTCGCCGCGGCCGACGACCTCGCGGCGGCGACCGAACTCGTCGCCCAGCTCGTCGGCGGCCGCAACGAACTCGCCCGTGAGATGGGCGTCGAGGCGTGCGCCCGAGGCGGCCTGTGACGACCTCACGGCCGCGACGACGATCGTGATGGCCGGTGTCCGGCGCAGTGCGAGCACTAACCTCGTGCCGATCGTGAACGAGCGCACATCTGTTCCCTGGCGGCGGTCGCCCGTGCGCACCGTTGCCCTGGCTGCGCTGGCACTGATCGCCGGGTTGCTGATCCTCCCCGGGACGGCGTCCGCCGAGAACTCGGTGGTCAGCTCCGACCCCGCCGACGGGTCGTCGATCGCCACGTCACCGGCGGCGATCGAGATCACCTTCGCCGAGCCGTTGGGGGAGGTCAACACGATCGCCGTGCAGTGCGACGCCGAGCTGTATCCCGTCGGCCCACGCGAGGTGAGCGACGACCGCCTGACCCTGGCTGCGCCACTCGTCGATCCGATCCCGGCCAGCGACTGCGTGATCAGCTGGGCCGTCAGCGACGCCGACGACCAGCCCAACGGCGCCGGCAACATCACCTTCAGCGTCGAGAACGACACCGCACCCGCCGAGACGACGCCGACCACCGACACGGCGCCCGACACGACCGACGCCGGGACCCCGAACACCGCCGGCGGAACCTCGGGTGGCGACGAGGTCGCCGAGCTGTCGAGCGTCGAGACCGGCCAGGGCCCACTCTGGCTCGGACGGCTGATCTCCAGCCTCGGCATCGCCGTGCTGTTCGGCTCGCTCGTGCTGATCGCCGTGGCGTGGCCCGAGGGCGTCGAATACCTCCTGGCCGTCCGTTTCATCCGGGCGACCTGGGTCGTGGCGTTCCTCGGCACCTACCTCTACGTCGCCGCTGCCACCGCGGCGGTCACCGACAGCGGGCTCGGCAGCGGATTCAACCCGCTGAGTTGGCTCGACCTGTTCGAGGCGGGTCTGCCCGGCATCGCCGCCGTCGCCCGCATCGTGTTCGTCCTCGCCGCGGCATGGGTCGCGTTCCGACCGGATCGGGTGATCGACCCCGTCACGCAGTTGGCGGCGCTCCTGATCCCGGCAGCAGCGACCGCCGTGATCGGCCTGAGCCGAACCGACACCGATCTCGCGTTCCTCTACGTGCCCGTGTCGATCGTCCATGCACTCGCGATGGCCGTGTGGCTCGGCGGGGTGGTGCTGCTCGCCCGGGTCGTCCTGGCCGGCCCCGGCGAGGAGGACCTGGTGCACGCCGTTCGGGGGTTCGGTCGCCTGTCGACGGTCGCCATCGTGTTGGCGGTGGCGACCGGCGTCGTGCAGATGGTGCTGATCGACGGCGGAAGCCTGTTCACGTCGTCGCACGGGCGCGTCGTGCTGCTGAAGACGATCGCCGTCGCCTTCATGGTCTTCGTCGGATTGTCGGCCCGTCAGTTCGTCACGGCGAAGCTGGCGCGAGCCGACGAGCTGACGATCCCGACCGCCGACCGCCTCCGCCGGGCCTTCGGGGCCGAGGCCGCCGCCGGGCTGGTCGTGCTGGCCCTGAGCGCCTGGCTGGTGTCGCTGGCGCCCCCCAACATCTCCACCGCCGACACGGTCGACTTCGCCATCGAGCTCCGCGTCGAGTCGCCCGAGGCCGACCTCGACGTGAGCATCGGGTTCACGAGCGACACGGTCGGGCTGTCGGGCATGTGGGTCGAGGTCGACGCACCCGAGAGCGACCTCTCGGGCCTCGAGGTCGTGCTGACGGCGCCGCCGAACGACACGGTCGGCACGATCACCCAGCCGGTTCCGCTGACCGGGCCGGGCATCGGCGTCGTGCCGCCCGAGGCGGGCATCCCGTTCTCGGTGGCGGGTGACTGGACCCTCACGGTCAACGCCGTCACGGCCAACGGGGTGTTCAACAGCGACCCGCAGCTGTTCACGATCCGCAACCCCGACGGATCGCTCCCGACCACATCGCTGACGATTCCACCGCGCGTCACCGTCCCCGTCGACACCACCCCGGACGGCTGACGGTCACCCCACGGGTCCCGGGCCAGCCCGGCCGAGTCAGGCGCCCGACGTCACGAAGTCGGTGAAGGAGACCGGGTCGGCGACGTCGAGCTGGTCGTAGGTGCACGACTCGGGCGTGCGGTCGGGACGCCAGCGCAGGAAGCCGACGCCGTGACGGAACCGTCGGCCCTCCAGCTGCCCGAAGGAGACCTCCGCCACCAGGCCCATCCGGATCGGTACGAACGACAGGTCCTTGCCGGCGTTCCACCGACTGCCGCCGCTCGTCGCCGACCCGGCAGCGGCGTCGTCGTGTTCCGCCCACGTCCGCCAGGGGTGCCCCTCGAGCGCGTCGTGGGTCAGTGGCTCCAGCTCGGCGAGCAGTTCGGCTCGTCGCGCGGCGGAGAACGAGGCGGCGACGCCGACGGAGTGCATCTCGCCGTCGGCGTCGAACAGCCCGAGCAGCAGCGACCCGACACCCTCGCCGTCCTTGTGGACCCGGTAGCCGGCGACCGCACAGTCGGCGGTGCGCTGGTGCTTCACCTTGACGAGCGCCCGCTTGGCCGGCTGGTAGACGCCGTCGAGCGGCTTGGCGACGATGCCATCGAGGCCGGCCCCCTCGAATCGGTGGAACCAGTCGATGGCGAGTTCCCGGTCGGTGGTCGCCGGGGTGAGGTGGACGACGGCATTCGACGCCACCGCGGCCTCGAGGGCCGAGCGGCGGGCCCGCATCGGCTCGTCGAGCAACGAGGCGTCGCCGACGGCGAGGAGGTCGAACGCCACGAACGCCGCCGGGGTCTCCACCGAGAGCCGGGTGATGCGCGACTCGGCCGGGTGGATGCGCGCCAGGAGCGCGTCGAAGTCGAGGCCGCGCCCGTCGGTGTCGGCCACGACGATCTCACCGTCGACGACGCAGCGTTCCGGGAGCGCCCGGCGCAGCGGGTCCGACAGCTCGGGGAAGTACCGGCCGAGCGGGCGCAGCTTGCGCGAGACCAGCTCGAGGCGGTCACCGTCGCGGAACACGATGCAGCGGAACCCGTCCCACTTCGGCTCGAACAACCAGCCGCCACCGTCGGGCATCGTCCGGGCCAGTTTGGCGAGCATCGGTTCGATCGGAGGCTGCAACGCCAGACGCATCGGCGGGTCGAGCGGGTACGGCGACGAGGCGGCCATCGGCATGCAGTCTCGTCGATCTGTCGACCCGGCCCGACAGCCACTAACTTCGCCAGGGTGACGAACTCGATGCAGGACCGAATCGCCGACCTCGCGCAACGTCGGGAGCAGGCGATCAACGCCGGATCGCCACGATCGGTCGAGCGTCAGCACGAGAAGGGCAAGATGCTCGCCCGCGAGCGCATCGAGTACTTCCTCGACGACGGCACGTTCCACGAACTCGACATGCTCGCCCGGCATCGGGCCCAGGGCCTGGAGGAGCGTCCCTACACCGACGGCGTCATCACCGGCTGGGGCACCGTCGACGGTCGCAAGGTGTTCGTGTTCTCCCAGGACTTCACCGTCTTCGGTGGCGCCCTCGGGGAGGTGTTCGCCGAGAAGATCCACAAGCTGATGGACCTCGCGCTCAAGGTCGGCGCCCCGGTCGTCGGCCTCAACGACGGCGCCGGCGCCCGCATCCAGGAGGGCGTGGTCAGCCTCGCCAGCTACGGCGGCATCTTCCACCGCAACGTGTTGTCGTCGGGCGTCGTGCCGCAGATCTCGGTGATCCTCGGCCCGTGCGCCGGCGGGGCGGTGTACAGCCCGGCGATGACCGACTTCATCTTCATGGTCCGCGAGTCGAGCCACATGTTCATCACCGGCCCCGACGTGGTCAAGACCGTGACCGGTGAGGACGTCACCCTCGAGGAGCTCGGCGGCGCCATGAGCCACGCCACCAAGTCGGGTGTGGCGACCTTCGTCGCCAACGACGAGAAGGCCTGCCTCGACGACGTGCGCTACCTGTTGTCGTTCCTGCCGTCGAACAACCTGGAGGAGCCGCCGGTCGAGGATCTCGGCGACGACCCCGACCGGCTGTGCCCCGAACTGCGCGACATCCTGCCCGACAGCCCCAACCTGCCCTACGACATGGTCGAGGTGATCCGCCACGTCGTCGACGACGGCGAGTTCTTCGAGTACTTCCCCCACTGGGCGAAGTCGATCGTCTGCGGGTTCTCCCGCATCGACGGGATCCCGGTCGGCATCGTCGGCAACCAACCCAAGATCCTCGCCGGTGTCCTCGACATCGAGTCGTCGGAGAAGGCCGCCCGCTTCGTGCGCACGTGCGACTCGTTCAACATTCCGCTGATCACCTTCGTCGACGTGCCCGGCTTCCTGCCCGGCGTCGACCAGGAGTACGGCGGCATCATCCGTCACGGCGCCAAGCTGCTGTACGCGTACTGCGAGTCGACGGTGCCGCGCATCCAGGTGATCACCCGCAAGGCCTACGGCGGCGCCTACGTCGTCATGAACTCCAAGTCGATCGGCGCCGACCTGGCCTTCGCATGGCCGACCGCCGAGCTGGCCGTCATGGGCCCGCAGGGCGCGGTCGAGATCGTGTACCGACGCGAGCTGCAACAGGCGGCCGACCCCGTCGCCCGGCGGGCCGATCTCGTGGCGGAGTACACCGAGAAGTACGCCAACCCGTACGCGGCGGCCGAGCGGGGCTACATCGACGACGTGATCGACCCCGCCGAGACGCGCCAGAAGCTCGTCGCCGGCCTGCGGATGCTGGCGACCAAGCGCGAGGAGTTGCCACGTCGCAAGCACGGCAACGTGCCACTGTGATGTCTCGATGAGCGATCCCGGCCCGGTTCCTCCGCCTCCCCCACCACCCCCGGGCGCGCCACCGCCACCCCCGCCACCCCCGGGGGCCGTGCCGCCGCCTCCGCCGCCGGCCGGTGCGGCACCACCGCCACCTCCGGGCGCGACACCACCACCTCTCCCGCCCGCATCGACGCGCCCCGCCGCGCCCCCACCGCCGGCGACGCCGAGCGAGGCGGCGACCCCCGCGCACGACGACGAGCTGGCGGCGCTGCTCGCGCAGATCAGTGACGAGGACGACCCGGTGGCCACGACGGCGCCGGCGGTCGGCAGCGCGCTGACCAGGCCGACCGAGGCGTCGCGTCCGACCCGGCCGGCGAGCGACGCCACCGAGTCCGACGGCGGCATCGGGTTCGACCCCGAGTTCGCCTCGTTCGGGAGCCGGGCGATCGGGCTGGTCGTCGACTGGCTGGTGCTCGACGCGTTCCTGCTCGTCGGCGTCGTGCTCGTCGTCATCGGCTCGACGCCGTCGATCCTGCTCGGCATCGTGGCGCTGGCGGCCGGGTTCGTCGCCGCCACCGTCGTCTACTCCCGCCAGGTCGCCTCGACCGGGCAGTCGTTCGGCAACCGGGTCGCGAACACCAAGGTCGTCGACGTCCGCAACGGCCACCTCCTCGACTCCGGCGCCGCCGCCACCCGGTACGCACTGCGGTTCCTGGTGTCGCCGGTGCTGCTGTTCGGCTTCGTCATGGCGCTCTTCGACTCCGATCGACGCACGTTCCACGACCAGTTCGCCGGCAGCGTCGTCACCCGGCCCGCCCGCGCCTCGTGGTCGATCGACGACGAGGCGACGACC
>JAWLFC010000187.1:0-2933 GCA_041685755.1 Ilumatobacteraceae bacterium
GACGAAGGTCGTCACGCACCGTCAAGAGGTACGCCCATCCCCGCTCTGCCGTCGCTTCCACCAGGTCGTCGATCGCCACCGGGATGCTCATGGGCCGATGGTACCTCCAGACAATTCCCGACTACTTTGGTCAGGTATTCCGGTATGGTCTGGTTCGAAGCCGCCCCTCCCACATCCAGGAGATCCACCATGGCCGTCCGTCTCGGCGACACCGCACCCGACTTCACCGCCCCGACCACACAGGGCGAGATCAGCTTCCACGAGTGGCTCGGCGACTCGTGGGGCGTGCTGTTCAGCCACCCCAAGGACTTCACGCCGGTCTGCACGACCGAGCTGGGCTACGTCGCCAAGATCAAGCCCGAGTTCGACAAGCGCAACGTCAAGGTGATCGGGCTGTCGGTCGACCCCGTCGACAGCCACGTCGAGTGGGAGGGCGACATCGAAGAGACGCAGGGCACCGCCGTGAACTTCCCGATGATCGGCGACCCCGATCGCACGGTCGCCGACCTCTACGACATGATCCACGAGAACGCCAGCGACACGCTCACCGTTCGCTCGGTGTTCGTCATCGGCCCGGACAAGAAGGTCAAACTGACGTTGACCTACCCGGCGTCCACCGGCCGGAACTTCGACGAGATCCTGCGCGTGATCGACAGCCTCCAGCTGACCGCCGACTACAAGGTGGCGACGCCGGCGAACTGGACCGATGGCGAGGACGTGATCATCGTCCCGGCGATCTCCGACGACGAGGCCGAGGAGCTGTTCCCCGCCGGCTGGAACCCCGTCAAGCCCTACCTCCGCGTCACCAAGCAACCCAACCGCTGACCCGAACCCTTCCGAATCCGAAATGTCGCGCTGCGATTGCGCTCAGCGCAAACGCCGCGGACTTTTTCGGGTTCTCAGAGCCAGTTGGACTCGACCCAGGCCCGCACAGGAGGGGCGAGATGCTCGAGGTGGGCAGCGGGATCGTTGCGGATCTCGGTCGCCGAGATCGGCACGGTCGAGCGATCGGCGTCGACCACGACGTGCGCGGCATCGAACCGCGCCGCCAACTCGACGACGTAGGCATCGGAGGAGAACACCACGTGCGGTCCCTCGTCGTGAGGCCAGTGGCGTTCGAACAGCTCGATCCAGCGCTGCCACAGGTCCTCGTCGTCGAAATCGGTCGCGAGACGATGGCGCACCTCGACCACCCGGACGCCGGGATGCAGCTCGGCCAGCCACCGCGCCCGCAGCTCCCCCGGCACCGCGTCACGCTGGGTCGAGCTGTTCACGTACACCACGAGGCGCTCGCATCGCTGCGCCGCCCACTCGATCATGAACGAATGGCCCAGGTGCGGCGGGTCGAACCGACCGACGATCAGCCCTGCCTCGTGGTCGGCATCACGGGTGCCGCTCACGCCGATTCGACCGCGACCGCGCTCGACGGCGGCGTCATCGTCGCGACCAACGCTTCGACCACCCGGATCCATCCGGCGCCCAGGTGATCGTGGTCGATCGCAGGACCGCCGGCCACGACCGCCTGCGCCACGCGGGCCACCAGCGCTCGCGCGACGACGTCACCGGCCTGGCGGGCGACGTCGCCTGCCTCCTCGAGACGCCGACCGGCTGCCGACCGGTCGCCGTTCGACACCTCGGCGGCCGCCGCCGCCACGTCGCCGATCACCCGGTCGAGATAGGTGACGGCGGGCCGCTCGGCGACGCGTCCGGCGGCGACGAGCGCACGCTCGGCGTCGCCGATCATCGCTGCCGCCAACGCCTCGACGGCGTCCGCGTACGCCCCCTCGCGCACCCCGTCGTCGAGCACCGCCAGCGCCTCCTCGGGACGCCCGAGCTGGCAGCGCGCCAGCGCCAGCGTCGTCTTCGACTCCGACCCGTCGGCCCCCATCGCCGCCGATCGCTCCACCGCGATCTCGGCCAACGCTGCTGCCCGCTCACCGATCCCCTGGTGCACGGCAGCGCCCGCCGCCGCCATCGCCGGGAACGACAGGTCACCGAACGCATCGCCCAGCGCCAGCAGCTCCTCGATCCCGCGCTCGGCTTCGTGGGCGCGACCGAGCGCGACGAGCGCACGCAACCGCGGCCCCAGCGCCTGCACGGTGCCGAAGCGGTCGCCGAGCTCACGGAACGCGGTGAGCGCCTTGCGTGACAGCTCCTCGGCCTCGACGAAGCGCGTGGTCCAGAGCCGGATCGACGCCACGAGCGAGTCCATCATCGCCGGCGCCCACCGGTCACCGAGAGCCGCCGACTCGGACCGGACCTTGGCCGCCAGTGCCTCGGCTTCGTCGAACCGACCCTGGATGAACCGGACGTAGGCCAACAGCCCCGACGCCCACCCCTGTCCCGCCCCGTCACCCAGCAGGTCGAACTCCTGAGCAGCGGTCAGCAACCGCCGCTCGGCCAGTTCGGTGTCGCCCGACAGGAACGCCACCCACGCCTGGTGCTGACGGACCCATGCCCGCCCGCGACGGTCACCGAGCTGCTCGGACAGCCCCTGCGCCTCGCCCAGCAGCCAGTCGGCGTCGTGCAACGAGCCGCCGAACACCTCGGCCAGGCCACGCTCGCGCAACGACGCCGCCAGTTCGATGTCATCGCCGAGCTCACGGAAGATCTCGACGCTGGCCCCCAACTCGGCACGGGCCGCAGGGAGATCGCCGTTGCGCTGATGGAGGATGCCGAGCAGCCGTCGCGCCAACGCTTCGTGACGCAGATCTCCCGCCGCGACGGCCGCCTCCAACGCGTCTCCGGCATCGGCGACCGCGGCGTCGACGAGGCGACGCTCGACCATCGCCTGTGCCCGCAACAGCAGCAGTTCTCGGCTCAGCTCGTCGTCCTCGGTACCCAGGTCGAGCGCTCTCGTCGCATGGCGGGCCGCCTGGTTGAACGCGCCCACGTCGATCGAGCGACGGGCTGCGTCGTGCAGCAGGTTCACC
>JAWLFC010000096.1:0-12023 GCA_041685755.1 Ilumatobacteraceae bacterium
CGCCCGCCGTCGTCGCTGAGCAGGTAGCGGTGGGTGGCGATGTCGTGGCGCTTGCCGGGCAGGACGTCGTCCGGCGCCGACAGGGCGATGGCGATGCTCACCCCGTCGAAGTCGGCGACCGCGACCTCGCCGTCGCGGTCACGAACCGGCCACCAGTCCCACACCCAGTGGTCGGGGGTCACGCGCTCGTCGGCGAGCGACGCGTCGATCACGGGAATCGCATTCGTCTCGTTCACCTCGAGGCCGTCGAGGTCCTCGGGCGACCACGAGCCGGCGAAACCCAGGACGATCTCGCCGGTCGTCGGCTCGGTCGTCGACGGGGTGTCGGCCTCGGTGGCCGACGTCGAAACGTGACCGCACCGGTGTGCGATTCGAGGTGCGAGAGGTCGTGGGTGTCGAGTCAGGCGGGAGGCGGGTCGTCGTTGTCGATGGCATCGAGCACCCGGTGGGCGGCCCCGGCGAGTCTGCCGGTGATCCCGCCGTGCTCGGCGAGCTCCTCCATCTTGGCGTCGACGATGCCGATTCGGGCCCGACCCATCTCGACCAGCGACACCTTGCCGTCGTCGTCGAGATCGAGCGCCTCGACCTCCTCGGGCGACGGCTCCTCGACATCGTCGTGGTGCCGGAACACATGGCCCTGCTCGATCTCGCTCTCGTCTGCCATGCAACGAGTATGACCGCTCCCGCGGTCGCCGCCTACGCTCGCGAACACGCCGACCGGGAGGACCACCCGTGAAGAGGATTCCACGTACCGACCCTCGCGCCGCCTACATGGCCGATGACACGCCGATCGATCGAGACGAGCTGTCGGCCCACCTCGCCGACCACCACCAGTGGGTGCTGGCCACGACGCGACGCGACGGCCGTCCCCAGATGAGTCTGGTCACCGGGGGCGTGCTCCCGAGCGGCGAGTTGGCGATCTCCACCTATCCGGAACGGGTCAAGGCCAGGAACATCCGCCGCGACGCGGCGGTCTCGGTGGCGGTCCTCGGCGACCGGTTCGACGACGCCTGGGTGCAGATCGACGGCGAAGGTCGAGTCGTCGATCTGCCGGAGGCACTCGACGCCTTCGTGGAGTACTACCGCAGCATCTCCGGCGAGCACCCGGACTGGGACGAATACCGACAGGCGATGCTCGACCAGGGCAAGTGCATGATCCTGATCACCCCGACGCGGTGGAGCCCGATGAGTCGAGGTGGGTTCCCCCCGTCGATGTTCGAGAACTGACCTCGACCACAGCCCGGAGACCGGCCGCCGAGGCGGGCATTCCCGCCGAGCGGCACCCGAGCGCGGCTGCTCCGTGTCGGCCCGATGCCGGCGACCCTCCTAGCGTGGCTGCATGGTCGACTCGGTCCAGGTACCCGCGAACGTGTTCTGCCGGGCGACGTTGAACTACGCCGCCCGCGATGGTGAGCTGACGGGCGAAGCGGTCGTCGTCGACGTCGTCGACGGGCGCACGGCCGACCTCCCGGGCTGGGAGACGTGCGGCTTCGAGCTCGTGCCACACGCCTCCGCCGTGGCGACGTGGGAGAACGACGACGAGGTCGCGGCGGTGCACCACCGCGAGATGGAGGAGCTGGCCCGGGAGATGACCGGCTGCGACGTGGCGCTGGTGTCGACCCACATCAAGCGGGGCCCGGAACACGCGCAACGCCACCAGGACCTGGCGCCGATCTCGTTCGTTCACTCGGATTTCGCCGCCGGCTACGACCGGCTCGTGCGTCACTCGTTCGGCGCGCCCGAACGCGAGGGAGCGGCCCGAGCGCTCGAACGCAACGGGATCACGGCCGACGACGTCGCCCGCGCCTCCCGGCTCGTGATCCTGCAGTTCTGGCGCAACCTCGGGCCGCCGAAGATGGACTTCCCGCTCGCGTTCTGCGACGCCCGCACCGTGTCGCCGGCCGACGGCCGACCCATCCCGGTGTCGGACTACGCCGGCTCGGGGGTCGACTTCGAGGCGCTGGCGGTGCTCGCTCCGACCGATCTCCAGCAGTACCGGTGGTTCGCCTTCCCGGAGCTGGGCCTCGACGAGACCGTCGCGTTCCGCACCTACGACACCGAACTCGTCCAGCGCGACACGACCTGGTTCACGCCGCACTCGGCGTTCCGTGATCCCGAGGTCGAGGTCGGCCGACCGGCCCGGTCGAGCATCGAACTGCGGGCGATCTGCCTGTACCAGTAGTCGCCCGCCTCACGGTGGCTCAGCTCGATGTTCGAGCGCTGACTTCCACGGGTTGGCCGAGCTCGCGCAGCCAACCCTTGAGCACCCGGTGCAGCGCGGCGGGCCCCTCGATCGGCCGCGGTGGTTCGCTCAGGTCCGACGGGAAGAGCACGAACGGGCGACTCTGAGCGCCACCGAGCCCACCGTGCGAACCGACCTGGTGCTCGAACGCTGCCACTTCGTCACGCTCGACGTCGTACATGCTGTTGACCATCACGTCGCCTGCCGTTGCGTAGTGCGCAACCCTCGCCACCATCGCCACCGCCTCCGGACCGAACGGCGCCAGCGGATCGTCGCCCTCGACCTCGCCGGTGTCGAGCACCCGCCTCCCGGAGGCACCGATCACCACCGGGCCGAGATCCGTCGTCTGCACCATCACGAATCCGATCCCCGGATGAGCGACGAGACCGGGGACGAGACCCGGCGCGTGCTCGTCGATCTCCTCGCGCGTGAGGCGCCGGTCGCCGACCGGGAGATAGACGAGGCCGAGGTTCCCCGACGCCAGCACCGTCGGCGCGGAGTCGGACACCTCCAGCTCGCGCTCGTCGTGGCGGGCACTGCGCAGCCACGCCGACGACTCGGTGCGACCCTCGGCCGAGTCTCGGTCGGCGTCGACGACCGAGCCGCACAACCGACCGACCAGTTCGACGAGCGATTCGCCGTAGCGGTCGGCGAACGCCGCGCCCTGGGTCTGGCCGTGGTCGGACAGCACGACGATCCGGTACGGCCGCGGCGCCCAGTCCGTGGCTCGCTCGAACCGGGCGATCTGGCGATCGATGTCGCGCAGCACCCCCAGTGCGTCGGTCCGCATCGGGCCCGAATGGTGTGACACCTCGTCGAAGCCGAGGAAGTCGACGTAGATCGCGTCTCGGCCCTCCGCCATGTCGTTGAGCACGCCGTTGACGCACACGTCACGGCTGATGATCGTGGTGAATGCCCGCAGGAACGCATAGCGCCAGTTCCGGCTCACCCTCGGCTGCACGTCACGGCGCACCTGGTCGCGCGCGGCACGGCGCTCCCGGACCAGTTCGGCGACGGTCGAGTTGAGCGTGCGCACGGCGTTCGACGGCCGCGAGAAGTACTGACGGTACCCCGCCCCGAAACGACCCTCCTTGCGGCGGCCGGCGACGCTCATCGTCAACACGGCCCGCTCGGCGTCCCCGGTGAAGAGGTTGCAGTAGCTCGATCCGTTGTGGGCGAGCAGGCCGTTGCCGTCGCTGTGGCTCCGTTCGATCGCCAGCGCCGAGCGGGGGTGGTTCGACACCGTCAGTTCGCCCGTCGCCTTGTCCAACCACCGGAACGCAGGCATGTCCACCGTCGAGCCGTGCAGGATCCCGCACTGGCTCACCCCGGTCTGCGACGACCATTCGGTCTGCCATCGCGCGACGCGATGGGCCCCGTCGTCGACCCAGCGCCGCAACGTCGGGACGTCACCCGACGCCAACGCAACGCGCAGCACCGGTTCGCCCAGGCCGTCGATCTGGACGAACACGACGCCCGGGACATCGGTCACCGTGGTCGCTCGACGGCGGCTGGCCCGACGCGCCATGCGCTGGTCGAACCAGCTGTCGTCGTCGAGGGCCAGGGCGCTGCTCACCGCCGTGGCGACGAGCGTCATCACCACGGTGACCGCGAACGCCGACCACGCACCGTCGAGCCGCACGCCCGGCAGCTCGTCCAGCACCACGTAGATCAGCAACGCGTTCACCGCGAGGCTCGCCAACCCCAGCGTGTACACCGACAGCGGCACGAGTACGACGGCGAGGGCCGGCCAGACCAGTGCATCGATCAGGCCGACGACGAGTCCGGCGAACGCGGCGTTGCGCGGCTCGGCGATGTCGAAGCCGTCGAGGAGCCACGACGTGACGCCGAGCGCGACGGCGAGCACCAGCGTCGTCGCCACCGTCCTCCCGAGCACCTGACGCAGCGACGGTCGGTGGCTGTGCGGCCGCCACACACCACTGGTCGTCGTCGCCGACTCCGCCGCCATGGCCGACATCAGAGCACGTCGGCGCACGCGTTCGCGCCATCGATGGCGGCGCCCGCGACGCTTTGGCTTCTGCTCGGCACCCCCCGGGGGCAAGACTGTGGTCGTGGATCGCCCAGCGCCCCCCTTCTACGAGTTCTCGGCGATCCCCGAGTTCGGCGCGTTCCTGCTGTCGACACCCTGGTTGGCGACTGCGCCCCGTGGCCACGGCCGGCGGGTGTTGGTGCTGCCGGGCTTCACCGCCGGCGACGTCTCGACCGCCCCGCTGCGCACCGCGCTTCGGGCGTTGGGCCATCGGCCGTCGCCGTGGGGTCTCGGACTCAACGTCGGTCCCGACGACGAGACCGTCCGCCAACTGCTGCGACTGCTCGACAAGCTCGTACGGCAGAACGGCGGACCGATCGACATCGTCGGCTGGAGCCTGGGCGGCATCATGGCCCGACTCCTCGCACTCCACCATCCCGACCGGGTCCGCCAGGTCGTCTCGCTCGGCAGCCCGATCCACATCGTCGACCCGGACGCGAACGTCAGCGACGCCGTGCGACGTCTGTCCCAGCTCGCCGGCCTGCAGCGTGACCGGCGAGGTCACGACCTCACCGAGGTGCCCGTCCCGTCCACGGTGATCTTCTCGCGTGGCGACGGCGTCGTGGCGCCCGCCTCGTGCGTCCAGCCCGTCGGTCCGACCTCGGAGAACATCGAGGTCCGGGGCGCCCACATCGGCCTCGGCCACAACCCGGCGGTCGTCTGGGCCGTCGCCGACCGTCTCGCCCAGGCCGACGGCGAATGGTCCCCCTTCGAGCCGCCGGCCCTGCTGTCGTGGTGCTATCCCAACATCGACGACACCGTCGCGGTGGCGGGGGCCTGAATGCCGACCACCCAGCTCGAACGCAGCCACTCCCGGCTGCTCTCCGTCGAGACCCCGACCGCGCTCGGACACACCTCGACCCTGACGATCATCGATGCGTCGTCGGCGCCCCACCGCATCGACGCGGCGCTGTTGCGACGCGAGGTCAACGCCCGCCTCGACGAACACCCCATGCTGCGCCAGTCACTCGTCGAGGTCCCCTTCGGCCTCGATCGACCGTGGTGGCGCGACCATCCCGGCTTCGACCTCGACTACCACCTGCGGTACATCGCAGTGCCGGACCCGGACGACCCGAACTCGCTCGCCGACCTCGTGGCGCGCATCCACAGCCGTCCACTCGACCGCAACCGGCCGTTGTGGGAGCTCTACCTGATCACCGGCCTGTCCGACGGCCGCGCCGCGCTGCTCTTCAAGATGCACCTCGCCGCGCTGGCGGACTCGACCGGCAACTCGCTGTGCGCCGGCCTGATCGGCAGCTCGCCCGAACTCCTCGCCGAGCCGACCGACGTCTTGAACAACTGGGTCCCGAACCCGGGGCCATCGCTGCACGACATCGGCACCCGGGCCTGGCGCAACGCGATGGTCAACCCGTTGCGCACGATCCAGACCGTGCCGCGGACGCTCAACAGCGTGCCCGGCCTGCGCAGCGTGCTCAACCCGGCCTTGGCGCTGATGAACCAGCGGGCGCAGCGTTCGATCGTGATCTCCGAGCAGTCCGGCATCACGCCGCGCACGTCGTTCAACACGCGGATCGGGCCTCACCGGCGCTGGGCCGGCGTCGACCTCGACCTGTCCCACATCGCCGCCATCCGCTCGCAGCTCGGCGTGAGCACGGTCGACGTGCTGACCACGGTGTGCGGCGGGGCGCTGCGGTGGTGGTTGCTCGAGCACGACGAACTGCCACGCGACAGCCTCAAGGCACTGGTGCCGCTCTCGGTCACCGACCCCGAGGCGATCGAGGGGATCGCCGGCGCGGTCGTCAGCCTCGAGACCCACGTGCACCGGCCGGAAGACCGACTCGACACGGTCCACGAACAGATCGCCGAGGCCGTCAATCGCCACGGCGCGATGACCGCGGCGGAGATCCGTGGCATCGGCGGTGGCACGCCCCTGCTCGGAATCGTGGCGTCCCGACTCCTCGAGCGCAGCCCGCTGGCCGAGCGCCTGATGCCGCCGTTCAACACGACGATCACCTCGGTGCCGGGTTCGAAGGAGCCCCAGTACGCCCTCGGCGCCGAGATCGATGCGGTCTATCCCGTGCTGGGCGTCGTCGACGGCATGGGCCTGCACATCGGGGCGATCTCGGTCGGCGATCGGCTGTGCATCAGCCTCGTGTCCGACCGCTACCTGATCACCGACCTCGACGCTCTCGCCGATCGCCTCCCCGTCGAACTCCAGATCCTCGCCGACGCCACCATCGGCTGACACTCCTGCCCGTCGGGGTCGGGTCCGGACGGGCCGCAGCGCGTCGGGGTCTGACCCCGATGTGGCAGGAGGGGTTGGATTCGGGTCAGTCGAAGACGATGACGCTGCGGGCGACGGTGCCGGTCTTCATCTCCTCGAACCCGTCGTTCACCTCGTCGAGGGAGATGCGCTTCGAGACCATCTCGTCGAGGTGCAGTCGACCGTCGAGATACATGTCGATGTAGCGCGGCATGTCGGTGCGGAACTGGTTCGAGCCCATGTTCGAGCCGGTCATCGTCTTCTCGTACAGCAGGTCGACGCCGTTGAGTTCGATCTTCACGCCGACCGGAATCATCCCGATCACCGTCGCCTGGCCGCCGTTGCGCAGCATCTGGTACGACTGTTCCGCGGTCACCTTCATCCCGACGGCCTCGAACGCGTGGTGTACGCCACCGCCCGTGAGTTCCTCGACGGCAACCACCGGATCGTCCACCGACGCGTTCACCGTGTGGGTCGCGCCGAGTTGCTGGGCGAGTTCGAGCTTGGCGTCGTTCATGTCGACGGCGATGATCCTGTTGGCACCGGCGATCCGGGCGCCCTGGATCGCCGACAGACCGATACCGCCCCAGCCGATGACCGCAAACCTCTCGCCCGGCGAGACCTTCGCGGTCCGGAACACTGCGCCGAGCCCGGTCGTGACACCGCAGCCGATCAGCGCCGCCGTGTCGAGGGACATCTCGGGGTCGATCTTCACCAGTGCCTGTTCGTGCACGAGCATCTGCTCGGCGAACGACGACAGGTGCAGGTACTGGTTGACGACCTCGCCGTCACCGCGACGGAGCCGGGGCGGCTCACCCGGCTGACGGACCAGCTCGGTGCCCTTGTTCTCGCACAGCGACAGGTGTCCGTCGGTGCACTGCGAGCAGTGGCCGCAGAAGGCCGACAGGCAGGTGATCACGTGGTCGCCGGGCTGCACGTAGTGCACCATCGACCCGACGGCCTCGACGACGCCGGCCGACTCGTGGCCCAACACCGCCGGGCACGGGTAGGGGTACTTCCCCTCCATGAAGTGCAGGTCGCTGTGGCAGAGACCGGCCGCGGCGGTGCGGATCAGGACCTCTCGGGGGCCGGGTTCGCCGATCTCGACCTCTTCGATGTCGAGTCGCCCGGGAATGCTGTTGAGGACTGCCGCTCGCACGTCGTCTCCTGTCTGTCCGCGTACGCACGGCATGGTGCCACACCGGCATGCCGGAATACGGCTCGGCCGGCATCGGTTGCACTCGACATACCCCCACAAGTATCAACGAGTTCCCCGGAGGGATCATGAGCACCATCGAACTGACACTCGACAACTTCGAACAGACGATCAACGACAACGATTTCGTCTTCGTCGACTTCTGGGCGGAGTGGTGCGGTCCCTGCAAGCAGTTCGGCCCGGTCTTCGAGGCCGCGTCGCAGAAGCACGACGACATCGTGTTCGGCAAGGTCGACGCCGACACCCAGCAGGAACTCGCCGGGCACTTCAACATCCGGTCGATCCCGACGCTGATGGCGATCCGCGACAACGTCGTGCTCTTCGCCCAGCCGGGTGCCCTGCCGGCGCACGCCTTCGAGGACCTGATCGAGCAGCTCCGCGCCGTCGACATGGACGACGTCCGCCGTCAGATCGCCGAGGAGCAGACCGCCGGCACCGCCGGCGACTGAGATCGCCTGCGTCGGCGATCGCGACAGTCGGCGCGTGCGGCGACGCCGGGACGGTGACCGATGCGCTGGACACCCCGAGCTCGGGCGGCGGCTTCCGCTACGTCAAGGAGATCCTGCAGGGCCACCACGCCATGCTCGAGTTCGAGACCACCGTCGACGCCAAGTTCGCCAACGGCGTCGACATCATCACCTGCGACGACGACGCCAAGATCGTCGAGTTCAAGGTGATGATGCGACCCCTGCAGGCGATCACTGCCGTCCACGCCCAGATGAGGGCGATGCTGGAACAGCTCGGAGGCTGATCAGCTCGTCGACGGCGCCGTCGGCGTGAAGGTGACCGGCAGGTGCTTGATGCCGGTGACCAGCGGGATCCCGGCAGCGTCGAGCGGGACGACCTCGCCGGTGACCTCGAGGTCGGGGAGGCGCCGGAACAACTCGCGGAACACGATGGCCACCTCTCGACGGGCGAGGTTGGCGCCGAGGCAGAAGTGCGGGCCGGGCCCACCGAAACCGACGTGCGGGTTCGGTTGCCGGCGCACGTCGAACACCTCGGGTTCGTCGAACACGCGGGGATCGCGGTTGGCGGCGCCGTAGAACATCACGAACTTGTCGCCCTCGTGGAAGTCCTGACCGGCCAGCGTCACGTCACGGGTCGCGGTCCGGCGCATGAACGTCACGGGCGAGGCGGCCCGCACGATCTCCTCGACGGCGCTGGTGGTCACGCCCTCGACGTCGGCCTGCCAGATCGCCCGCTGGTCGGGGTTCATCGACAGCAGGTTGACGCCGTGGCTGATCGCCGTGCGGGTCGTGTCGTTGCCGGCGACGGCGAGCAGGACGAAGAACGACGTGATCTCCGCCGGGGTCAGCTCGTCCTCGGGCAGATCGTTGTGGACCAGCTTGGAGGTGAGGTCGTCGGTCGGGTTCTTTCGGCGCTCCTCGATCAGCTCACCCATCAGCTCGCTGAGCGAGATGCCGGCGGTCAGATACGCCGCCATCGGATCGCCCTCGCCGATGAACTCCGGGTCGCCACCGCTGAGGATCACGTTGGTGGCATCGAGCACGGTCTGGAACTGGCTGCGGGGAATGCCCATCATGTCGCAGATGACCAGCAACGGGAACGGCTGCGAGAGCACCTCGACGAGGTCGACCTCACCACGCTCGCAGAACCCGTCGATCACCTCGGTGCAGATCGTCTCGACCGAGTCGAGCACCCCCTGCAGCTGGGTCGGCGTGAAGCTGTGGGCGACGATCCGGCGCTGCTTCGCGTGGCGGGGATTGTCCATGTTGATGAAGCTGCCGAAGAACTCGAGCATCTCCATCGGCATGTCGAAGATCGACACCGCGCCCTTGCCCGAGCAGAACTCCTCGGGCCGCTTGCTGACCTCGACGATCTCGTCGTAGCGGGTCAGCGCGTGGAACACCTCGGTGCTCTCCGTCATCGGGTTGTGCACGTCGACGGGGAGCACCGCGCCGAGCTCACGGAGTTCGGCGAACCGTGCCATCCGGTCGGCGAGCGGCTGGGTCCAGAAGGTCGGTTCGAGCAGGAGGGAGGGAGTCACGGTCACGGTCGCCAACCTAGGGCGGGCGACGACGATCGCAAAAGCGCGGCCGGGACGTTCTGGCGTAGCGTTGTCGACCGTGGTGGACGTGGACGCCTTCGACCGTGACGGATGGCTGATCATCCGAAACGCCATCTCGCCCGCCGAGCTCGCCGAGCTCGATCGAGCCGTCGATCGTGTCGCCGGCTGGGCGTCGACCGACGGCCCGGGCATGCACCACTTCGAGCAGACCGACGCCGGCCCGGCGATCGCCCGCAGCGAGGACTTCGTCGACCACGACGAGACCCTGGCGCAGCTGATCCGTGGCGGCGTGGTGGCGGCGACCCTCACGGCGCTCTTCGGCGAGGCGCCGGTGCTGTTCAAGGAGAAGATCAACTACAAGCATCCCGGTGGCGGCGGCTTCGCCCCCCACCAGGACGCTGCGGCCTACCGCTTCGCCGACCACCACATCTCGTGCATGGTGCCGCTCGACCCGGCAACGGAACGCAGTGGCTGCCTGTGGGTGGCGCCGGGCCACGCCCGGGGTCGGCTGCCGACCGACGAGCGGGGCCGCATCGACGAGACCGTGGCAGCGACCCTGGAGTGGCAGGCCGCACCACTGGAGCCGGGCGACCTGCTGTTCTTCGACTCCTACACCCCGCACTTCAGCGAGACGAACTCGACCGACCGGCCGCGCCGCGCCGCCTACCTCACCTACAACGCCGGTCGCGACGGCGACCATCGCGAGCGCTACTACGCCGACAAACGCGCCGAGTTCGCGCGGGCCGGCGGCGACTTCGACGGCCAGCGAGTGCGCATCAGCATCAGCGACGACTTCCTGGGCCGCCCGGTGGATCGGTGACGGGCCCGGACTCGATCCGCAACGGCATCCGCATCGGCGTGCGAGACTGATCGCCATGGCGACCCTCGTGCTCAGCGTCATCGGCGACGACCGCGCCGGTCTCGTCGACGCCCTCGCCGGACCGATCGCCGATCACGGCGGCAACTGGGACCGCAGCCACATGGCCCGTCTCGCCGGCAAGTTCGCCGGCATCGTCGTCGTCACGCTCCCCGACGAGCGCGTCGATGCGCTCGGCGCCGCGCTCGAGACACTGCAGGGCCAGGGATTGCTCGACGTTCGCATCGCCATCGCCGCCGCCGACCGGGCGCCCGACGACTCGTCGCTCTTGGCCCTGCACCTGATCGGCCAGGACCGACCCGGCATCATCCGCGAGGTCGCCAGTGCGCTCGCCGCTCGCGACGTGAGCATCGAGGAGCTCGAGACGTCGACGTCGTCGGCTCCGATGTCGGCCGAGGAGCTGTTCGAGGCGACCGCATCTCTGCGGTTGCCCGCCGGCCTCGACCTCGACGACCTGCGCAACGCGCTGGAGGACATCGCCAACGAGTTGATGGTCGATCTCGACGTCAGCCCGCGTCCCACCTCGCCCACCGAGAGGAGGTGACGATGCCCGAGCGCCCACAGGACGATCGCGAACAGATCCGCCTGACCCAGTTCAGCCACGGCGCCGGTTGAGGCTGCAAGCTCGCCCCCGGCGAGCTGGCGCACGTCGTGCGCCACCTGCACTCCGACCATCCGAGCGAACTGCTCGTCGGCCCCGACGGCGGCGACGACGCTGCCGTCTGGCGGCTCGACGCCGAGCGGGCGCTCATCTCGACCGCCGACTTCATCACGCCGGTGGTCGACGACGCGCGCACCTGGGGACGCGTCGCGGCCGCCAACAGCGTGTCCGACGTCTATGCCATGGGTGGCCGCCCGCTCTTCGCGCTCAACCTCGTCGGGTGGAACACCGACGTGCTCCCCACCGAACTGCTCGGCGAGGTCCTCGCCGGCGGGCAGGACATCGCCACCGAGGCCGGCTTCGTCATCGCCGGCGGGCACACGATCGACGACCCGGAACCCAAGTACGGCATGGCGGTGACCGGCGAGGTGCACCCCGACCGGATCCTCACCAACGCCGGCCTCCGCGCCGGTCAGGACATCGTGCTCAGCAAACCGCTCGGCGTCGGCGTGCTGACCACGGCGATCAAGGCCGGACGGGCCAGCGTCGAGCAGGCCGCTGCCGCCGTCGCGTCGATGGTGCGGCTCAACGACGTCGCGGCGCGCGTGGCGGTCGCCGCCGGCGCCACCGGCTGCACCGACGTCACCGGGTTCGGCCTCGCCGGCCACCTCGGCCGGATGGCCCTCGAGTCCGGTGTGTCGGTGACGATCGAGTTCGCGAACGTCCCGTTCCTGCCGGGGGCCATCGAGTTCGCCGTCGACGGGGTGATGCCGGGTGGCAGCCG
>JAWLFC010000097.1:0-11911 GCA_041685755.1 Ilumatobacteraceae bacterium
CCACGTGCTGATGCACCAGACGATCATCGGCGAAGAGGCACTGTTGCAGTTGGCCAAGGTCGACGAGGTGCCCGACGTGCTCGTCGGCTGCACCGGTGGCGGCTCGAACTTCGGTGGGCTGTCGTTCCCGTTCCTGCGTGAGAAGCTCGCCGGGAAGATGAATCCGACGATCCGCTGCGTCGAGCCGGCGGCGTGTCCGACGCTCACCAGGGGCGAGTACCGCTACGACTTCGGCGACACCGCTGGCATGACGCCGCTGATGAAGATGCACACGCTGGGTCACACGTTCATCCCCGAGCCGATCCACGCCGGCGGCCTGCGCTATCACGGGATGAGCCCACTGGTGTCGCACGTGTACGAGGAGGGCCTCGTCGAGGCGATCTCGATTCCGCAGCGCGAGTGCTTCGAGGGGGCGATCACCTTCGCCCGCACCGAGGGCATCGTGCCGGCGCCGGAGCCGACGCATGCGATCGCGGCCGCGATCCGCGAGGCGCTGGCGTGCAAGGAGTCGGGCGAGGAGAAGGTGATCCTCACGGCGCTGTGCGGCCACGGCCACCTCGACCTGGCGAGCTACGAGAAGTACCTGTCGGGCGAGATGGTCGACTTCGAACTCCCCGACAGCGCCATTGCCGACGCCATGGAGTCGGTCCCCGTCATCGCCTGATTCCCCCACCCCGTTTGCGGCGCACTCCGGTTGGGGCGGGTCAACCAATCCGCGCCGCAAACGTCGGTGCCGTTTGTGGTGTGTTCCGGTTGGGCCGGGTCCACCACTCCGCGCCGCAAACGTCGGTGCCGTTTGTGGTGTGTTCCGGTTGGGCCGGGTCAACCAATCCGCGCCGCAAACGTCGGTGGGGGTGGGGGAGCTACAGGGTGAGGGCGTAGACGTCGTCGTCGGTGGTCGGTGAGAAGCCGACGCGCTCGAGGTACTTGCGATGGGTGTCGCTCGAGCCGTGGCTGCGCACGACGGCGATCCCGTCGCGCCGCAGCACCTCGGCGCCGGGCCCGAACAGCCAGCGGCCGAGGCGCGAGTCGCGGTACGGCCCGAGCACGTAGTCGAGGTCGATCGTCAGGCTGTCGCCGTGGCGGCGCCCGATCAGGAGGCCGGCGGGGAGCCCGTCACGAGTCAACAGCCACGACTCGACGTCGTCGCCGTTCGCCAGCACGAAGTCGGGTTGGAACCGGTGGATGTCGACCAGGTGGAAGTCGACGAAGTCGCGCAGGAACGGCGAGTCGGGGCGGATGCGTGAGGCGCCGAGGCCGACGCCGCGGCCGCTGCCGGGTGAGAACTCCTTGCGCAGGAACCACACGTTGATCACCGCGATCAAGGCGTTGGTGATCACGATCGGTGCCGACTCGATCAGGACTCCGTAGACGACGAAGGTGACCGAACCGGCCAGCGAGATGATCCGCAACCGCACGACCGACGTCATCGTCAGCGACAGCACGATCAGCGCCGAGGCCAGGTAGCCGACGAGCGCCTCGGGAGTCAGTTCGAACACGCGGGAACCGTAGCGGTCGGCTCAGCCGTCGGCGGACTCACCCGGATGCAGCACCCCCGATTCGTACGCGAACACCACGGCGTGCACGCGGTCGCGCAGGTCGAGTTTCATCAGGACGCGCTGCACGTGGGTCTTCACCGTGCTCTCGGCGACGTACAACTCTCCGGCGATCTCCCGGTTCGACCGCCCCCGGGCCATCAGCACGAGGACTTCGCGCTCGCGATCGGTCAGCCGTGCCAGGCGACGATCGCGGGCGGCATCGGCGTCGGTGCGGCCGGTCGTGGTGCGGGCGAACTCACCCATCAGCTTCTTCGTGACCGACGGCGCGAGCAGTGCGTCACCCGCAGCGGTGAGCCGCAATCCGTCCAGCAGGTCCTCCGGTGGGGTCCGCTTGAGCAGGAACCCGCTCGCCCCGGCACGGACGGCTTCGTACACGTACTCGTCGAGTTCGAACGTCGTCAGGATGAGCACCCGCGGGCGTTCCAGGGTGTCGTCGTCGGGAGTCGTCGCCACGATCGCACGGGTCGCCTCGATGCCGTCCATCTCGGGCATGCGGATGTCCATCAAGACGACGTCGGGGCGCAGTTCCCGGGCGAGCCGCACCGCCTGGCGTCCGTCGTCGGCCTCGCCGACCACCTGGAGGTCGGCCTGGGTCTCGATCATCATGCGCAGACCCGTGCGCACCAGTTGGTCGTCGTCGGCGATGAGGATGCGGATGGTCATCGCGGCACCGTGGTCGACTCCTGGCCGCCGTGCCTCGGCGCCGGCAGCTGTCGCTGGTCGAGGGGGAGCAGTGCCCGCACCCGGAAGCCTCCGTGCTCACCGGGCCCGGCGTCGAGCCGTCCGCCGAGCACGCTGGCGCGCTCGCGCATGCCGACGATGCCCCGACCGCCGCCGCTCGCCTCGGCGGCGGTCCTGCCGACGCCGTCGTCGACGACGAGCACGTCGAGTTGGCGTTCGTCGCACGACAACGTCACGTCGACGCGCGCCGGTCCGGCGTGCTTGAGCGCGTTCGTGAGGGCCTCCTGGACGATCCGGTAGGCGGCGATGCCGACCCGACGTTCGATCGGGAGCTCGCATCGTTGATCGAGGTGGACATCAGCGCCGGCAGCGTTCATCTCCTCGACGAGACGGCCGATGTCGCCTGATCCGTGGATCGGAGCGAGTGGCGCGTCGACCTCGGCGTGGAGCAGGCCGAGCATGTGGTCCAGGTCGGTCAGGGGCGGCGCGACCGGTGTGCTCGATCTCGCGCAACGACGCAACCGTTCGAGGGTCGTCGGTTGCGAGCCGGGCGGCGCCGGCGTGCAGCACCATGACGTTGACGGCGTGTCCGACGGCGTCGTGGAGCTCGCGGGCGATGCGCACCCGTTCGTCGGCCACCGCTCGTTCCGCGACGCGCTCCTGTTCGTGGCGAAGGGCGAGCGCCTCCGACGCGAGGCGGTTGGCGCGCATCTGGTTGTGGCGGATGCTGAGCGCGACCAGCCAGCCCGAGCCCACGAGCATGGTCGTCACCGGGAGCGCCAGCCACTCCGGATCGCCCGGCCCGTAGAGGACGACCGTCGACAGCAGGACGGCGGCCAGGGCGACGATGGCTCCCGAAGCCTCGGCCGGACGGGTGATGCCCACGGAGTAGGTGAAGAACGGCACGGCGAGCAGGGCGTTCGTGTCGCCCTGGGACGCGCTCGCCAGCATGTACAGCCCGGTCGCCACGGCCAGGACGGTGACCGGAGCGAACCGCCGCAACGGCAGCAGCAGGGTGGGGCTGACCGCCAGCCACCACCCGAGGCCCTCGACGGTGCCGAACTCGTCGACGTAGGCGTTGCTGGTCAACGACTCGACCGTGATCCAGACGAACACCGCCGCCAGCGCGACGTCACCTGCGAGCCAGCCGGGGTGGCGGGATTGCCGCCGATCGGGCCGCAGCCAGTCGAGGGTCACGAGGGCACGGTACCGCCGACTCGGCGAGGCGTCGTCCTCCGCCCGGCGAGACGGCCGTCCTCCGCCGTGATGATGCACGTCGGACCCGTGGGGGGACGACGTCGCCGGCGCCGAGGCGAAGAGTGGAACCAGAACCACGAGCCAGAACCACGAGCCCGAACCACGAGCCCGAACCACGAGGAGGTCCACCGATGACGACGACCATCGACTCCGAACCGACGGTCGATCCCGCTGCCGGAGCGCCCGCCCCGCCGACCCGGCGGACGACGATGGAGGATGTCCGTATCCGGATGGCCGGCTGGCTCGAGCCGCTGTGGGGTCGCACTGCTGCGGCGCTCGCTGCCGCGGCGGCGTTCGGTGCCACCTGGGGTGGCCTGGCCGGTTGGTGGACCCCGAGAGGCCCGCTGACGACGGCCGAGGCCGTGTCGTCGATCGTGCTCAGCCTCGTCGTCGGCGTCCTCGCCGGTCTCGTCAGCCGCTCGCGGTGGGCGATGCTGCTCACCCCGGTCGCGTTCGCCGCCGTGTTCGAGCTCGTTCGCCTCGATCTCGACGGGCCGAGCGTCGACGGCATCCACCTGAGCCCCTACGGGTTGATGGCCCTCGGCCTCGGGCGCGGTGTGCACGCCCTGCTCTCGTTGGTGCCGATGGCGCTCGGTGCCGCATTCGGTGCCGGTGCCGCCCGTTCGCTCAGCACCACGATCGGATGGGATCGCCCGGGCGGGCGCCGGGCGGCCGTCATCAGCCGTCGGGTGGGAGCCGGCGTGGTGGCGGTCTCGCTGCTCGTCTTTTCCGTCGCGCTGTTGCGTCCGGCCAGCACCGCGGCCATCCGTGACGCCGACGGCGACGTGATCCCCGGGAGCGTCGCCGAGCTGACACGGATCGACGTCAACGGCCACGACCTCGGCCTCTTGATCCGGGGCCACAGCGTGGACAACCCCGTGCTGCTGTTCCTGGCCGGCGGCCCCGGCGGCTCCGAGTACGGAGCCATGCGCCGCCACCTGCCCGAACTCGAGGAGCACTTCACCGTCGTCACCTGGGACCAGCGCGGCGCCGGCACCTCGTATTCCGAACTCGACCCGACCGACACCGTGACGCTGCAGGGCGCCGTCGACGACACGATCGTCGTCACCCAGTACCTGCGCGACCGGTTCGACACCGACCAGATCTACCTGGCGGGTCAGTCGTGGGGTACGACGCTCGGCGTGCTGGCGGTGCAGGAGCGGCCCGAGCTGTACCGGGCGTACGTCGGCACCGGCCAGATGGTCAGCCAGCTCGCCACCGACCGCATCTTCTACGACGACACGTTGGCGTGGGCGGAGGCGACCGGGAACGACGGCCTCGTCGACGATCTCCGCGACATCGGGCCGCCGCCGTACGACGAGATACTCGGTTACGAGACAGCGCTGTCGCACGAGCAGGAGATCTATCCCTACGACCACAGCGGGAACTCCGAGGGCTCGGGCCAGATGTCGGAGAACCTGTTGGTCTCGGAGTACACGCTGCTCGACCAACTGCACGTGCTCCCCGCAGTCATGGACACCTTCGGGGCGCTGTACCCGCAGTTGCAGGACATCGACTTCCGCGAGACGGCGACCGAGTTCGAGGTGCCGATGTTCTTCGTCCAGGGTGCGCACGAAGCCGATGGCCGCGCCGAGGTGTTCGACGAGTGGTACCCGATGATCGACGCGCCGATCGTCGACCGGGTGGAGCTCGACACCTCCGGACACCGTCCGCTCTGGGAGCAGCCCGACGAGTTCGTCGACTACATGACCGGCACCGTGCTCGCGGCGACGGCGTCGGCGTCCGGGGAGGGGCAGTCATGACCGGCCTCCCGCTCGTCGTCGACCACGTCACCAAGCGCTACGGCGACCGCACCGTCGTCGACGACCTCTCGTTCACGGTGGCGCCGGGACGGGTCACCGGGTTCCTCGGTCCGAACGGGTCGGGCAAGTCGACGACGATGAAGATGCTGCTGGGCCTCGCGGCTGCCGACGGCGGTTCGACCCGCGTGGGTGACCGTTCGTACGTCGAACTCGACGATCCGAGTGCCACGGTGGGTGCCGCTCTGGAGACCAACGCGTTCCACCCCGGCCGGTCGGGCCGTGATCACCTGCGCATCCTGGCCCGCGCGACGGGTGTTCCCGAACGACGCGTCGCCGAGTCGTTGGCGACGGCGGGGTTGGCCGACGCCGCCGACCGGCGTGCCGGCACCTATTCGCTCGGGATGCGCCAACGGCTCGGCCTCGCGGCGGCGTTGCTCTGCGACCCGCCGGTGCTCGTGCTGGACGAACCGGGCAATGGTCTCGATCCGCAGGGTGTGCGCGAGCTGCGCGATCTGCTGCGTGAACGGGCGGCGGTCGGCGGCACCGTGTTCGTGTCGAGTCACCTGCTCGGTGAGGTCGAACTCCTCGTCGACGACGTGGTGGTGATCGACCGAGGACGGCTCGTCACCAGCGGCCCGCTCGCCGAGCTGCGTCACGAGACCGCCCTGGTGCGGTCCCCGGACGCGCCCCGACTGGCCGAGGCGCTGCGCGAGGCGGGCGCATCGGTCGAGCCTGCGGGGCCCGACCTCGGCGGCTCGGCGTTGTTCGTGCGGGGCAGTTCGCTCGAGGTGATCGGCCATCTCGCCTTCGGTCTCGGTGTCGAGGTGTCGGAGTTGAGCGCCCGCGCCGGGTCGCTCGAGGACCTGTTCATGGGCTGGACGAGACACGGCAACGAGAGCGTGCCGATCGCAGAGGAAAGGGTGGTCGTGTGATGGACCCGATGCGACGATCGATTCGAGCCGAGCTGCTGAAGTTGACGACGACGCGCATGCCGTGGGCGTTCCTGCTCGTGCTGTTGGTGATGGGAGGCCTCAATGCCGCGACGGTGGCCTTCGGCACCGACATGGACGGCAGCAAGGCGTTCCTCTCGACGGCCGCCGACCAGCAGTCGCTGATCGCGTTCGCCGTCAACGCAACGATGATCGCCGGGCTCTTCGGAGCGATCGCGGCGGCACGCGAGTACGCGCACCTGACGGTGATCCCGACGTTCCTCACCGATCCGCAGCGCCGTCGGGCGGTCGTGGCGCAGCTGGTGGCGATCGCACTCGGTGGCGCAGTGCTGGGTGCCGCGGGTGCCGCCATCACCACGCTGGCGGTGGCGGCGGCGTTGCCGACCACCGAGTACGCGTTCCTGGTGTCGGCGCTCGACATCGCTCGGGTGGTCGGGGCTTCGGCGTTCGCCGGTGCCGCGGGAGCGGTGCTGGGTGCCGGCATCGGCATCGTCGTCCGCAACGTCGGTGGCGCCGTGACCGGCGCGGTGCTCGTGCTGATCGTGGCGCCGCCGATGCTGGTGCAGATGATCAACTCGACCGCGTCGTGGATCCCGGCGAGCCTGGCGCTCGACCTGTCGGGTGTCGAGGCCGAGGTGGCCGCACCGGCTGCCGCCGCCGCGCTGCTGCTGTGGGCGCTCGTGCCGGCCCTGCTCGGTGCGATCGCCGTGCGCCACCGCGACGTCGCCTGACGCCAACATCCCGTTTGTGGTGTGTTCTCGGCGGGACGGGTCAACGCAACTACGCCGCAAACGGGGTGCGTGGGGGGAGTGGGGGGTGAGCTGCTCGGTTCGGGTCAGTCGGCGCCGGCCGGTGCGGACTCGAGGTGGACGGGCGCGGGCTGCGACTGGTTGCGCACCACCACGGCGAGCGCACCGATCACCACCGCCATCGCGATGCCCTGGACCACGCTGACCGCCTCGCCGAGCACCATCCAGGCGAGCAGCGCCGAGAACACCGGGATCAGCAGGGTGAACGTCGAGCCCACCCACAACGGGATGCGAACCAGCGACCAGTTCATCATGGCGTGGCCGATCAGGCCGGAGCTGACCGCCATCACGATCAGCCAACCCCAGTTCGTCGCCGACGGCCACGACATGTCCTGGCCGAACAGGAACCCCAGCGGCGCGCAGATCGCCATCGTCCACAGCGCCGTGCCGGCGGTGAACTCCGTCGACGTCATCGTCTTCTTCGAGTTCTTCGAGGCGATGAAGTAGGCGCTCCAGGTCAACATGGCGCCGAGGGCGAGGAGGTCGCCGCGGAGGTCGCCGGTGCCCCCGTCTGCCGACGACGCAACGACCACGACCGTGCCGCTCAGCGCGACGAGCGACCAGGCCACGTTGCGCAGACCGATCTTCTCGCCGAAGAACTTCGCCGCGATCACGCCGACGACGATCGGTTGCATCGAGCCGATGATCGTCGCGTTGACGATGCTCGTGAGCTTGACCGCCGAGAAGAACAGGGCGATGTCGGCGCCGAGCGCGATGCCGCCCCACATCGAGTCGCGGATGATGCGGAGCCGGAACGGGGTGCCCCTCATCCGCATCCAGGCGATGATCATCAGGCCGAAGAAGGCGAACCGGTAGAAGCCGATCGCCAGGGAGCCCATGTCGATGTACTTGGCGAGGATCGTGCCCGTCGACCAGGCACACACGGCGATGCCGGCACCGATCAGCCCCCGCGACAGGTCCTTCGCGTCGGCTGCCGCCGTGCTCGAGGTCGCTGCCGGGGTGGTGGTCACGCGCGCAACGTAGCGGCCGATCGGCGCCGTCCTGCCATTCTGGGCCGATGGCACAGCACCCGATCACCGGCTTCGACCTCGACCAGACCGACCAGCTCCTGACGACGACCAAGCAGGTGCGCAAGCGGCTCGACCTCGATCGGCCCGTGCCCTACGACGAGTTGCTGGAGTGCATCGACATCGCCAGCCACGCCCCGATGGGCGGCAACCTGGAACGCAACCGGTGGATGATCATCGACGACGCCGACACCAAGGCGAAGATCTCCGAGTACTTCGGCGCCGTCGGCCGTCCGTACCTGGCGGCGAACACCGAGGTCCGCGCCGACGACCGCAGCGGGAAGGTGATCGACTCGGCGATGTACCTCGTCGAGCACCTCCACGAGGTGCCGGCGTTGGTGCTGGCGATGCGCCTCGACCGTGTTCCCGAGGGTTCATCGACCGGCGCCTACGCCGGCTACTACGGCTCGGTGTTGCCCGGCGTGTGGAGCTTCCAGTTGGCGGCGCGGTCGCGGGGGATCGGCTCGGCGTGGACGACGTTCCACCTGGAGCACGAAGCCGCGGTCGCCGAACTGCTCGGCATCCCGCCGACGGTGACCCAGGTGTGCCTGCTCGCCGTCGGCTACTACACCGGCGACTCGTTCACGCCCGCCCCTCGCCGCCCGGCGAGCGAGGTGACCTATCTCAACCGCTGGAAGCAGCCGGTCGAGTGACGCCGGTGGAGGGTGGCTCCGTGCGAGCGATGTACTCGGCGCGGAAGCGGTCGTAGAGCACGATCACGACGGTCAGCAGCACGCCGAACACGAGCGTGAGCGCCCGGTTCAGTCCGTTGCCCAGCAGCGACGCGTAGGTGCTCACCAGCGCGCTGTTGACGGCGGCGATCACGACGAACTGCAGCGCGATCGACGACCATTGCACCCCGCGCCGGGCGAGTGCCTGGCTGATGGCGGCGTTGGCGACGACGAGCAGCACGGTGGCGCCGACGATCTGCACCGATGACGCCTCGACGTTCAGCGCGCTGGCGAAGATCGCCGCGATGAGCCCGACCAGGAGGAGCTTCTCCCAGAACGGCGGCCACATCGCGGCCGGCTCCTGGGGGAGTGCGCTCGCCGTTTCGGGGACCGGTTGGTCGACGTCGACGCGGAACGACCAGTCGGGGGTCGGCGCCTTGCGCAGCCCCCAGACGACGAGCGCCGCGGCCCCGGCGATGGCGGCGAGGAGTGCGATGCTGACGGCGGGGCGGTTGGTGATCGCCTCCGACCACGGCGTGGTCACCTCGACACCGAACACGGTCTCGCGCATGAAGTCGGTGAAGTCGTTCTGGGCGACATGGATCCACCATTCCTGGGGCAGCTTGATCACGATCCAGATGAACGCCGCCAGCCCGTACACGACCGGCCTGGTCAGGCGGCGAGGATCCCATCGGGTGCGGATCGCTTCGTAGGCGATGAAGAAGTACTCGAAGGTGTTGGGGAACACCAGGAGCAGCCAGCGTTCCTGCACCACCTCGAACAGCCAGACGCCGACGAGGCGGTAGTACCAGAGGAATCGGGCGACGACGACGGCGGTGGCGTTGGTCCAGTTCCGGTACACGGCCAGGAACGCGATCGTCAGGTAGTAGATGTCGAGGGCCTTGTCGTAGTTCTGGTAGCCGTCGAGGTTGAGATCGGTGAGTTGCTGGAAGATCGTCTGGTCGGCGGCGTCGATGACGAGCGCCAACAGGATCGCCGGCAGCGGGAACCGGGGGATGAAGAGCGGAACGACGAAGCGCAGCCCCACCACCACGAAGAACACGAGAAGATCGCTGGAGTCACCGCCCACCGCCGCAGATTAGGTCGCGTCGCCGGGGGAAATGGGAGACCGTCGGCGGCCGGTGAACCACCGCCAACCGCCAGTCCGTCGGCCGCGGACCGAGAGAGGCCGTTCGGCACTGTCGGCGACCGCCCGGTGGGGGTTGGGTGGGGTCATGGAGCCGTCGATGCAGTCGGATGGTTCGAGGGGTCGTCGTGTGCCTGGGTGAGGTCGGGCGTGTCGTCGGGTTGCTCGACGAACGCACTGCGGTTGTCGAGTGCGCTGGCCGCGAGGTCACGGCGGCGCTCGACGTGGTGCTCGCCGAGGGTGGCGCAGTGGGTGTCGGCGACGTCGTGGTCGTGTCGATGGGCTTCGTCCTGGCGATCACCGACGAGTCCGAGTTGGTTGCTGGAGTCGCTCCGTTCGATCGGGAGGAGGCCGGGAGATGAGTTCGTCGGTGGAGAGCACCCACCGCGATGTTGCGGTCGGCTCGACGGCCGGGGGCGGTCGTTGGCCGCTCTGGCCGGCGGTGCTGGCGGCGCTCGTGAGCGGCGTGGCGGTCTTCGTCAACGGCCTCGCCGTGCGCCACTTCGACGACGCGACGGTGTACACGACGGCGAAGAACCTCTGGGCGGGGGCGCTGTTGGCCGCAGTGCTCGTTGCGCTGCCGGTGCGGGCGGCACCGCGGCCCGACGACACCTCCGGTGGTCGCCCCGCGTGGCCGTGGCTGGTGGTGGTGGCGGTCGTCGGCGGTGCCGTGCCGTTCGTGCTGTTCTTCGAGGGGTTGGCGCTCGCGACGTCGACCGATGCGGCGTTCATCCACAAGACGCTGGTGGTGTGGGTCGCCGTAGGTGCCTCGATCGTGCTGCGCGAGCGGCTGCGGCCGGTGCATTTCGTGGCCATCGGGCTGCTCGTGGTGGGCCATGTCGTCGTCAGTGGTGGCGTCAGCCTGGCGGGTGTCGGCCGAGGCGAGGCGTTGATCCTCGTCGCCACGCTGCTGTGGACGCTCGAGGTGCTGGTGGTGAAGCGCCTGCTCGTGACGGTGCCCGCGTCACGACTGGCCACGGTGCGCATGCTCGGCGGCAGTGTCGTGCTCCTCGCCTGGCTGGCGGTGCGCGGCGACCTCGCGGCGCTCGGTGGGTTCGCCGCCGGGCAGTGGTGGTGGATCGCGTTGACCGGGACCACGTTGGCCGGGTTCGTGTCGCTCTGGTATCGAGCGCTGGCCGCGGCGCCGGCCGTCGACGTGACGGCGGTACTCGTCGCCGGTGCCGTGGTGACGGCGATCCTGAACACCGGGTTGCGCGGCGTGCCGGTCACCGTCGACGCCGTCGGCTACCTCGCCGTCCTCGCCGGCGTCGTCCTCGTGGCCGTCTCGTCCACTCGCACCGAGTCGGCCAGGTCATCGCCCGGGTTGGCGTCGTGAACGTCGTTGCGGTCGACGCTCCGTCGGGGCCGTTGCGTTTCGTCCGGTTCGCCTCTCCTCCCAACCGGCTCGGCCACTGCGGACCCATCGCGTCGGACGGCGTCGGCCAGTACCTGGACGCCCCGATCGACGGCGGGCTCGCCGAGTTGGCCGCGCAGTTCGAGGGGGCATATCCGTACCTCGAGTTGCTCGCCGGTGCGGCGCATGGCGCCGATCCGCTCGACGCCGACGTCGTCGAGGCGTACTGGATCGGCAACGAGCTCCTCGATCGGGTGAGCATGCTCGACTTCGGCAACTCGATCGATGCCCGCTTCCGCCGCCGGGCAGGGGCGGCGTGGGCGCGGATCGACGACTCGGTCGCCTCCGGGGTCGCCCATCACAGCTACCACGTGCTCCACGTGACCCCGTGGACGGGGCTGATGCGGCGCGGCATCGTCGACGAGCCGCTGCGCATCGTCGACCAGTGCTGTGTCAGCTGGGCGCAGGTGGTCGACTCCGGAACCGGTGTGCCACTCGTCCGGCGCCGGCCGCTCGTGTGGGCGGGTAGCCGGCTGCGGTTCGGCGAGCCGGTCGTCGAGCAGGTGACCAGCCCGATCGAGGTCGAGGTGGGTGACTGGGTGGCGCTCCACTGGGGAGCGGTGTGCGAGCGGTTGCTGCCGCACCAACTGGCGTGGCTGCGTCGGACGACGCTCGATCAGCTGGCGACGTTC
>JAWLFC010000188.1:0-2820 GCA_041685755.1 Ilumatobacteraceae bacterium
GCCGCCCCGGGTGGACCGGTGCAGGCCGATCAACCCGTCGGGCGGTCGCGGCGAGGCGCCGACGTCGAACACCGCCGGCAGCGGCAGGGTCGTCACGTGCCGCGGGGGTGTGGTCGTCGCCCAGCGGAACGCCGCCCAGGGCGACGACGCGCCGAGCTCGACGCGTTCGATCGTCCGGCGCCCCCAACGCATCGAGCGCGTGACGACGGACAGCGCGGTCTCGTCGCCGCGCGCGGCGACGGCGACGGCGCCGCGAACGGGCCGGGTCTCGATCCACGGGTCGTGGTCGATCGCTGCCGTGACGAGGTCGACCTCACCCGTGAGCGTCGCCCTCCATCGGGTGGCGTCGCCCTCGCGGATCGTCGAGTGCTCGAACCCGTCGACGAGCACCGGGGGCTGCGTCGGACGGGTCAGCGCCGACCAGGCCGCGACGACGGCGAACGGGGTGCCGATCACGAGCAGGTCGGGGCGTCGCCAGATCAGCGCCGCCGTCACGAGCACCGTGGCGACGGCGACGGCGCGGAAGTGGGCCGCCGTCGGCGTCCACGCGTCGTCGGCCACGCTCAGGTCCCGTCGGCGCCCGCTTCGAGCGGCGCCGGTGCCGGAACCGACGCCAGGACGGCCTCGACGACGGTGCTCCCGGTGATCGCGCTCATCCACATCTCCGGCTTCACGGTGATCCGGTGGGCGAGCACCGGCTGGGCGACCGCCTTGACGTCCTCGGGGGTGACGTAGTCGCGCCCGGCGATGATCGCGAACGCCCGCGAGGCGAGCAGCAGGCCGAGCGCGCCGCGAGGCGAGGCACCCATCAGCACGTGCGGATGCGATCGGGTGGCGGCAGCGAGGGCGACGCAGTAGCGCCCGACGCTCTCGTCGACGGTCGCCCGCTCGACCGCAGCCTGCATGGCGAGGAGCACGGCGGCATCGGTCACGGGACGAAGCGTCTGTTCCTCGCGTCGGCGATTCATCCGCCGTGCCAGCACGTCCCACTCCTCGTCGGCGTTCGGGTAGCCGAAGCTGGTGCGCATCATGAACCGGTCGAGCTGCGCCTCGGGGAGCGGGTACGTGCCCTCGTACTCGACCGGGTTGGCGGTGGCGAGCACGTGGAACGGCCGCTCGAGCACGAACGTCTCACCCTCGACGGTGATCTGGTGCTCCTGCATCGCTTCGAGCAGCGCCGCCTGCGTGCGCGGTGGGGTGCGGTTGATCTCGTCGGCGAGCAGCACGCCGGTGAAGAGCGGCCCGCGGCGGAAGTCGAACTCGCCGCGGCGCTGGTCGTAGACGAACGAGCCGGTCAGGTCGGCCGGGAGGAGATCGGGCGTGAACTGGGCCCGGGCGAAGTCGAGCCCGAGCGTCTGCGCGAACGAGCGGGCGGCGAGGGTCTTGCCGAGGCCGGGGAAGTCCTCGAGCAGGACGTGGCCGCCGGCGAGGATCGCCGCCAGCACCAGCGTGAGCGCGTCGCGTTTGCCGACGACGGCGATCTCGACCTCGTCGAGCACCTGCCCGGCGAGTGAGGAGACCTCGGCGAGTTCGAGGTGGGCGAGTTCGAGGTGGGCGCGTTCGGGTGGCGCCGGATCGGTCGGCGCCGGTTCGTCGGTGTGGTTCACGAGGGACCTCCCGGTCAGAGTCGTTCGATGAGGGTCAGCATGCGTTCGAGCGTGCGCGGCTGCGCCAGCGATTCGGGGGCGTCGGGGTCGTCGAGAAACGCCTGGAGCTCGTCGCCGAGCAGGGCCCGGGCCGCGACCGGGTCCTCGTTGCGATCGACGTGGTGGACGGTTCGGAGCTGGTCGTCGATCGCGTCGACGAGGGTGACGTGCAGGCGCTCCAGTGTGGGCCCGTCGGGACGGCCGTAGGCCAGCCCGGTGCGCAGTCGCATCACCCGGCGGTCGCCCCGGGCGGGCGGGGCCACCCGCCGGTCGGTGGTGGCGATCGCGGTGGTCGCGGTGTGGTCGGCGAGTTCGTTCAGGAGCCAGATGCCGGCGCCGACGACGCATCCGAGCGCCGCCACGAGCGCGAGCTCGGGGCCCATGCCCGACACGACCATGAACGTCGCGACGGCTGTGGTCGTCGCGACGATGACGGCGACGGCGCGGACGTTCACGGCGTGCTCACCGGTGCGCGTCGCAGCCCGTCGTGCACCGCATCGAGCGCATCGATCGCGGCCTGCCGGTCGTCTTCGCCCATCTCGTGTTCGGAGAAGCGTGCCTCGCGGTAGAGCGCCGCCAGCCGGCCGATCGCCCGGGGGTCGACGGCGTGGCCCGCCAGTACCCGCTCGGTCAACTCGCTGGAGGTGTCGGCGGGCGACCGCTCGGTGCCGGCATCGGCGACGGCCGCCTCGAGACGCAGCCAGCACTCGACGATGGCGCTGCGCGGCCGCCCGCGGCGCAGGGCTGCCTGCTGGGCCACGGCGTCGGCGGTGACCGCGGCGGCCACGTCGGCGAGCACGTCGATGTCGCGGTCGGCTCGGGGCCGGCGGCGTCGGCGCCAGGCGAACGACGGGCGATGACGCCAGAGGTACGCCGCAGCGAGCACGGCCCCGGTGACGAGGACGGCGTAGAACACCGTGCGCACGATCGCCTCGATCAGCGGCGACGGTGCTCGCTCGTCGCGTTCGACCTCCTCGGCCGGTTCCGACTCGATCTCGACCTCGACGACGTTCGGCGTCGCCTCGATGTCACCCAGGAACCGGGGCGGGCCGTCGGCGAGTGGCACCTCGCCGGACGTCGCCACCGCCGCGAACAGCAACGCCACGATCGCGCCCACGAGCACGCTGGCGACGGTCCGACGGTCCACCGTTGCAGGGTAGTTCTGCGGATGTTT
>JAWLFC010000013.1:0-42333 GCA_041685755.1 Ilumatobacteraceae bacterium
TCTCCCAGCGGGTTGTCGGCGAGCAGCTCGCTGTCGATCCACGATTCGTCGAATCGGCCCACCAGATCACGCGCCCACGGCTCCATCGCCCCGACGCTAGTGATCGACGGTGCGCAGCAAGGACGTCGATCTGCTCCCGGCCGCATCGCAGCGCACGACGATTGCTACCTTTCGCCACGAGCAACTGGGGAGGTCCACATGAGCAACGACGTCACATCGCCCGAATCGGTCGGCATGAGCTCGAGCCGGCTCGAGCGAATCCGGCCCGTCATGGAGTCGTACGTCGGCGAGCGCGGCGTCGTCGGCATCAGCACGCTGATCAGCCGTCGCGGCCGGGTCGTGCACGCCGAGCAGTTCGGCGACCGGGACCGGGAAGCAGGCCTCCCGATGACGCCCGACACGATCTTTCGGATCTACTCGATGACGAAGCCGATCGTGTCGACGGCGCTCATGCTGCTGCACGAGGAGGCACGGTTCCAGCTCGAACATCCGGTCGCCAACCATCTCCCGGCCTTCGGCTCCGTCAAGGTGCTCGCCGACGACGGAACACTCGTCGACCCGGTCCGACCGATCGAGATCCGCGATCTCCTCACCCACACCAGCGGGCTGACCTACGACTTCATGGTCGACACTCCGGTCGCCCAGATGTACCGCGACGCGAAGATCTCCCACGACGCCACGCGCACGCTCGCCGAGATGATCGACGAGCTCGCGACCCTGCCGCTCGCCACCCAACCCGGTGCGCGCTGGCACTACAGCGTCGGCATCGACGTCGCCGCCCGGCTGATCGAGGTGATCTCGGGCCAGCCGCTCGGTGAGTTCCTCCACGAGCGGCTGTTCGCTCCCCTCGGCATGGTCGACACCGGATTCGGCGTCGCCGACGACGACCTCGGCCGGCTGGCGGCGATGTACGGCCTGCCCGACCTCGTCGGGGAGAACTACTCGGCGGTGCAACTCGTCGAAGCGGCGCTCAGCGGCTTCAACGAACGCATCGACGTCTCGGCCACGTACCCGACCGATGCGCCCGAGGTGTTCAACCGGGGCGGACTCGGACTGTTCTCGACGATGGGCGACTATCTGAGGTTCGCGCAGATGCTCGCCACCGGCGGTGAACTCGACGGGCAACGCATCGTCGGTCGCAAGACGTTGGAGCTGATGCACGCCAACCACGTCGCCGACGCGCTGCTGCCGTACGAGCTGTTGGGCATCGTCAATCACGGCATGGGGTTCGGTCTCGGATCACGGGTGATGCTCGACCCGGCGACGACCGGCGGCACCGGATCCGTCGGCGAGTACGGATGGGCCGGTGCTGCGAAGACCTACTTCTGGATCGACCCGATCGAGGAACTGGTCGGGGTGTTCATGACCCAGTACATGACCGGCGTGTTGCAGCCCGACCGCGACCTGCGCTCGCTCGCGTACCAGGCGATCGTCGACTGAGGCATCGAGGGGCCTGCCAGGGTGGGTCCGTCGGCCGCGGCAGCTCCTAGTGTCGGCGCCATGCGAATCTGGCGTCTGCAGGAACTCGGCGAACCGATCGACCAGCTGCGGCTGGTCGAGGAAGCGGCACCGGCACCCGGGCCCGGCCAGGTACTCATCGACGTCGAGGCGGTCGGGCTCGCGTTCCCCGACGTACTGCAGTGCCGCGGCAAGTACCAGGTGAAGACCGGGCCAGGGCACACACCGGGGGGCGAGTCGGCCGGCACGGTCGCCGCACTCGGTGACGGCGTCGAGGGCGTCGAGGTGGGCCGGCGGGTGGTGTTCCTCGGCAGTGGAGGTCTCGCCGAGCAGGTCGTCCATCCGGCGGCGGGCGTCTTCGCCGTTCCCGACGGCGTGACGCCCGAGACGGCGGCGGCGATCCCGATCAACTACTGCACCACGCTCTACGCGCTCCACGACCGGGGCAAGCTGCAGGCGGGGGAGTGGCTGCTCGTCACCGGCGCCGCCGGTGGCACCGGCACCGCCGCCATCCAGCTCGGCAAGGCCGCCGGTGCACAGGTCGTCGCCGTCGCCGGCGGACCCGAGAAGGCGGACCTCGTACGGCGTGTCGGGGCCGACGTGGTGATCGACCACCAGGACACACCGGACTGGGTCGACACCGTGCGTGAGGTGACGGGCGGCGGCGCCGACGTCGCCTACGACCCGGTCGGCGGCGACACGTTCCACCAGGTCCGTCGGGCCATGGGCTGGGATGGACGGCTGCTCGTGATCGGATTCGTGGCGGGCATTCCGGAGGTGGCCACCAACCATGCCCTGCTCAAGAGCTATTCGATCGTCGGGGTGCACTGGGGCGCGTCGCTGGCCCGGTTCCCCGACTCGCTGCGCTCGCAGATGACCACTCTGCTCGAGATGGCCACGACCGGGGCCGTCGACCCGCCGCTGTACCCGCCGTACGCCTTCGCGGACGCTGCGCAGGCGCTGCAGGACCTCGCCGACCGCAAGACCTACGGCAAGGTCGTGGTGCGGCGCTGATCGTTCGGCGTCTCCAGCTCGGCGACGACGGCGGCGTGGTCGCTCGCCCAGACCGCCTCACCGTCGAGGTCGACCGGTGAGGTGCCGGTCCGCCAGGCCCGGATCGGGTTGCCGACCGGATTCGGTCGTGGCCACGAGACCATGACGTAGTCGATGCGCCGATCGGGCCATGTGCTCTCGGCCTGATAGGGGTTGCCGCGCTGCCAGGTGGCGCCGTCGCCGTCACCGCACGACTCCCACACATCCGACATCACGACGCCGGGCACACCGTTGCTCCGGCCGGTCAGCAGACGGATCTCGTCGCTGTCGGCGACGGCATTCAGGTCGCCGCCGAGCACCAGGGGGAGGTCGGAATCCGGATCACCGCGCCAGCCGATGGCGAGCTCGAGCAGTCGTCGCGCCTGATGCTGGCGCGTGAGCGAATCGTCGAAGCGGTAGTCGAGATGCGTCGATGCGACGGGCCACGCCCCCCACGGCGTGTCCACGGCGGCTGCGACGACGCGGCGGTGGCTCAGCTCACCGTCTCGGCGGGGGAGCGGTTCGTCGGCGATCCGTCGCAGGGGCCAACGCGACAACACGGCGTTGGCGAATGCGACGGGCTGGTCGCCGATCGGATCGGTGCGAACGGCGTGGTAGCCCAGCTCGGCGGCGATGACCGAGGCCAGGTCGCCGTCACTGTCGACCCACACCTCCTGCAGGAACAGCACGTCGGGGTCCGCTGTCCGGATCGTCTCGATGATCGCCGGCTGGCGTTGCTCCCACGGCCCGAACCGCCACCACAGGTTCCAGGTCATCACACGGAGGGTCACCGGCCCATCGTGGCCGACGCGCTCGCCGGCCGTCGTGTCCGGTGCAGTATGGCGTCAGGAGGTCTGCACGATCAGGACCGAGCAGTCGGCGTGGTGAGCACAGCGACTCGACACGCTGCCGAGCAGGAACCGGCGAGCTCCCTGCATGCCGCGGTTGCCGACCACGAGCAGATCGGCGTCGACCTCCTCGCACAACGACAGCAGCGCATCGGCGGCGTCACCGGCGAGCGCGTGCGTCGTCGCGTCGGCTCCGGCGCTCTCGGCGATCTGAGCGGCAGCGGCGAGTGCGAGCTCCGTCGACTGTTCGGTGGCCGCGTTCCACTCGGCAGAGGCCACGACCATGTCAGGGGCGACCACGACCGGGATCCTCGGCGCCACCATGGCGATGTGCAACTGGGCGCCGCTCATCGCCGCCAGGCCGGCGGCGTGGGACACGGCCTTCTCGGCGGTGGTGGAGCCGTCGGTGCCGACGACGATCGATGAGTACATGGGCCCCTCCTCAGGTCGCCGTACCGTAGCAAGCCGTCACTGCGTGATCGTCCGGCGGAGCGCGTCGGCGACCAACGCCGCGCCCGTCGCGCTGTTCATCACCGTGTAGTGGTTGAGGCCCGTCGCCTCGATCCACTGGTGCTGCGGGTACCGGTCGCAGTCGGCCGCAGGGATGAGCCCCGGCGGCTCGCCGAGCGCGCCGAACTCGGCACGAACGATGGTGGTCGGCGTCGTGCGACGATCGAGCAGGGTGCGGACCTCGTCGTCGGTCAGCAACTCGCGGCCGTCCCACCGGACCGCGGCCTCGCTCACCGCGACGCGAAAGCCACCGTCGACCTCGACGAGCTCGGCCAGCAGGTTGCGTTCGAGGTCGGGGCCGATGCCGTCGACGAAGGCCGGGTGCGACGACCACATCGCGTGATACGACACCCGGTCGGGCCAGAGCTGACCGATGCGTTCGAACGCCGAGCCCAACGACGACTCGAGCGCAGCGTCGACGTCGACGTCGGCGCCTGCGGCGCTCATGATCGGAGGGCCGGCATCGACGAGGACGATGTCGCGCACGGCCTCGGGGTGCCGCTCGGCGGCCATCATCGCGACGAAGGCCCCCATCGAGTGCCCGACCACGAACACGGGACCACCCACCCGGTCGACGATCGCCGCGACGTCGTCGGCGTGCCGGCGGATCCCGAACGGGATCGGCGCGTCGAGGCTGCGGCCGCGGCCGCGCAGGTCGACGGCGATCACTTCGGCGCCGCCACTGAGCTGGTGCACGACCGGGTCCCACGCCCAGGCGTTGGCGGTGAGGCCGTGGACGGCGACGACGGTCGGGGTGCCGAGCAGGCCGGGCCAGCGCAGCGCGCCGAGCGTGGCGTTGCCGACGTCGAAGTCGACGAACTCAGGTCGGGTGGACATCGTCGCTCCCGTCGGCCCAGCGGTCACGCAGTGTGGCCACCATCCACGCTGCGTCGAACTCCATGCCGCGGATCGTACCCTGTGTCGCTGCCGGTGCCGGACCCCCGCAGCGGCGTTCAGCGGGGCTCGCGAGGCAGACCGAGGACGCGTTCGCCGAGGATGTTGCGCATGATGTCGGAGGTGCCGCCCATGATCGTGTAGCCCGGGGCGTAGACGAGGCCGCGGGTGACGTCGTCCCACACCAGCGCGTCGGCGCCGAGCGTGCGGGCGACGAACTCGGCGACGCGCACCTCGTGTTCGGTGCAGAAGCACTTCGTCGCCGCCGAGAACCCCGCCGGCGCCTGACGCAGTACCTCCCGGGTCACCAGGATCCGGCCGATCCGGTAGCCGGTCTCCAGGGTCGCGATCTCCTGGCGGACGCGGGGGTCGGAGCGGTCGGCCCGCTCCCGCGCCAGCTCGTACAGGGCCCGGTTCGACACCAGCCGGTCGATCCCGCCCCGTTCGTGTTCGAGCTGCGCCATCGTCTGCTTGAACGCGTTGCCCTCGAGGCCGACGAGGTTCGCGACCGGCACCCGCACGTCGCTGAACCAGACCTCGCAGAAGTGGCGGTTGGTCGTCATGTCGGTGATCGGGCGGACCTCGATGCCCGGGGTGTCCATCGGGACGATCACCTCGCTGATCCCCTTGTGCGGCGGACCGTCGGCGTCGGTCCGACAGATCAGGTAGCAGTAGTCGGCGAGTTCGCCGAAGCTGGTCCAGATCTTCTGGCCGTTGATGACGAAGTCGTCGCCGTCGCGCACGGCGCTCGTCGTCAGCGACGCGAGATCGGAGCCCGAGTCGGGCTCGGACATCCCGATGCACCACGTCGTCTCGCCCGACAGGATCCCCGGCAGGAACTCGGCCTGCTGGTCGGGCGTGCCGTAGTGGATCAGCGTGGGTCCCATCTGGCGGTCGGCGAACCACATTGCCGCGATCGGAGCGCCGGCAGCGATCAACTCCTCGCCGATGATCAGGCGGTTGATGGCGGGCTGGCCGCCCCCGCCGTACTCGACCGGCCACGTCATCCCGATCCAGCCGTGCGCCGCCATCTCCCGGGCGAAGTCCTTCGAGAACCCGTTGATCCACGAGTCGTTGTGGCGGCCGTACCGCTCGACGGCCTCGGTGGCGACCTTGCGGGCCTGGTCTCGGAGTGCGTGCTGTTCGGGCGTCCAGTCGAAGTCCATCGCCGACGAGCGTAGAGGGTGGCCCGTCTCGGGTCCTGCTGGAGCCGTCACCGGTCGGCTGCGTGGTGGCGCGGTTCCCGGTTGCTACAGTGCAGACAAGTTGGAGACAAGTCGACCGAGCGAGCAGGATTCCATGAGCGAGATCACCCCGTCCACCATCATCTACACCTTCACCGACGAGGCGCCGGCGTTGGCGACGTATTCGTTGTTGCCGATCATCGAGGCGTTCGCCGGGTCGGCCGGCGTCGCCGTCGAGACCCGCGACATCTCCCTCGCCGGTCGTGTCGTCGCCGCCTTCCCCGAGCGACTGACCCCCGACCAGCGCATCGACGACGCGCTCGCCGAACTCGGCGAGCTGGCGCTGACCCCCGCCGCCAACATCGTCAAGCTGCCCAACATCAGTGCGTCGGTGCCGCAGATGAAGGCCGCGATCGCCGAACTGCAGGCGCAGGGCTACGACGTGCCGGACTACCCGGACGAGCCGTCGTCGCCCGAGGAGACCGAGATCAAGGAGCGCTACGGCAAGGTGATGGGGTCGGCCGTCAACCCGGTGCTGCGCCAGGGCAACTCCGATCGCCGCGCCCCCAAGGCCGTCAAGGAGTATGCGAGGGCCCACCCGCACTCGATGGGAGCGTGGTCGCCGGAATCGAGGACCCACGTCGCCACGATGGGCCACGACGACTTCCGCTCGAACGAGCAGTCGACGACGGTGCCGAGCGGCACGACGCTGCGCATCGAGCACGTGGCCGACGACGGCGCGGTCACCGTGCTGAAGGAGTCGGTGCCGGTTCTCGCCGGCGAGGTCGTCGACTCCACGGTGATGAACGTCGCCGCGCTGCGCTCGTTCCTCGCCGAACAGATCGCCGACGCGAAGCAGCGTGACGTGCTGTTCTCGATCCACCTCAAGGCCACGATGATGAAGGTGTCCGATCCGATCATCTTCGGACACGCGGTCGAAGTGTTCTTCGCCGATGTCTTCGCCAGGCACGGCGACGCCATCGCCGCCGCCGGTGGCGACCCGAACAACGGCTGGGCGAGCGTGCTGACGGCGATCGAGACACTCCCGGCCGCCCAGCGCGCCGAGATCGAGGCCGACATCGCGGCGGCCTACGAGGCCGGGCCCGACCTGGCGATGGTCGACTCCGACCGTGGCATCACCAACCTCCACGTGCCGAGTGACGTGATCGTCGACGCGTCGATGCCGGCGATGATCCGCACCTCCGGTCAGATGTGGAACGCCGACGGCGAGCAACAGGACGCCAAGGCGATGATTCCCGACAGCAGTTACGCCAGCGTGTACCAGGTGGTGATCGACGACTGCCGGAGCAACGGCGCCTTCGATCCGGCGACCATGGGCACCGTCCCCAACGTCGGTCTCATGGCGCAGAAGGCCGAGGAGTACGGCAGCCACGACAAGACGTTCGAGGCGCCCTCGGCCGGCACGATCCGCGTCGTCGACGCCGCGAGCGGTGACGTCGTCATGCAACACACCGTGTCGGCCGGCGACATCTTCCGCGCCTGTCAGGTGAAGGACGAACCGATCCGTGACTGGGTGCGACTCGCCGTCGAACGGGCCCGGGCGATGGGCGCCCCGGCGGTGTTCTGGCTCGACGAGACCCGCGCCCACGACGCCGAGCTGATCGCCAAGGTCCGCTCGTATCTCGGCGACCACGACACCGACGGTCTGCAGATCGAGATCATGGCGCCGGCAGATGCGACGGCGTTCTCGATCGAGCGGATCCGACGCGGCGAGGACACGATCTCGGTGACGGGCAACGTGCTGCGCGACTACCTGACCGACCTGTTCCCCATCCTCGAGCTCGGCACCAGCGCCAAGATGCTCTCGATCGTGCCGCTCCTCAACGGTGGCGGCCTCTTCGAGACGGGCGCCGGGGGATCGGCGCCCAAGCACGTCCAGCAGCTGGTCAAGGAGAACTACCTGCGGTGGGACTCGCTGGGTGAGTTCCTGGCGCTCGCCGTGTCGTTCGAACACCTCGCCGGCGTCACCGGCAACGACCGGGCGCGGATCCTCGGTGAGACCCTCGACGTGGCCACCGGTGAGGTGCTGGAACACGGCCGGTCACCGGCCCGACGCCTCGGCCAGATCGACAACCGCGGCAGCCACTTCTACCTCGCTCTGTACTGGGCGCAGGCGCTGGCGGCGCAGACCGACGACGCCGAACTCGCCGCGGTGTTCGCGCCGGTCGCCGCCGAGCTGTCGGCCAACGAGTCGACGATCGTCGAGGAGCTGCTGGCCGTGCAGGGCCAGCCCGCCGACATCGGCGGGTACTACGCCCCCGACCCGGTGAAGGCCGCCGCGGTGATGCGCCCCAGCCCCACCTTCAACGCCGCCATCGACGCCTTCTGAGTGCAGGAGTTACGCCGGGGGTCTGACCCCTGGCGTAACGGTCAGCGGCTGACGATCGGGACGTAGTCGCGTTCGTCGGGGCCGGAGTACCACTGGCGGGGGCGCGAGATCTTCTGTTCCGGGTCGTTGAGGAGTTCCTGCCAGTGCGCCAGCCAACCCGACATACGTGGGATGGCGAACAGCACCGTGAACATCTCGACCGGGAAGCCCATCGCCTGGTAGATCAGACCCGAGTAGAAGTCGACGTTCGGGTAGAGCTTGCGATCGACGAAGTACGAATCCGACAGGGCGGTCTCCTCCAACGCCAGCGCGATGTCGAGCAGCGGGTTCTTGCCGGTCACCTCGAACACGTCGTAGGCGGTCTTCTTGACGATGGTCGCTCGCGGGTCGTAGTTCTTGTACACCCGGTGGCCGAAGCCCATCAGCCGGGACTCGCCGGCCTTGACCGACTCGACGAATGCCGGCACGTTCTCGGTCGAGCCGATCTCGGCGAGCATCCGTACGACCGCTTCGTTGGCGCCACCGTGGAGCGGCCCGTAGAGCGCAGAGGCTGCACCGGCCGCTGACGAGTACGGGTCGGCCTGGCTCGAGCCGATCACTCGCATCGCCGTGGTGCCGCAGTTCTGCTCGTGGTCCGCGTGCAGGATGAACAGCACGTCCATCGCCCGTTCGAGCACCGGATCGACCTGATAGTCGCCGACCTTCCACATCATGTTGAGGAAGTTCGCCGGATACGACAGGTCGTTGTTGGGGTAGTTGAACGGCAGACCCACCGAGAAGCGGTACGCCATCGCCGCCAGTGTCGGCGCCTTGGCGATCAGGCGCAGGATCTGCCGGTCGCGCTGGGCGGGGTCGTGGACCTCCTTGGAGCCGTCGTAGAACGTGCCGAGGGCCGCGATCGAGGACACGAACATGCCCATCGGGTGGGCGTCGTAGTGGAATCCGTCGACGAAGCGCTTGCGCATGTTCTCGTGGATGAACGTGTGGTGGGTGACGTCTTGGACCCACGTGTCGAGCTGCGCCTTGTCGGGCAGCTCACCGTTCAGCAGCAGATAGGCGACCTCGAGGTAGGTGGACTGTTCGGCGAGCTGCTCGATCGGGTAGCCGCCGTAGCGCAGGATCCCGGCTGCGCCGTCGAGGTACGTGATGGCCGACTTGCACGACGCCGTCGACAAGTACGCCGGGTCGTAGCAGTACAGCGTGGGGTCGAGGTCACGCAGCGCAGACGACGGGAACACACCACCCTCGATCGGGACGGTGACGGTCTTGCCGGTGCGGTCGTCGGTGATGGTGATGGTGTCGGGCACGTGGCTTCCTCTCGTGGCGCGAACTCGCTGGTGATGTTGCCGGAGGGTCCACCCCGGCCGCGGCGCCACGTTAGTGCCGCCCGACCGGCGCACTCCCAACCGACTGCCCGTTCATCGGGTGTTCATCTGCTCGCCGTCACCCGAACCGTGCATCGACGACGGCTCGGCTCCGGCTCACAGCGGGCTGTTGCCGTGCTTGCGACCGCTGAGCACTTCGCGCTTGTCGGCGAGCGCCGCGAGCGCGGCGACGATCTCACGGCGTGTGTCGCCCGGGTCGATGACGGCATCGACGAGCCCACGCTCGGCGGCGACGTACGGGTTGAGGAGTCGTTCGGCGTAGTCCCGCTCGAACTCGGCGCGCTCATCGGGTGTGGCGCGGCGTTGCAGGATCGCCGCTGCCTGCCCCGCACCCATCACCGCGAGTTCGGCGCCCGGCCACGCGAGGCACAGGTCGTTGCCCATCGTCTTGGAGTCCATGACGATGTAGGCGCCGCCGTAGCTCTTGCGCAGGATCACGCAGATCCGCGGCACCGTCGCCCGGGCGTAGGCGTAGACCAGCTGCGCGCCGTGGCGGATCATCCCCCGCCATTCCAGGTCCTTGCCGGGGTAGAAGCCGGGCGTGTCGACCAGCGTGATGATCGCCAGGTTGAACGCGTCGCAGAGGGCGACGAACCGTGCCGCCTTCTGCGACGCCGGGATGTCGAGCGTGCCCGCCAGGGTGATCGGCTGGTTGGCGACGATCCCCACCGGCGCGCCGTCGATCGTGGCGAACGCCGTGACGACGTTCGCCGCCCATCGGGGCCGCAACTCGACCATCGAGTCGGCGTCGACGATCGCCGCGGCGACACGGCGCACGTCGTAGCTGCCGGTCGACGACGGCGGGATCAGCTCGCCCGCCTCCGGGCAGCGCCGGTCGGCGGGGTCGTCCTGCTCGACGCGGGCGGGGAGTGCGTCGACGTGGTCCGGCAGGAACGACAACAACTCGGTGACCGCCTCGACGGCGGCGGTGCGATCGGCGACGACGACGGTGGCGACCCCGGTGTAGCGCTCGTGGTTGGCGGCGCCGCCGAGCTCGTCGACACCGATGCCGACACCGGTGAACTCCTCGACCGTGGTCGGGCCGTTGACGAACGCCGAGCTGTCGGCGGTCATCACCGTGAGGTCGGCGATGCCGAGCAGCAGCGCCGGGCCGGACACGGCGGGGCCGTCGACGATCACCGCCGTCGGCACCACGCCGGAGCACGACGTCATCGCCGCCGCCACGCCTCCCCAGGCGTGCAGCGCCGAGACACCCTCGTCGATGGCGGCGCCGGCGGTGGCCAGCACCATCACCAACGGCAGTCGTTGGTCGCGGGCGGCGCGCACCGCTCGGGCGAGCTTGTCCGACGACGCGCTGCTGAGCCGGGCGGCGCGGTCGTCGCCGGCGAACTCCGCCCAGACGACCCGGCGCCCGTCGAGGTCACGGACCGCGACGGTCACCTCGGTCGGCATGTGGGCGGCGAGCGGGAAGTCGGGCGCGGCGCCGGGGAGGCTCATCGGCGCCGACAGTACCGCCACGCGGTGCCGCGACCCGTCAGCCGCTGCGGGCGAACGGGATCGCGCTGGCGTCGGGGTGGATGCCGTGCTGGGACTCGCCGACGTTGTGAGCGACCTGACGCAAGGTCTCGAGTGCCGCCATCGTCGGGGCGCTGGCGCTCGGGCGTCGGCGACGGGCGAAGGCCACGACGCGCCGCGGCAGCTCGGGAACCTGGATCCGCCGGAACGAGCCCTCGAGCCACGTCGGGACCGCGGTCGCCGGCACGATCGCGGCGCCGAAGCCGTCGAAGGCCAGCGAGGCGAGCAGCCGCACGCCGTCGACTTCGGCCTGGGCGCGCAGTGTGACGCCGGCCGACGCCGCAGCGCGTTCGAGCACCCGGCGCAGGGCCGCTCCCGGCGGTGGCAGGAGCAACGGGACCTCGTCGAGCTCGGCGAGGGGGATCGAGTCGCCTCGGTCGGCGAGTGGGTGATCGGCCGCCGCCAGCAGCAGCAGGTCCTCGGCGAAGAGCGGCTCGATGACCAACTCGGGGTCGTCGACGGGGAGGTGGACGATGGCGCCGTTCAGTTGTCCGGTGACCACGTTGGGGACGAGCGACGACGTCGCTCCCTCCTGGACGATCACGCGGACGTGGGGATGCTGCTCGCCGAGGAGCGTGAGAAACCGCGGGATCAACCAGCGCGCCGTGGTGCCGATGACGCCGATCCGGGTCTGGCCCGAGACGTCGGCGTGGCGGCTCGACATGTCGGCGGCGATGTCGTCGAGTTCGTTGAGGATCCGTCGTGCGCGTTCCACGACGCGGACACCGTCCTCGGTGAGGCCGCCCTGGGCCCGGTCGACGAGCGTGACACCGAGCTCCTTCTCGAGGCGGGCGATGTGGCTGGAGACGTTGGACTGCACCGTGTACAGCGCTCGCGCAGCGGCGGAGAAGGTGCCGTGATCGGCGATCGCCACCAGGGTGGCGAGCTGTCGGACGTCCATCGCTGGAAACGATACTCGATATCTGTTTGTTCTACTTGCGTGATCGGAGATCCACGTGCATACTTTCACAAGCAAATCGCAGTGAGAACACCCCCCATGTTCCACTCGAAGGGAAGTCCACCAAGCCGTTCCCCCAAACGGCGGACATTCCCAGGTTGAGAGACCCGGATCCCCCAATCCGGGTCTTTCCCGTTTTTCCGGCGCCGTTCGATCCGGCCCCTAGTCTGGCGCCGTGACGACTGCCCGCGGTGCCGCCTTCTTCGACCTCGACCGCACGCTCCTTCGCGGCGCGTCCGGGGAGGTGTTCGCCGGGGCGATGCGCATGGCCGGCCTCGTCGGCAACGACCCGATTCCCGGTGAGCGGCTGCTCTACCGGCTCTTCAACGCGATCGGCGAGACCCTGCCCTCGATGGCGCTCGCCCGTCAGGCCGTCTCGCTGGCGAAGGGACGCCCCCAGGCCTCGGTGGCCGCCGCCGCCGAATCGGTCGCCGAGGAGCTGTGCGAGATGGTGCAGCCGTTCGCGGCCGCCGCGTTCGAGTCGCATCGCGCCGCCGGCCGTCCGATCGTGTTGGCGACGACCAGCCCGTACGACCTCGTCAAGCCGTTCGCCGATCGCCTCGGCCTCGACGACGTCGTCGCCACCCGCTACGGCATCGCCGCCGACGGAACCTACGACGGCACGCTCGACGGACCCTTCGTCTGGTCGGCCGGCAAACTGGCCGCCATCGAAGAGTGGGCCGAGCGCAACGGTGTCGAACTCGCCGAGAGCTACGCCTATTCCGACAGCGTGTACGACACGCCGATGCTCGCAGCGGTGGGCCATCCGGTCGTGGTCAACCCCGACCCCCGGATGGTGCTGGTCGCTGCCGCCCGACGCTGGCCGACGCTCAACCTCGACGTGTCGCCGGGCGTGCTCAAGGTGCCCGTGGTCGGCTTGGAGGTACAGGAGCTGGCGCTGCGGTTCGCCCGCCCGACCCTGTATCCCTACGCCCGCTTCGACATCGACGGCGTCGAGCACATCCCCGCCGACGGTCCCGCGATCGTCTCCGCCAACCATCGCAGCTACTTCGACGTCGCGGCGATGGCGCTCACGATCGCCCAGCGCGGCCGCCCGGCCCGCTTCCTCGGCAAGAAGGAGGTGTTCGACGCTCCGATCGTCGGGCCGGTCGCCGCGGCGATGGGCGGGATCCGCGTCGACCGGGCAACCGGCTCCGACGAGCCGCTGGAGGCGGCAGCGAACGCACTGGCCGGTGGTGAGATGGTGACGATGATGCCGGAGGGGACGATCCCGCGGGGCCCGGCGTTCTTCCGCAAGCCGGTGGGCCGGTGGGGCGCCGCCCGCCTCGCGCAGCTGAGCGGCGCCCCGGTGATCCCCGTCGGGCTCTGGGGGACCGAGGAGATCTGGCCACGGTCGAGCCGCCTGCCCAACGTGCTGAACCTGACCTCGCCACCGACGGTGAGGGTACGAGTCGGGCCACCGGTCGAGCTGAAGGGACGCTCGCTGGAAGCCGACACCAAACGGATCATGGCGGCGATCGTCGCCCTGCTGCCCGACGACGCCTACACCCGCCGACGCCCGAGTTCCGAGGAACTCGCCCGGACCTTCCCGCCCGGCTACGAGGGTGACCCGACCAAGGAGGTCGGTCGCCGTCCGGGCACCGACGGCTGAGAAAAATCCGACGATCGCGTCATCCGGTTCCTGCGTTCGCTGCGTACACCACACATGCCGACTCGCTGCGGCGTGAACACATCAGCGAATTCCCCCCACGAATTTCCCGACCAAAGGAACCACACATGAAGCGCACCTCCACCCGCCTGATGGCCATCGGCGCCGTCGCCGGCCTGTTCGTCCTGTCCGCCTGCGGCTCGGACGGCAACGACGAGGGCACGACCGACGACGCCGTGACCACCGACGCCCCCGCCGACGAGCCGGGCACGATCGTCGACGTCGCCGTCGCCAACGGGTCGTTCGAGACCCTCGTTGCCGCCGTCACCGCCGCCGACCTCGTCGACACGCTGTCGAGCGAGGGCCCGTTCACGGTCTTCGCCCCGACCGACGACGCCTTCGCGGCGCTGCCCGAGGGCCTCGTCGACTGCCTCCTGCTCGAGGAGAACGTCGACGCCCTGTCGGCCATCCTCACCTACCACGTCGTCTCCGGCGAGGTGCTCTCGACCGACCTGACCGACGGCGCCGTCGGCACCGTGCAGGGCGAGGAGGTCACCGTCGACCTGAGCGACGGTGTCGTGCTCAACGACAGCGCCAGCGTCGTGATCGCCGACGTCCCGGCCAGCAACGGTGTCATCCACGCCATCGACGGCGTGATCGTCCCGCCGAGCATCGACGTCGAGGCGTTCCTGGAGACCTGCCCGGCCTGATCACCCGGTGAGCACCGACCGACGCGAGTCGGTCGTTCATTCCCCTTCGGAAGAGGGGCCGGTCCAGCGGGCCGGCCCCTCGTTCGCGTACGGTGCCAGACGTGGACGGAGCGACGACGTGCGAACTGTGCGAGGCGACACCGTTCACCGAGTGGTTCCACAGCGACGACCTGTGCTGGATCGCCGAGTGCGACTCCTGCGGCGTGCCGATGGTGGTCTGGCGCGTCCACGATCCGTCGCCGCCCGCCGACGTGCGCGCGGAACTGCACACTCGACTGACCTCCGTCGTCGCCGCCCGCTCCGCCGAACCCTTCTGGATCGACGACACCCTGCGTTCGATTCCCGACCACTACCACGCACACGCCCGCCGTCGACCCGATTGGACCCGATGATGCCCACCGCCGATCTGCCCCGCCCCGAGGAGCTGCTGCCGCATCGGGCGCCGTTCCTCTTCGTCGACGAGCTGCGCTCGATCGTGCCCGGCGAGTCGGCGTCGGGGGTGTGGCGCCTGACCGGCGAGGAGTTCTTCTTCGCCGGCCACTTCCCGGGACGTCCCACGCTCCCGGGGGTGCTCATGTGCGAGGCGATCGCGCAGGTCGGTGCCGCCGCCGTGCTCGCCGATGACCGCTTCGCGGGCAAACTCCCGCTGTTCGGCGGCATCGAGAAGGCCCGGTTCCGACGTCAGGTCGTCCCCGGCGACGAACTCGTCCTCGAGGTGGAACTCGGTCGGATGTCGGCCCGCGCCGGCAAGGGCTCCGGTCGCGCCATGGTCGGCGACGAGATCGCCTGCGAGTGCAACCTGCTCTTCGTCCTCGCCGACGCCTGATTGCAGCAGGGGTCGCACCCCTGCGGCAATCAGCTGGGCGGGGCGATGACGACGGAGCCGTTGTGGCCGCCGAAGCCGAAGTTGTTGGAGATCACCGGGCCGGGCTCCCACGCCCGCGGCTCGCCCATCACGAGGTCGATGTCCATCTCGTCGCCGAGCGCCACCGTGTTGGCCGTCGGCGGGATCAGCCGATGCTCGATCGACAGCAGCGACGCTGCGGCCTCCAGCGCTCCGGCAGCACCCAGCGCGTGACCGGTGACCCCCTTGGTCGACACCACGGGAACCGCACCGGCACCGAACACCGAACTCACCGCAGCCGCCTCGGCGGCATCGTTGAGTGGGGTCGACGTGCCGTGGGCGTTGACCTGCTCGACATCGCCGGGCTCGACCCCCGCCTCGGCGAGAGCGAGGCGCATGCACGCGATCGCACCGACGCCTCCCGGCGACGGGGCGGTGATGTGGTGAGCGTCGGCGTTGCTGGCGCTGCCGAGTATCTCGCCGAGAATCGGTGCACCGCGCTCGACGGCGTGTTCCCATTCCTCGAGGATCAACACCGCCGCGCCCTCGCCCATCACGAAACCGTCGCGGTCGACGTCGAACGGCCGACTCACGCCCGAACTCGACAGCGCCGTCATGTTGCCGAAGCCGGCCAGCGACGTGACGGTCGCGGCCGCCTCCGAGCCTCCGGTGGCCACGGCGTCGACGAGCCCCCAGCGGATCAGCCGGGCGGCGTAACCGATGGCGTGAGTGCTCGCGGCGCACGCCGTGCAGATCGTCTCGTTCGGGCCCTGCAGGCCGTAGCGCATCGAGATCGCGGCGCCCGACGCGTTGACCATCATCATCGGGACGAGGAACGGCGAGACGCGCCGTTCGCCCTTCTCGGCGCGCACGAGGATCTGCTCTTCGAGCGTGTGCAGCCCCCCGACACCGGTGGCGAAGATCGTGCCGAACCGGCCGGGGTCGACGCCGATCGCGTCGGTCCCGCCTGCCTGCTCGAACGCTTCGGCGGCGGCAGCGAGCGCGAACTGTTCCACCCGATCGGCGCGCCGGGCGACCTTCGGGTTCTCGAACCAGGGGGTGGGGTCCCAGTCGACGATCTCGGTGGCCCGGCCCGTCGTGACACCGGGGCCGAGGAGCCCGTTCCAGTACGCGTCACGTCCGATTCCGCACGGGGCGACGACGCCGAGACCGGTGACCGCGACCCGACGGCCGCTCGCCATCAGACCTTGCCGGCGACGATGTCGTACGCCTGCTTGACGGTCTCGACGCCCTCGAGTTCCTCCTCGGGCACCGAGATGTCGAACTCCTCCTCGAGCGCCATCACCAGCTCGACGAGATCGAGGCTGTCGGCGTCGAGGTCGTCGCCGAAGTTCGCCTCGGGTACGACCGCACTCTCCTCCACGGACAGCACCTCGACGGCACACTTGCGGAAACGGGCGAACAGTTCTTGATCCACGGTCTTCTCCTTGTTGGGTCGGGTGGAAAGTGTAGGCACAGGGGCCGGCGCGTGCAGATGACCGACGGCCGGTTCAATGGCCCATGCCGAGGCCGCCGTCGACGGGAACGATGGCGCCGGTGATGTAGGCGGCGTCGTCGGAGGCCAGGAAGGCGACGACGCCGGCGATCTCGTCGGGCTCGGCCACACGGGCCAGGGGAACCATCGCCGTGAGTTCGGCGAGACGATCGTCACCGAGGGCGGCGGTCATGTCGGTGGCGACCGGACCGGGGGCGACGACGTTGACGGTGATCGAACGCGACCCGAGTTCGCGTGCGACCGAGCGGGCGAAACCGACGAGGCCTGCCTTCGATGCGGCGTAGTTGGCCTGGCCCGCCGAACCGAGCATCCCGACGACCGACGACACGAGCACGATGCGACCTCGGCGGGCCTTCACCATCCCGCGGGCGGCCCGCTTGACCACCCGGTAGGCGGCGGTCAGGTTGGCGTCGACGACGGCACCGAAGTCGTCCTCGCTCATGCGCAACAGCAGGCCGTCGCGGGTGACGCCCGCATTGGAGACCAGGACCTCGACCGGCCCGCCGAAGTGCTCTTCGACGGCGGTGAACGCGGCGTCGACGTCGTCGCTCGAGGTGACGTCGCACGGGACGGCGAAGAGTCCCTCGGGCGGCGGGGACGAGCGATGGGTGACCGCCACCCGATCGCCGAGTGCCTCGAAGCGCCGGGCGCAGGCGAGCCCGATGCCTCTGGACCCCCCAGTGACGAGAACGATGCGGCCGGTGGTCATTGATCACGTTCCTTCGGGTCGGAGGACTGGCGGTGGGTGTCGCCCTGCCAACGCATGATCGCGCTCGCGGCGGTCATGCCGGCGCCGAAGCCGACGAAGAGCAGGAGGTCCCCGTCGGCCACGCGCCCGGCGTCGAGCGCGTCGGCGAGGGCGAGCGGAACCGACGCGGCCGACGTGTTGCCGGTGCGGTCGAGCACGATGGCGGCGCGGTCGATGCCGATCCCGAGCCGCTCGCACGACGCGGTGATGATGCGCAGGTTCGCCTGGTGGGGTACGACGAGGGCGATGTCGTCGGCGGTGACCCCTGCGCGTTGCATCGACCGGCTCGCCGAGTCGACCATGATCCGCACCGCACGCCGGAACACTTCGCGGCCCTCCATCTGGAGCGTGCCGCCGAGCTCGCAGTACAGCGCCTCCTCGGCGCTGCCGTCGGCGTCGAGATCCCACGCCAGCAGCGGCGATGGTCCGTCGACGGCGCGAACGACCGCGGCGGCGGAGCCGTCGGCGAAGAGCACGGCGGTGTTGCGGTCGGTCCAGTCGGTGAGCCGAGCGAGCGTGTCGGTGCCGATCAACAGGATCGTGTTCGCTCCCGTGGCGATGAACCCCTGGGCGGCGACGAGTCCGTACACCCATCCGGAGCAGGCGGCGTTCAGGTCGAAGGCACCGCACCGCAACCCGAGCGCATGCTGGACGGTGGCCGACGTCGCCGGCACGGTCCGGTCGGGTGTCGTCGTGGCGAGGATCAGCAGGTCGACCTCGGCGGGGTCGATGCCGGCGTGGGCGAGCGCCCGGCGTCCCGACTCGATCGACAGCTCGGCCGTCGTGCCGCCGATACGGCGCTCGCGGATGCCGGTGCGCTCGACGATCCAGGCGTCGCTGGTGTCCATGCGCGCTTCGAGATCGTGGTTGGTGACCACCCGCAGCGGCAGCCCGGTGCCCCAGCCGACGATCGCACCGCCGCGTGTCATGGACCCTCGCTGCGCAGCCAGGCGATCGGCTGACGCCTGGTGACCCGCTCGGTGTCGAGCGCGATGTAGCTCTGGAGGACCCCGGCGAACGGTGATCGCACCTCGACGCCTCCGACGTGACCGAGCACGTCGCCGACGGCGATCGGCGACCCCTCCTGGCGGTTGCCGAGCGGCGTGAAGACCCCTGCCGCCGGACTGACGACGAGGCGTTCCACGGCGAAGAGGTGCTCGCCCTCGAGCTTCGTCGGGACGTTGGTCGACCCGGCGCCGACCCACTCCAGCAGTTTGTCGAGATCCTCGGGGGTCGAGACCGAGATCGTCCGGGCATCGGTGACGGTTCGCTTGGCCATGCCCGTGAGCACCGCGCCGGGGCCGAGTTCGGCGAAGTCGCTGACGCCGGCGCCGGCGAGGGTGAGCAGGCAGTGCTTCCAACGGACCGGGCTCGACAGCTGGGCCGACAGCAGGCTCGCCCAGTCGGCGCCGCGGTCGTGGGGGAGCGCATCGACGTTCGACACGACCGGGACGTCGGTGTCGCGCGGGTCGGCGGTGGCGAGCGCGGTGCGGAGACGATCGCGCGCGGCCGTCATGAACGGCGTGTGGAACGCGCCGGCGACCTGCAGCGCCATGACCTTCTTGGCGCCGAGTTCCTTCGCGTGCGTCGCCGCGGCGTCGACACCGTCGGGTGAGCCGGCGACGACGACCTGGCCGGGAGCGTTGAAGTTGGCGACCCAGACGTCGGCGTCGGCGCGTCGGCAGGCGACTTCGACCTGGTCGTCGTCGAGGCCGAGGACGGCGGCCATGGTGCCGGGTCGGGCGAGTCCGGCGTCGTGCATCGCTGCGCTGCGTTCGGCGACGAGACGGACGCCGTCGTCGAAGGCGAGCGCGCCGGTGGCGGTCAGCGCCGTGTACTCCCCGAGGCTGTGGCCGGCGCAGTAACTGGGTTCGATACCCACGCGTTCCACGGCGTCGAGCACCATCAGGCTCGAGACGAACGTCGTCAGCTGCGCGTTGCGGGTGTCGCGGAGTTCGTCGGCGTCGGCGTCGCACAGCAACTTGCCGACGTCGCGACCCACGACGTCGCTTGCCTCGTCGACGAGTTCCCAGCTCTCGTGGTCACGCCAGGGGAGTCCCATGCCCGGGCGTTGTGAGCCCTGGCCGGGGAAGGTGAATGCGAGCATTGTCGGCAGGCTAGACCCCGTTCCGCGGCCGATCGGGCTACCGCCCGGTAAGCCCGCTCACCTCGTCTGCTGCGCGTGCCCGCTAGCCTGACGGGTCGCAGCCGCCCCGGTAGCCCAATTGGCAGAGGCAACGGTCTCAAACACCGTCAAGTGTCGGTTCGAGTCCGACCCGGGGCACCGTAACGTCTGTCTCGCTCGTCGGCCCTGCGGTTCTCCGTAACGCCGGTCTCGCTCGTCGGCCCTGCGGTTCTCCTCGCTCGACTGCGGCTCGTCGCTGGCGCTTCCCTCGCCGCGCGTGCTCGGCTTCGCTCGTCGCGCGTGCTCAGTTCAGATGCTGCGGCCGGTGCCTTCCCAGTACTTGGCCCGAAGGTCGCGTTTGGGGAGCTTGCCGGTGGCGGTGCGGGGAAGCTCGCCGAAGTCGTAGCTGCGGGGGACCATGTAGCCGGCGAGCTTCTCGCGGCAGAGGTTGGTCAACTCGACTCTGACCTGGCCGGCGTCGGCGCCGGGCAGCAGTTCGACGGCGGCCTTGACCTCCTCGCCGAACTCGTCGTCGGGGATCCCGAACACGCCGCAGTCGGCGACCTGCGGGTGGGTCATGATCACCGACTCGATCTCGGCGGGATAGATGTTGACCCCGCCGGAGATGATCATGTCGATCTTGCGGTCCGACAGGAACAGGAAGCCGTCGTCGTCGACGTAGCCGACGTCACCGTAGGAGAACACACCGGGCTCGAGATGCGCACCGCTCGTCTTCTCCTCGTCGCCCAGGTACTCGAAGTCGATCCCGAGCAGCGAGCGGACGTAGATCTGCCCGGGATCGTTCGCCCCGAGCTGCTCACCCTGGTCGCCGATGATCAGCAACTCGGTGATCGCCGTCGGCAACCCGACCGTGCCCGGCTTGGCCAGCCACTGCTCGGGGGTCGCCACCGTGCCGACGCCGCCGCCCTCGCTCGCCCCGTACAGCTCGTGGACGACCGGCCCCCACCAGTCGATCATGCGTCGTTTGACGTCAGGCGGGCAGGGTGCCGCCGTGTGCAGGACATACCGGAGGCTCGCTCCGGAGAACCCGGCGCGCACGTCGTCGGGCAGCTTCAGGAGCCGGGAGAAGTGGGTCGGCACGGCGTAGTAGTTGGTGACCCCGTACTCGTCGATGAGCCGAAGCGTCTCCTCTGCGTCCCACTTGCGTCGCAGGATCAGGGTGGCTCCGAGGATGAACGGCACCCCGCACATCGCCAGCGGACCGGCGTGGTAGAGCGGCGCGTTGCAGAGTACGACGTTGCCCTCCGATTCGGGCACACCATAGAGCCCCATCAGCAACGCCAGCCGGTCGTTGGCCTCCTTCGGGTCTCCGCCGACGGTCTGCAGGTTCGACTTGACCCCCTTGGGCCGCCCGGTGGTGCCCGAGGTGTAGAACATCGTCGCGCCGGCGGCTTCGCTCGCGGGTTCGTCCGGCGAGCCCGAGGCGACGACGTCCTCGAAATCGACGAAGCCCGGGATCGGACCGCCGTAGCCGATCCGCACTCCGATGCCCGCCTGCTCGGCGGCGGCGACGGCGTTGTCGGCGAACTCGGCGTCGGCCACCAGTGCCGTCGCGCCGGAGTTCTCGAGGATGTACGCGATCTCGTCGACGGAGAAGTGCCAGTTGATCGGCACGAGCACCGTGCCGATGCCGCTCCCGGCGCCGAGCGCCTCGACCCACTCGATGCGGTTGTTGCCGAGCACGGCGATCGTGTCGCCGACGGTGAGCCCGAGGCTGCGCAGGCCGTGGATCAGCTGGTTCTGACGGCGGTTGAACTCCGCCCACGTCAACGATCGGAATTCGTCGGCGATCGCCAGTTGGTCGCCGCGCTCGCGCACGCGGTCCTGCAGTGTTGCCACCATGTCGCACCCCCAGTGCCGGTTGTTCGTGCTCAACGTAGTGCATCGTCGGCGTGGAGCGCCCCGAGTACGGTTGCCGCGGTCATGGGCAACTGGCTGGTCGAACGGAGACTGTCGCAGGTGGCGACGCGGTTGAAGTCGCTGCGGGCCGAGTTGGCGGTGATCGACGAGCAGATGATCCATCTGGGCGGCGACGCCGACGACCAGGCGATCCGGGCGTTGGTGTCGGAGACCGCCGGGGCGTCGTACGAAGCGCGCGATGCACAACGCCACGTCGACCGGTTGGCCAAGCACCGGGCCAAGGTCGTCGAGGAGATCTCCACACTCGAAGTTCGCCAGGACGAGCTGCTCGACCGCATGTGACCCGATCGCATGTGCGGGTCAGCGGGGTGTCATGCTCGCTCGATGGACCCGGAGACTGCCCGCAAGACCTGGCGCACCCTGGAGCCGGTGCACGGCGCCATCTACTTCGTTCCCGAGGCCGCCGAGGAGTACGCCACGGTCGGGATCGACGACCGGATGCGCGGGTACTTCGCGTCCCGTTCGGCACCGATGGGGGCCGTCACGGCCGAGGTCGTCATCGCCACGTTCTTCAACTTCGATCCCAGCCTCGTCCGGCGCAGCATGGAGGGCGTGTGGGGTGACGTGACCCCCGAGGCGATCCTGGCGGCCCGGCTCCGAGCCGCTGACCGGATGCTGCGCCGGCTCGCCCCGGACGCCATCGATGCACCGGGGACCGTCGAGGCCGCCGAGCTCGCCCGCGCCGCCGCCGTCGCCGCGTGCGAGCGACCCGAGGGGCGCCCGCTGTTCGCCGGGCACGCCTCGCTTCCCTGGCCCGACGACGCCCACCTCGTGCTCTGGCACGCACAGAGCCTGCTGCGCGAGTTCCGCGGCGACGGCCACATCGTCGCCCTCACCGTCGAGGGACTCGACGGCTGCGAGGCACTCGTCACCCACGGCGCCGCCGGCGACGTGTCGCCCGAGATCCTGCGCGCCACCCGACAGCGCAGCGGCGACGACTGGCTGGCGGCCGAGGAGCGGCTGCGCATGCGCGGGTGGCTCGACCCCGACCTCGCCCTGACCGATCTCGGGCGCGAGCGGCGCACCTGGATCGAGCAGCGCACCGACGAACTCGCCGCCGCGCCGTACGACGCGATCGGCACCGACGGCTGCGCCCGGCTGCGCGAGCTGGCACGCCCGATCAGCCGGGCGATGACCGCAGCATTCGGGTGACGTCGCGCGCCTCACGAGCCGAACCGGGGCGACACCTGCTAGATAGGGGAGATGCCATTGCGAGTCGTGATCGCCGAGGACGAGGCCATCATCCGCATGGACCTGCGCGAAACCCTCGAGGAAGAGGGCTACGAGGTGATCGGTGAGACCGGCCGCGGCGATCAGGCGATCGAACTCGTGCGGGGCCTGCAACCCGACCTGGCGATCCTCGACATCAAGATGCCGGGCATGGACGGCCTCGAAGCGGCCCGCATCATCAACGGCGAGAAGATCTGCGGCGTGCTCATGCTGACCGCGTTCAGCCAGCGTGAAGTCGTCGAGCAGGCCCGTGACGCCGGAGCGCTGGCCTTCCTCGTCAAGCCGTTCCAGAAGAGCGACCTGATCCCTGCCATCGAGGTGGCGATGGGGCGCTTCCGTGAGCTGCGTTCGCTGACCGGCGAGATCGATGCCCTCGGCGAACAGCTCGAGTCGCGCAAGTTCATCGACCGGGCCAAGGGCGTGCTGATCGACGAGCACGGGATGTCCGAGAGCGATGCCTTCGCCTTCATCCAACGCACGGCGATGAGCGAACGGACCCGGATGCGTGACGTGGCCGACCGCATCCTCGACGGCTCGCTGCGTCCCGACGCCGGTTGATCGATGGGCCGCTACCTCGTCGTCGACGGCAATTCCCTGACGTACCGAGCGTTCTTCGCGCTCCCGACCGACATGGCCACCGCGAGCGGCCAGGTCACCAACGCCGTGTTCGGCTTCACGTCGATGCTGATCAACGTGCTGAAGGACCACACGCCCGACGGGGTGCTCGTTGCCTTCGACCGCCCCGAGCCGACGTTCCGTCACGAGGCCGAACCGTTGTACAAGGCCCAGCGAGAAGCCGCTCCCGACATCCTGCGCCAGCAGATGGGGCTCGTGCGCGAAGTGCTCGACGCCGTCGGCATCACGGCGGTCGACCTCGCCGGCTGGGAGGCCGACGACATCATCGCCACCGCCACCGACCGGCTGGTCGACGCCGGCCACGAGGTGATCATCGTCACCGGCGACCGCGACAGCTACCAGCTGGTTCGCGACCCTGACGTGAAGGTGCTCTACAACAAGCGCGGCGTGAGCGACTACGCCTTCTACGACGAGGCGGGCATCGAGGAACGCACCGGCGTGTCGCCGGCGCTGTACCCGCAGTACGCCGCGCTGCGCGGCGACAACAGCGACAACCTGCCGGGCGTCCCCGGCGTGGGGGAGAAGACCGCGGCCAAGCTGATCAACAACTACGGCGGCCTCGACGGCATCTTCGACCACGTCGACGAGCAGACCCCCAAGCTGCGCGCCAACCTCACCGAGCACGAGGAACGGGCCCGCAAGAACCTCGAGCTGATGCTGCTGCGTCACGACGCGCCGCTCGACGACCTCGACCTCGACGACCTCGGCGTGACCCCGAACGCCGACGAGCTGCAGCGACTGTTCGACTTCCTCGAGTTCCGCACGTTGGCCGGCCGCCTCGACGAGGCGTTGTCGGCGATGGGGGCGACGGTCGATCTCGGGTCGGTCGAGGAGCGGCCGGAACTCGTCGCCGAGGTGACCGTTGCCGACACGGCCGCCCGGGCGTCGGCGGCGATCGAGACGGCCCCGGCCCTCGACGTCGCCGCCAGCTGGGCCGGCGAGCCGGGCCGCAGCCCACTCAGCGGCATCGCCGTCGTGGTCGACGCATCGATGGCCGAGGTGCTCTGGATTCCCGCCGACGTGCTCGCCACCGACACCGTCCGCAGGGCCCTCGCCGCCCATCCGAACCTGCGCGGCCACAACGTCAAGCCGTTGATGCGCTCGTTGCTCGAGTTCGACGTCGAGGTGCGCGGCCTCACCCTCGACACGGCGATCGCCGCGTATCTGATCGACCCGGCCGAGGCCCGCTACACGCTGCCCGACCTGATCGAGAAGTACACCAGGTTCGCCCGACCGTCCGACGACGTGGCCGGTGCCGGGCAACTGGACCTCGACGGCACGACGCTCGACGACGCCGAGGCTGCCGCCCGCGATGCGCTCGCCGTCAACGCGCTCGCCGACCCGATCGTCGCCAGCATGCAGGCCCAGGGGATGGCCGAGCTCTATCGCGCGATCGAGAACCCGTTGGTCCTGGTGCTCGCCAAGATGGAGCACGTCGGCGTCGGCGTCGACGTCGACGAACTCCGCGCCCTCGGGGCCCGCCTCGCCGAGGAGGTGACGGCGCTGCAGGCGCAGCTGCGCGCCGTCGCCGGCCGAGACGACCTGAACCTCAACTCGCCCAAGCAGCTGCGCGAGATCCTGTACGACGAGCGGGGCCTGGCGCCGGGAAAGAAGACCAAGACGGGGTTCTCGACCGACGCGGCCACGCTGGAGAAGATCAAGGACCAGTGGCCCGAGTTCCTCGAACCGCTGCTGCGCTACCGCGAGGTCGAGAAGCTGCGCAGCACCTACGGCGAGGGCCTGCTCGCCGAGGTCGCCGACGACGGTCGGATCCATGCCACGTTCAACCAGACGGTGGCGCGCACGGGCCGACTGTCGTCGGACCAGCCGAACCTGCACAACATCCCGGTCCGCACCGACGAGGGCCGCCAGTTCCGCCGGGCGTTCGTGCCGGCGCCGGGTACGACGCTGCTCGTCGCCGACTACAACCAGATCGAGCTGCGCTGCATCGCCCACCTGGCCCAGGACCCCGGGCTGATCGAGGCGTTCACGAGCAACCAGGACATCCACAACGCGACCGCGTCCCGCGTGTTCGGCGTCGAGCCGGCGGCGGTGACCGTCGAGCAGCGCTCGAAGGCGAAGATGGTGTCGTACGGGCTCGCCTACGGCATGGAGGCCTACGGGCTCGGCCAACGGCTGAACATCCCGACCGAGGAGGCGGCGGTGATCCTCGAGGCGTACTTCGTCGCCTTCCCCAACGTGAAGGCCTACATGGACCGCACCGTGATCGAGGCCCGCGAGCGCGGCTACACCGAGACGCTCTTCGGGCGTCGGCGCCCGATCCCGGAGCTGATGAACTCCAACTTCCGGGTCCGTCAGGCCGGCGAGCGCCAGGCGATGAACGCCGGTATCCAGGGCCTCGCCGCCGACATCTTCAAGGTGGCGCTCGTGCGCATCGACGACGCGCTCGTGGCGGGCGAGTACGACAGCCGTCTCGTCCTGCAGGTGCACGACGAGGTGATCGTCGAGGTCCCCGACGACGAACGCGAAGAGGTCGGCGATCTCGTCGTGCAGCTGATGCGCGGCGCCGCCGACCTCGACGTGCCGCTCGAGGTCAACGTGTCGTGGGGCGACACGTGGGCGAGCGCGAAGGGGTGACGATGGGGCAGGAACCGGCACCCGTGGGCTCGCTCGTCGAGACCGTCGAACAACTGGCCGAGCTGTACCGGTCGCCCGGCCGCGTGGTTGCAGCCAAGAAGATGACGACCCTCGACGAGGCGACCGCCGGATTCGTGGCGTCGTCACCCTTCGCGTTGATCGGCGCGGTCGGCGCCGACGGAGCGCTCGACGTGTCGCCTCGCGGTGGCCCGCCCGGCTTCGTGCGCGTGCTCGACGAGCGGCATCTCGCGATTCCGGACCTGAACGGCAACAACCTGATCGACAGCATCCGCGCCGTCGTCGCCACCGGTCGCATCGGCCTGCTGTTCGTCGTGCCCGGGCAGGACGAGACGGTGCGCATCAACGGCCAGGCGTGGGTGACCATCGACGACGTCACCCTCGGGCTCTGGACCGACGAGCTCCGCCGCCCGACGACGGCGATCGTCGTGCGGGCCGACGAGGTGTTCATGCACTGCGCCAAGGCGTTCCGTCGCGGTCGGGTGTGGGACCCGCCGAGCTGGGCCGGGCTGGCGGACGCGCCCGACGGCCTCGACGTGCTGCACGCCCAGGGCCTCGTCGAGGCGAACGACGACGCGACCCGGACGTTCCTGGAACGCAGCTACGACTCCGATCTGGCCGCCGACCAGCCGGGATGATGGCCGACCGATGGCCGACCGCGACCACTGGTTCGAGGACCTCGCCGACCACCTCGGTGCCGCCTACGACCGCTACGCGCACACCAAGGGCACGGTGCAGGAGGTCGACCACGTCGTCGCCGCGCTCGGCCTGCAGCCGGGCGAGCGGGTGCTCGACGTCGGCTGCGGGACCGGGCGTCACGCCCTCGAACTCGGCCGCCGCGGCATCGCCGTGCACGGCATCGACATCAGCCAGACCTTCGTCGACCTCGCCAACGCCGCAACCATCCCCAGCGATGAGCGAACGGGCGACACCGGGGCGGTTCGCTCATCGCTCGTGACGTTCGAGCGTGGAGATGCGCGGTCGATGGCCTTCGACGGCGAGTTCGATGCGGTGATCTGCCTGTGCCAGGGCGCCTTCGGGATGATGACCGCCGACGGCGACGACGCCGCCGTGGTGGCGGGCATGGCCCGAGCGCTGCGGCCCGGTGGGCGGTTGGCGCTCAGTGCATTCAACGCCTACTTCGCCGTGAGGTACCACGACGCCGCCGAGTTCGATGCCGAGAGCGGGGTGTCACACGAGGTGACCGAGATCCGTTCCGAGACGGGCGAGCCTCGGTCGGTCGAGCTGTGGACCGGGTGCTACACGCCGCGGGAGCTGCGACTGCTCCTCGGCGTGCACGGCGTGGCGGTGGACTCCATCTCGAGCGTCGAACCCGGCGCCTACGGCAACGACCCGCCGACGACCGATTCTCCCGAGTTCCTCGTCGTCGCCCGCCGAACCCCCCGAAATGTCGCGCCCTGATTGCGCTCAGCGCAATCCCAGCGAGATTTTTCCGATGGTGGGAGGTGGGTGAGGGGGGAAGTCGATGGGGATCGGGGGTGGTAGTCTGGTCGGCTGCGTCACAGCTGTGGCGTGCTCGTCCATCCACTCCCGTCCGTTTTCGAAAGTAGTTCGTCCCTTGTCCGACACCGCAACCACCTCCGCCGAAGCCCCCGCCAACCAGATGGGAACCTTCGACGACGAGGGCACGTACACCCCCCGCCAGATCGTCTCCGACGATCTCGGCATGTCGTTCGCCGACGCGATCGACGGCACGATGGTCACCGTCGAGGACGGCCAGCTCGTCCACGGCACCGTCGTCAAGATCGACAAGGACGAGGTGCTCCTCGACATCGGCTACAAGAGCGAGGGCGTCATCCCCTCGCGTGAGCTGAGCATCCGCAACGACGTCGACCCCTCCGAGGTCGTCTCGCTCGGCGAGGCCGTCGAGGCCCTCGTGCTCACCAAGGAGGACAAGGAAGGCCGCCTCCTGCTGTCCAAGAAGCGGGCACAGTACGAGCGGGCGTGGGGTGACATCGAGGCCAAGAAGGAAGCCGACGAGGTCGTCTCCGGACCCGTCATCGAGGTCGTCAAGGGCGGCCTCATCGTCGACATCGGCCTGCGCGGTTTCCTGCCCGCATCGCTCGTCGAACTCCGCCGTGTCCGCGACCTCGCTCCGTACATCGGCGAGACCGTGCACTGCAAGATCATCGAGCTCGACAAGAACCGCAACAACGTCGTGCTGTCGCGCCGGGCCTACCTCGAGGAGAACCAGAAAGAGACCCGCGACCAGTTCCTCAACAACCTCAAGGTCGGCGAGGTCCGCGACGGAACGATCTCGTCGGTCGTCAGCTTCGGTGCGTTCGTCGACCTCGGCGGCATGGACGGCCTCATCCACGTCAGCGAGCTGTCGTGGAAGCACGTCGACCATCCCGGCTCCGTCGTCGCCGTCGGCGATCCGGTCAAGGTGCAGGTGCTCGACGTCGACTACAGCCGTGAGCGCATCAGCCTCTCGCTGAAGGCCACCCAGCAGGACCCGTGGCAGGAGTTCGCCGAGGGCCACCAGGTCGACCAACTCGTCTACGGCCGGGTCACCAAGCTCGTCCAGTTCGGCGCATTCGTCCAGGTCGGCGAGGGCATCGAGGGCCTCGTCCACATCTCGGAGATGTCCGCACACCACGTCGACAGCCCCGAGCAGGTCGTCACCCCCGGTGAGGAGCTGTGGGTCAAGATCATCGATCTCGACCTCGCCCGTCGCCGCATCAGCCTGTCGATCAAGCAGGCCGCCGAAGGTGGCGAGCTCGCCGCCGAGTACCGCGAGCACTTCGAGGTCGACTCCGCCGGCAACTACGTCCAGGGCGAGGCGTCGGCCGAGGCCGAGGCTGCCTGGTCGGAGTACTACGGCGAAGGTGGCGAGGGCGCCGAAGCCGGTGCCGAGACGGCCGTCAGTGAGACCGCCGAGGCCGGCGGCGACACGGAGGAAGCGCCAGCGGAGTGATCCTGGTCGGTCTGACCGGCGGGATCGGCGCCGGCAAGTCGACCGTCTCGGCGATGCTCGCCGAGCGTGGCGCCGTCATCGTCGACGCCGACCGCATCGCCCGTGACCTGCAGGCACCGGGCAGCCCCGTGCTGGCTGCCATGGCCGAGCGTTTCGGCGACCACATCGTGAGCGACGACGGCTCGCTCGACCGTGGCGCCGTTGCGTCCATCGTGTTCAACGACGAGGCGGCGCTCGCCGACCTCAACGGCATCGTGCACCCGGCGATGCAGGACGAGATCCAACGCCAGATCGACGCCCACCGCGACACCGACCGTGTCGTCGTGCTCGACTTCCCGTTGCTGGCGGAGAACCCTCGCCGGGGCCTCGCCGCCACGATCGTGGTCGACATCCCCGTCGACGTGGCCGTCGAACGTCTCGTCGAGCAGCGGGGAATGGACGACGCCGACGCCCGAGCCCGGATCACCAGCCAGATCAGCCGGGAGGAACGCCTGGCGACGGCCACCCACGTCGTCGACAACAGCGGCGACCGCGACGCCCTCGCCGAGCAGGTCGACCGGCTCTGGCAGGAGCTGCTCGCACTGCCGCCCACCACCGCCGAGGCGCCCGACGACGGGTCAGCCCAAGATGTTCAGTGAGATGTCGACGACCGGCACGTCGGGTGCCGGCGTCGCCGCGTAACGCTGCGCATGGTCGTCGCCCAGTGTGGCGAACGCGGCGCTGACCAGATCCCAGTACGACCTGCGAACCGCGGCGCGCTGTTCGTCGCGGGCAGTTTCGTAGCGCTCGATCGCACTCTGGCGGGGGACGTAGGTGACGACACGTTCGCCGCCGAGGGCCCGAGCAGGTTCGACGGCGTCGGTGACATCGGTTCGTTCGTAGTCGCGCTCACGCCAGTCGAGCCTGGCCAGCTCGTCGTCGTCGACCCGCACGGCGACGCCGTTGCAGGTCTCGTCGACGGCGGCGACGAGACCGAGTGACACGACGAGGCCACCCTCGACGCGGCGGCCGCCATGGTGCCAGTCGCCGCGCAGGTGCATCGAACCGTAGTTCCAGCGCCGCCCGAAGCCGGCGAGATGGGTCACGACGAGGTCGTCGGGTGCCACCGGTCGCCCGATGGTGGTGGCGAGCGACACCGGCGACACCAACGAGCCGTAGCCGAAGATCCAGCTGTGCCCGCTCACGCGTGGAAGTGCTCCGAGACCGACGCGACGAGCAGCCGGACACCGATCGCGATCGCCCGTTCGTCGACGTCGAAGTGGCCCGCGTGCAGGTCGAGCGTCGGTCCGCCCGGGGTGCGAACGCCGAGACGGGCGTAGGTTCCGGGTACCTGGCGCGTGAACCAGGCGAAGTCGTCGCCGCCCCAGCTCTGCTCGACGTCGACCACCGAGTCGACGACGGCGTGGGCGGCGGCGCTGACCCGGGCGGTCACGGCGGCGTCGTTGACGACGGGTGGCACGCCGTGGGTGTAGTCGACGCTGACACCGGCGCCGGCTCCGGCGACGATGGCGTCGAGCTCCTCGGCGACGACCCGCGGGAGGTGCTCCCACACGGCGACCGACGGCGTGCGGATCGAGGCCTTCAGTACCGCGTGCGTCGGGATGACGTTGGCGGCATCACCGGCGCGGATGGCGCCGAAGACGACCTTGACCTCGCTGGGATCATCGAGGCGTCCGGCGACCCGACGGGGGAGTTCGGCCACGACTCGAGCGGCGACGTCGACGAGGTCGACCGTCAGCTCGGGACGAGCGGTGTGTCCGCCCTGTCCGGTGAGCGTGATCACCGCCATGTCCGCCGCGGAGGAGATCGGACCCGAGCGCAGCCCGATCGTGCCGACGTCGAGCTTGGGCTCGCAGTGCACTCCGACGATGGCGGCCGCTCCGTCGATCGCCCCGTCGGCGATGGCGTCCAGCGCACCGCCCGGGACTCGTTCCTCGGCGGGCTGGAACAGGACGCGTACGGGCCCGGGCAGCTCGTCGAGGTGGTGGGCGAAGTAGAGCGCCGCGCCGAGCACCACGGTCGTGTGGACGTCGTGGCCGCAGGCGTGGCTCACCCCGGGATGCTGGCTGGCGTAGGAGACGTCCTTCTCGTCGGGCATCGCCAGCGCATCGAGATCGGCGCGCAGCACGATCGGCGCCCGTCCGTCGGGTCCGTCCGTCGGGACCAGTTCGCACACCAGACCGGTGCCGACCGCCAGTCGCCGCGGTGTGAGACCCGCGAGCATCAGGCGCTCTTCGACGAGTTCGGTCGTCGCGTGCTCGCTCCCGCTCAGTTCCGGATGGGCATGCATGTTGCGGCGCAGCGCGACGAGGCCCTCCCCGTGGGCGTCGAGCCAGGCATCGAGCGACGTCGGTGTGGCGTCGATCGCGGTCATGCCGACTGCGGCATGCCGGGGAGCGTGTCGGCAGCGAGAGTCTCGACGAGGTGATGGACCACGTCGACGAGGGTACCGCCACCTTCGACGACCGCCCGTTGGCGCATCGCGCTGGTTCCGACGGTGAGAATCGTCCGCACGTCGTCCAGCTCGTCGGTGGTGCCGAGACGGTCGGCGGTGGGCGCCAGCTCGGTGAGCAGCTCGTCGACGAGTTCACGAACTGCCCGCCGCTCGGGATGGCCGGATTCGGGGTGCTCGACGATCAGCTCGGCGTCGAGCCCGAACCGGGCGGCGAGCCAGCGATTCTCCCGCACCGTCCACTCGCGAGCCGGCGGCGCGAGTGGCCCGCGGTCGAGGCGTTCGTCACACCAGGCGACCATCGTCTGGGCCAGCGCGGCGAGGGCGACGGTCTCGCGCACCGTCGGTGCGGCGTCGCACATCCGGAACTCGATCGTGCCGAAGTCGGGGTGTGGTCGGATGTCCCACCAGACCTCCCGGATCGAGTCGATGCACTGCGATTCCAGCAGCGTCGCCATGAACTCCTCGAAATCGGACCAGTCCGCGAGCTGCGGTGGCAGCCCCGCGGTCGGGAGCGACTCGAACACCTTGGAGCGCGCCGAGGCGAGACCGGAATCGTCACCCTCGAAGTACGGGCTCGACGACGACAGTGCCAGGAAGAGCGGGAGCTGCCGGCGCAACTCGTTGATGATCGAGATCGCCCGGGCGCCGTCGCGGACACCGACGTGGACGTGCATCCCGCAGATCAGGAGCCGACGCGCCGGCCACTGCATCGACTCGATCAGCTGGCCGTAGCGAGGGTCGGGGCTGACGACCTGGTCGCGGGCCAGTCCGAACGGATGTGTGCCGGCGCTCATCAGTGCGAGATCGCGCCGTTCGGTGGCCGCTCGCAATTCGGCGAGTGTGACCCGCAGGTCGTCGCCGGCTTCGGCCGGGGAGTCGCAGACGCCCGTGATGATCTCGACGGTGCTCTGGAAGAGCTCGTGTTTCGCCTTCGGGTGCTCGCCGCCGGGGTGGGTGGCGCCGAGTTCGGCCAGGAGCTGGGTGGACGCCGCGACGAGGTCGCCGGTGACGCGGTCGACGACGTGCAGCTCCATCTCGATGCCGATCGTCGGCCGTGGGTTGTGGGTGAAGTCGATTCTCACGGCGCCTCCCCGAGCGCGACGAGGTCGGTCAGCGGTGGCTGGCGATGACCTCGGCGACCTGTTCGGGCGTGGTGGTCGGCGGGAAGCGGGCCAACACCTCGCCCTGTCCGTCGATCAGGAACTTCTCGAAGTTCCAGGTGATCTCGGCGCTGTCGCCCGCGCCCGGTTGCTGTTCCTTCAGCCACCGGTAGAGCGTTGCGGCACCGTCGCCGTTGACGTCGATCTTCGCGAACATCGGGAACGTCACCCCGAACTTCGAGGTCGCGAACTCGAGGATCTCGGCCTCGGTGCCGGGCTCCTGGTTGCCGAACTGGTTGCACGGGAACCCGAGCACCGTGACGTCGTCGTTGTCGTCGTGGAGCGCACGCAGACCTGCGTACTGAGGGGTGAGGCCTCAAGCGCTCGCGACGTTGACGACCAGGCAGAACTGGTCGCGGAACTGGTCGAAGGACACCTGTTCACCGGTGATCGAGGTCATCTCGAACTCGTGGAAGGCTGACATCGTCGGCACCCTAGTCGTTCGCGTTCTCCGTGGGCACTGCGTCGGGCGGACGATGTCGAGCGACCGTCCGCCAACTCGTCGCAACGGCGGCGACGTCGTGTGGATAACATCTCGTCCACCCATGTCCGCCGACCGAAAACGAAGTTGACGCCGTGCTGACTGCTCTCGGGCTGATCGGTGCCGTCGCGTTGATCGTCGCGAACGGGTACTTCGTCGCCGCCGAGTTCTCCTTCGTCGCCGCTCGACGCAGTCGCTTCGTGGAACAGGCCGACACCGGCGATCGTCGGTCCCGGCGCGCGATCGCCGTTCATCAGCGTCTGAGCTTCATGCTGTCGGGGGCGCAGCTCGGCATCACGGTCACCACGTTGGTGCTCGGCTTCATCGCCGAGCCGGCGGTGGCGTCGGTGCTGTCACCGGTGCTCGAAGCGCTCGGTGTGCCGGAGTCGGCGTCGCTCGGCATCGCCCTGCTCCTGGCGCTCGTGTTCGCCACGATGGCGCAGATGGTGTTCGGCGAACTGGCGCCGAAGAACCTGGCGATCGCCAAGCCGGAACCGGTCGCGCGCTCATTGGCACCGTCGATGTGGTTGTTCATGCGCGTGGCCGGGCCGGTGATCCGGCTGTTCGACGGCGCCGCCAACCGGCTGCTGCGACTGATCGGCGTCGAGCCGGTCCAGGAACTGCGCGGCGCGGTGTCGACCGAGGAACTCGACCTCATCGTCGACTCCTCCGCCGAGAGTGGACACCTGACCGCGCTGCAGGCGCAGCTGCTCGAACGGGCGATCGACTTCGGCGAGCTCGAAGCATCCGACGCGATGGTGCCCTGGAACCGGGTGGTCACGATCGAGGCGGCGGCCACCGCCGCCGACCTGCGGGTGCTGATGTCGTCGACGCATTCCCGTTTTCCGGTCGTGGGTCCCGACGACCAGGTGCTCGGCATCGTCCACGCCAAGGATCTCCTCGGCGTCGAGCGAGCGGCGTACGACTCCACGGCGATCACGTCACTGGTGCACGAGATCCTCGCCGTGCCCGAGGCCGCCGGGCTCGGCGTCGTGCTGGCGGAGTTGCGCAAGCACTCCACCGAGATGGCGATCGTGATCGACGAGTACGGCGGGCCCGCCGGCGTCGTCACCCTGGAAGACATCGTCGAGGAACTCGTCGGCGACATCGAGGACGAATACGACCCGAGCGCACGAGGTGAGCACGTCGAGGTCACGCCAGGGGTGTGGTCGGTGGCGGCGAGTTCCCGACCCGACGAGATCGAGCGCGTGACGGGCTTCGATCTGCCCGACGGTGAGTACGACACCGTCGCCGGACTCGTCCTCGATCGCCTGCAGCACATCCCCGAGGTCGGTGAGTCGTTCGTGGTCGACGGCATCCTCATCGAGGTGCTCGAGGTCGAGGGCTTCACCATCGATCGACTCCGGCTGCAGCTCGACCCCGATGCACCGACGGTGATCGCCGACGCCGACGCCGACGCAGACCGCAACGACGACGCCAACGGGGCCGCCACATGATCGCGGCCACCGACGGCATCGACGTGAGCTGGCTCGCGCTCGGGCTCGCCGTGGTCCTGCTCGCCCTCAACGGGTTCTTCGTCGCTGCCGAGTTCGCCCTGCTGGCCTCTCGTCGCTCACGCATCGAGCAGCTGGCAGCCGAGGGTGACCGGCGCGCCCGTCATGCGCTCGCCGGCCTGCGTGAGCTGACGGTCATGCTCGCCGGCGCGCAGCTCGGCATCACGATGTGCTCGTTGGGCCTCGGTGCCATCGCCGAGCCGGCGGTCGCCCGGATCATCGAGGGCGCCCTCGGCGAGTGGTTCACGCTGTCCGACACCGCCCGGCACGTCATCGCCTTCGCGATCGCGCTGTCGATCGTGGTGTTCCTGCACATGGTCGTCGCCGAGATGGCCCCGAAGTCGTGGGCGATCGCCCACCCCGAGAAGTCGTCGCTCCTGCTCGCTCGACCATTCCGGCTCTTCGCGTTCGTGTTCCGTCCGATCATCGTGCTGCTCAACAGCATCGCCAACGGTGTCGTGCGCCTCGTCGGCGTGGAGCCGCAGGACGAACGGGCGATGGCGCACTCGCCGAGCGACCTGCTGCTGTTGATCGACGAGTCGGCGGGCCGCGGTGGGATCGCCGCCGAGGAGCACGAGCTGCTCGCTCGTTCGCTGGAGCTGTCCGGGCTGACCGCGGCCGATGCCATGACCCCGCGGCGCGACATCGTTGCCGTCGCCGTGACGGCGACCGCAGCCGAACTGGCCGAGGAGGCCCATCGCACCGGTCGCACGCGGGTGATCGTCCACGAGGACGACCTCGACCACGTGCGCGGTTTCGTGCACGCCAAGGATGTCATCCGGCTCGAACAGGGCACGTGGCCGACCACCACCGTCGGCCCGATGGCGCGTCCGATCATGGTGACCCCCGAACACCACGGTCTGGAGGACCTGCTGCTGGAGATGCGCACGCAACGCCACCACATCACACTCGTCGTCGACGAGCACGGGTTGGTGCTGGGTCTCGTCACGCTCGAAGACGTGATCGAGGAGTTGATCGGCGACTTCGACGACGAGTCCGACCGGCGCCTCGGCGACTGCGAACACCTGCCCGACGGCAGCTACCGGATGAGCGGCACCACACGCGTCGAGGCCTTCGCCGAGTGCACCGGCGTCGCCCTGCCCGACGGCGACTGGCAGACGGTGGCGGGGTACGTGATCGACGCCCTCGACGAGATCCCGTCGGTCGGTGACCGCGTGCGCACCGAGATCGGCGAGTTCGAGGTCGTGGCCATGGACGGCTACGCGATCGACTCGTTGCGTATCCGGATCACGGTGTCGGGACCCGTCTCCGACTGAACGGCGCCATGGCGTATCCGCGGCGACTCCTGAACGATCACGAAGGCGTGCGGGTCGACCTGCACCCGCACTGGTGGTTCCTGGTGGTGCCGATGCTCGCGGTGTCGGCGGCGATCGGCTTCGCGGTGCTCGCGCTCAGCGTGCTCGAGTCCGGCTCGACGGCGCAGACCGTTGCGGGATGGGGGTCGATCATCGCGCTCGCTGTGTCGTCGTGCTGGCTGCTCGTGCGCTACGCGAAGTGGATCACGACGCACTTCGTCATCACCGACCGACGGATCATCTTCCGCACGGGGCTGCTCTCCAAACGGGGCATCGAGATCCCGTTGGAGCGCGTGCAGACGGTCCACTTCAGCCAGGGCCTGTTCGAGCGGATGGTCGGTGCCGGCGACCTGATGATCGAGTCCGGTGGTGAGTCGGGGCGTCAGCACTTCACCGACATCCGTCAACCCGACCGGGTCCAGCGCGTGATCCACGCCGAGCTCGACGAACGCCGCAGCGCCGTACCGCCGTCGGGTGCCGACGTCGCTGCACAGCTGGAACGGCTCGAAGCGATGCTCCATCGGGGGACGTTGACCCAGGACGAGTTCGATCGGCAGAAGCAGCGGTTGCTGGAGCGGTGAGGGTCGTCAGCCTGGTCCCGTCGAGCACCGAGACGCTGCTGGCGCTCGGCGTCGACGTGGTTGCCTGCACCCGGTTCTGCGAGCAGCCCGGCCGTCGTCACGTCGGCGGTACCAAGAACCCCGACATCGCCGCGATCGTCGACCTCGCGCCCGATCTGGTCGTCATGGACCGCGAGGAGAACCGGGTGGAGGACCACGACGCGCTGGTGGCGCACGGCATCTCGGTGTGGGCGAGCGACGTTCGCAGTGTCGACGACGCGATGGACGCCGTGGCGGCGTTGGCGGAGCGGACGGGACGTCCGGTGCCCACCCGATCGTCGCCGATGGTCGTGGCGCCGCCGCTTCGGCGTACGGCGTTCGTGCCGATCTGGCGCCGACCGTGGATGACGATCGGCCCGCTCACCTACGGTGCATCGGTACTGGATCGCCTGGGCGTCGACCTCGCCACCGCCGACCTCGACGGCGACTACCCGGTGGTCGAGTTCGACGAGGTCGCGGCACGCTCGCCGGAGCTGGTGCTGGTGCCGTCGGAGCCGTACGCGTTCTCCGACGATCACCTCGCCGAGCTGCGCAGCGTCGTGCCCCGCGCGACGACGATCCGCGTGGACGGCCAGGACCTGTTCTGGTGGGGTGTGCGCACACCGGACGCCATCGAGCGCATCGGCGCCGCCATCGCCCGAGGCTGAAGCGGGCTCACCTCGACGCGGCGGAGCCGGTCAGCTGTCCGTCGTCATCGGGAGCGTCGGGTCGGCTGCCCATTCCTGCAGGCTGCCGTCGTACACACGCACCGATGGGTGACCAGCTCGCTCGAGGTTGAAGGCGACGACCGTCGCCGAGATCGCCCCGCCTCAATAGAGAACGACACGTTCGCGATCGAGCACGCCGGCGCGATCGAACACCTCACGCGCTTCGTCGACGGACACGAACGCTGCCGTCGGCTCGGTGATCAAGCGCGCGTACGGAACGTTCTGCGCACCCGTGATGTGGCCGGGGCGTGCGTAGTTGACCCGTTCACCCGTGAACGACGCCTCGGGCAGCGCATCGATCACGCAACTCGAGCCGTCGACCAGAGCTGCCTCGACGTCGTGACGGTCGGCGATCGCTTCGTCACGGCGGTCCACGCCGGCGAACGTCGTGGGCGTCACCGACACCGGCCCCGACTCGGTCGGGCGTCCCTCGGCGCGCCAACGCTCGAGACCGCCTTCGAGGATCGCGCAGCGGACGCCGCTGTGATGCAGCGTCCACCACGCTCGCGTGCACCACATGGTGCCGAGTCCGAGTGGGCGATCGAAGGTGCGTCCCACGATCACCACGGTGGTGTCGCGGACCACGCCGACCCGGCCCATCGCCGCGTCGATCTGTTCCAGCGGTGGCCAGGTCCACGACAGGGGCGATGCCGGGTCGCTGAGTTCACCGTGGGTCGACGTGACGTCGAACCAGACCGCGCCGGGAATGTGCTCGGCGAGATACTCGTCGTGCGCTCGGTTGACTCCCGTATCGTCGAGGAAGCCCGACACGTCGAGGATCCGCACCCCGTCGTCGTCGAGGTGCTCGGCCAACCAGTGCGTGGTGACGAGGAAGTGATCAGACATCTCTCGATCCTCGCATGGTCGGCAACATCGGGCAATCACGGGGCTGGGTGCTCCGCCCTCCGAGATGCCCGGACAGACCGCGGCGTCAGCACTGCCGGGCGCCGGCGGCGGGCCGCACGATCCGTTCCGAGCCCAGGTGACCCGGCGCGGCCAGGGCCACGACGCACCCACCGAAGCCGCCGCCGGTCATCCGGGCGCCGAACACACCGGGGGAGCGGACGAGACGTTCGACCGCCGCATCCATCTGCGGAGTCGAGGTGTCGAAGTCGTCGCGAAGGCTGGCGTGGCTGGCCGTCATCAGCCGACCGGCCTCGGCATGGTCGCCGACGGCGATGGCGTCGGCGAAGCGGCGGACACGGTCGTTCTCGGTGACGACGTGACGGGCCCGGCGCCGCGCCGTGTCGTCGAGCGAGGCCGTGGCGACGGCGTCGAGGTCGGCGTCCCGGAGCGGGCCGAGCACCGCTTCGGCCCGGGCACACTCGGCCACCCGATCGGCGTAGGCGGAGCCGACCAGCGTGCGGTGGGCGACGAACTCGACGACGATGTCGACGTCGTCGGGGACGGCGACATGGGTGACCGAGAGGGTCGAGCAGTCGATCAACGTGGCGTGGCCGGCGATCGCCGACGAGATGCACAGCTGATCCATGATCCCCGTCGGTACGCCGGTGGCGGCGTGCTCGGCGCGCTGGGCGGCCAGCGCCAGCTCGACCGCGGGTCCGTCGAAGCCGAGCGCCAACCCGACGGCGCATTCGAGCGCCGCGCTCGACGAGAGCCCGGCTCCGGACGGAATCGTCGAGGCGACGGTTCCCGTCACCCCCGCCGAGGCGCCGATCTCGCGAGCCATCGCCGCGACGTACGTGCCCCAGGGTGGCGTGACCGACGTCGGATCGACCGTGACCGGGAGCTCGATGTCGACCGTCTCGGCTTCGGCGTCGGAGGTGAGGTGGATCCGCGAGCCCGCCGGCTCATGGGTGATCGTGATGCCCCGGTCGATCGCCATCGGGAACACGAGACCACCCGTGTAGTCGGTGTGGTCGCCGATGAGGTTGACCCGACCGGGGGCATGCGCACGCTGCTGGTCGGCCACCCGTTGCACGGTATCGGTCGTCGGCGTGCCGTTCTGCAACACTCGCTCGCATGCCCCGCGCTGCCGTCGGCGACGACATCGAACTCGAGTACCGGACGACCGGTGACCCGGCCGATCCCGCTCTGCTGTGCGTGTGCGGGTTCACCTCGCAGCTGATCTCGTGGCGGCCGGGCTACATCGAGCAACTGGCAGCCCGGGGGTTGTTCGTGATCCAGTTCGACAACCGCGACGTCGGGCTGTCGAGCAAGCTCGACGGCCAGCGCGTGTCGCCCGCCGCAGTGCTCTCGGCGATGCGCGCCGGCGAGCCCGTGCCACCGGTGCCGTACACGCTGTCGGACATGGCTGCCGACGGCATCGGCCTGCTCGACCACCTCGGCATCGAGCGGGCGCACGTCGTCGGCAACTCGATGGGCGGCATGATCGTGCAGACGATGGCGATCGAACACCCCGGACGAGTCGCCAGCGCCACCTCGATCATGAGCACGACCGGCGAGTCCCGGTACGGCCAGGCCACTGCGGAGGCCCGTGAGGCGCTGCTGCGGCCGCCGCAGACCGACCGTGAGGCCTACATCGCCGACTCGGTGACGTCGATGTCGTGGGCGTCGAAGAAGTACGGCGACCCCGATCAGCTGCGCCAGGTCGCCGCCGAGCAGTACGACCGCTGCTTCTACCCCGAGGGTGCCACGCGGCAGCTGGCGGCGATCTATGCCAGCGGCGATCGGCGGGCCGGGCTGGAAGAGTTGCAGGTGCCGATGCTGGTGATCCACGGGCGCGACGACACCCTGATCAGCCCCAGCGGCGGCGAACGCACCGCCGAACTCGTGCCCGGATCGAAGTACCTGCTGTTGGCCGACATGGGCCACGACATGCCCGAACCGCTGTGGCCCGTGCTCGCCGACGCCATCGGCAGCCACGTCCGCACCACTCTGGGTTCGCACCGCCATTCCTGAACACCCACACGACGAGGAGACCCCCATATGGCCGGACCACTCACCGGATATCGCATCATCGAGATCGCCGGCATCGGCCCCGGGCCGTTCGCGGCGATGCTGCTCGCCGACATGGGCGCCGAGGTCGTCCGCGTCGAGCGCGCCGGTGCCGTGCGCGGACCGATTCCCGACGGACCGCACTACGACGTGTTGCTGCGGGGCCGCCGCAACGTGGCGATCGACCTCAAGCATCCCGACGGGGTGGAGGCGCTGCTGGCGCTGGTCGAGTCGGCCGACGCGCTGATCGAAGGGTTCCGGCCCGGCGTGATGGAGCGGCTCGGAATCGGCCCCGACGAGTGCCGTGCCCGCAATCCGAAGCTGGTGTTCGGCCGGATGACCGGCTGGGGCCAGGCGGGCCCCTACGCCCAGGCGGCCGGCCACGACATCAACTACATCTCGCTGGCCGGTGCGCTCGCTCACTTCGGGCGCGCCGGGGAGGCGCCGGTTCCCCCGTTGAACATGGTCGGCGACTTCGGCGGTGGCGGCATGTTCCTCGCCTACGGCGTGGTGTGTGCCCTGCTCGAAGCGCAACGCAGCGGCCAGGGCCAGGTGGTCGACACCGCGATGGTCGACGGGACGGCGGTGCTGATGTCGATGTTCTGGGCGTTCAAGAACATCGGGATGCACGACGAGAACGCCCGCGGCACCAACCTGCTCGACACCGGCGCCCACTTCTACGACGTGTACCGCTGCAGCGACGGCGAGTACATCTCGATCGGCTCGATCGAGCCCCAGTTCTACGCCGAGCTGCTCCGTCTGACCGGCCTCGACGACGACGAACAGTTCGCCGAGCAGATGGACCGCACCGAGTGGCCGGCGCTGAAGTCCCGGCTGACCGAGCTGTTCGCCCAGCGGAGCCGCGCCGAGTGGTGCGAGCTGATGGAGACCACCGACGTCTGCTTCGCGCCGGTGCTGACGATGAGCGAGGCCGCCGAGCACCCCCACAACGTCGAGCGGGGGACCTTCGTCGACATCGCCGGCACCGTGCAGCCCGCTCCGGCACCGCGGTTCAGCCGCACCACCGCGGAGGTGGCTCGGCCCCCGGCGCACGCCGGTACCCACACCGTCGAGGTGCTCGCCGACTGGGGGATCGAGCGCGAGCGCATCGATGCCTGGTCGTCGTCGGGCGCGGTCAGGCAGGCGGAGTCCGCGTCGAGCTGATGGCGACGCTCGTCTGCTTCCACGCCCATCCCGACGACGAGGTGATCAGCACCGGGGGCACGATCGCCCGAGCTGCCGCCGAGGGTCATCGGGTCGTGCTCGTCGTGGCCACGAACGGCGAGCACGGCGAGGTGCCCGACGACCTCGAGCCGGGGGAGAGCTTGGTCGAACGGCGTCGACGCGAAACCGAGGCGTCAGCCGCCGTGCTCGGCATCGACCGGGTCGCATGGCTCGGCTACAGCGACTCGGGCATGAGCGGATGGGAGCAGAACGGCGACCCCTCCAGCTTCCTGCGTGCCGACCTCGACGAGGCCGGCGCCCGCCTGGCCGCCGTGCTGCGCGAGGAGGACGCCGACGCGCTGACGATCTACGACTGGCACGGCAACTACGGCCATCCCGACCACATCGCGGTGCATCGCGTCGGGCTCGTCGCCGCTCGGCTCGTTCCGTCGGTCAGGGTGCTCGAGGCCACGATGAACCGCGACGAGATCGTCCGCATGGTCGAGCAGGCCCGCCAGGCGGGTGATGCGGGTGGGTTCACGCCCGGCGACGGCGAGCCCGACGACTTCGATCCGACCGGGCCGGCCGACGACGGCAACCCGATGGGCATGCCCGAGGCCGAGCTGACCCTCGCGGTCGACGTGTCGGCACACCTCGGCGCCAAACGCGACGCCATGCGCTGCCATCGCAGCCAGATCGCCGACACGTCGTTCTTCCTGGAGATGCCCGACGATGCCTTCGCATCGGCGTTCGGCACGGAATGGTTCATCGAACACGACGTCGAGCCGCCCCATCGGAAGGGCTGGATCTTCGAGACGCGCTGACGGTGGCGAGCTGACGGGGAGATCCCCGCATCGTCGGCGACACTGGAGCATGATGTCGTACATGAATCGGCGACTCCTGGCAGGCGCGGCCCTGGTCGGCCTCGT
>JAWLFC010000189.1:0-2787 GCA_041685755.1 Ilumatobacteraceae bacterium
TCGCGCCCGTCGCTCCCGCTCTGCCACGGGTACATCGCACCGGCGAAACCCGCTTCCCGGGCGGCGTTGCGGGCGGCACCGAGGCGGCGGGCGCGGTACAGCAGCAACGATCGCGTCAATTCGGGCACGCGCAACGTGAGGAACGGGAAGATGTACATCTCGTCCCAGAAGATGTGACCGCGGTACGCCTCGCCGTGCAGTCCGCGGGCGGGGACACCGACGTCGAGGTCCGTGGTGTTCTTCGACACCGTTGCGAGGAGGTGGAAGATGTGCAGGTTGAGGATCCGCGCCGTGTGGCCGAACTCACCGGAGAGCGTGATCCGGCTCCGGTTCCACGAGTGCTTCCAGGCGGTGAGATGCGGTGCCAGCAGATCCTCGAAGTCGTCGGCGGCGACGGCGCGGCGGGCCGCCGCTTCCGGGGGCGAGTAGATGCCGTTGTCGCGCGAGCTGTAGATCGTCACGACCTTCTCGACGCGCACCTCGTCACCGGGTTCGACGTCGAGCGCGAGGGTCTGCGCCGCCCAACGGTGCGTCGTGTCGGTGGCCCGCTCCGGCTCGGCCGCCTCGCCGTTGCGCCACAGGCGGGTGCGCGCTCCCTGCGCGATGACGATGTCGGAATCGTTCGTGCGCACCTCGAGCAGGACGGTGTCGGCGGCGACCGCCTCGGAGCGGACGTGGACGAGGTGGTCGGTGTCGAGCGTGTTGTACCGCACGACGTTGCGGTTCTCGACGGTTCCGTCGAGTGCGGACAGGATCTCGATCGGCGCCGCGAAGTCCTCGGCGACGAACGTGGTCTCCAGCGCGAGTACGTGGGGGTCGGCGAGGCTGACGAAACGCCGCTCGGTCAGCGAGAACGTGCGGCCCTGGTCGTCACGGAACCGTGTGCGCCGCGTGAGCGTCGCCCGTCGCAGGTCGGTCTCGAGGTGGTGCTCGAGGACTTCGGTCGAGTCGGGTGAGATCCAGTCACCGCCGTCGATGCGGACACGCAGGACGAGCCAGTTGGGGACGTTGACGATGCTCTCGTTGACGACATCGCGGCCGGCCACTTCGGTCGTGAGCCGGTTGAACACGCCGGCGAGATAGGTGCCCGGGTAGTGGACGCCGTCGGCCTCCGTCTCGGCGAGCGCACCGCGTGTCGCGACGTAACCGTTGCCGAGCGTGCACAGCGCCTCGCGCTGTCCCTCGTCGAGCGCGTCGTATCCCTCGTAGGTCCAGAGCCATTCGTTCACGATTCCGCGAGCCTCCTCGTCAGGCGTTCGAGCAACAGGCGTGTTGCGTCGGGGTCGTCGACGCGCAGGTGCGCCGCGGTGTAGCGATCCTCGGTGCCGACGACGACGCCGACACCTCGGCGGCGGACCTCGGCGAAGCCGTCCTCGTCGGTCACGTCGTCGCCGATGAACACCGGCAGCGTCGTGAGCGGATCGAGCCCGGCCGCGTCGATCAGCCAGCGGACGGCCCTGCCCTTGTGCCACTCGATGTCGGGGCGCAGCTCGAAGATCTTCTTGCCGCCCGTCATGCGCAACTCGTCGTGCGCGGCGGCGATCTCGGCGACGATCGCCTCGAGATCGGCGATGCGATCGTCGGGCGTGGCGCGGTAGTGGACGGCGATGGCGAACCGTTTGCGTTCGGCCCATGCCCCCTCGACGTCTCCGAGCCGCGCCGCGAGTTCGTCCTCCGCTTCGGCGAGCGCCGGCAAGGCGTCCGCTCCCTCGGAGAACTCCTCGCGGGTGCCGTCGGGCCGGCGGACGTCGAAGCCGTGGCTGCCGGCGAACCACGTGCGCTCCGCGGGCACCATCGCCATCACGTCGTCGAGGTCGCGGCCGCTGACGATGCCGACGACCGTCAGCTCGGCGAGGGCGTCGAGCGCGGCCAACGTCGCCGGCGGGATGGTGGCGTCCTCTGGCCGGTCGACGATCGGGGTGAGCGCACCGTCGTAGTCGCAGAACACCGCGACGGTCTTGCCGGCGACCTGTCGGGTGAGGTCGTAGTCGGTGAGCGCATCGGACAGGTCGGGCAGCCATGCCCGCGCCGGCACGACGGGACGCACCCCGGCGCCACCGTCTCCGTCGACGCCGTCGAGAGAGGCCACCTCGAGATCGGAGAGGTCGGGCACGACCAGGTCGGCGAACTCGGCGAGCGGCTCCGGGTTGCGGGTCCGGTCGAGGCCGATCACGAGCCCGAACTCCCCCGCCCGGCCGGCGCGCACTCCGGAGATCGCGTCCTCGACGACGGCGGCGGCACCGGGTTCGACGCCGAGGCGGCGGGCTGCTTCGAGAAACACGTCGGGTGCGGGCTTTCCCGGGAATCCGAGCTCGGCGGCGTCGTTGCCGTCGACACGAACCTCGAACAGGTCGAGCATGTCGGCAGCGCGGAGCACCAACTCGCAGTTCTTGCTCGCCGAGATGACAGCGGCGCGGATCCCATGGGCATGGAGCGCCTCGATGAATCGACGCGTCGTCGTGTACGGCCGCACGCCGTGGCGGTCGATCGCTGCTGCGAAGGCGGCGTTCTTCTTGTTGCCCACTGCGCACACGGTGCCGTCACCCGGCGGGTCGTCGGGGTCGCCCCACGGCAGCTCGAAACCGCGCGACCGCAGGAACGCATCGACACCGTCGTAGCGACCGATGCCATCGACGTGCACCCGGTAGTCGGCGTCGGTGAACGGCCTCGCCGCGTCGCCGGCGGCACGGTCGGCGAGGAACTCGTCGAACACGTCCTTCCAGGCGGAGAAGTGCACCGCTGCGGTCTGCGTGACCACCCCATCGGTGTCGAAGATGACCGCTTCGA
>JAWLFC010000098.1:0-11474 GCA_041685755.1 Ilumatobacteraceae bacterium
GGATCGTGGCAGGCTGGTGGCCATGCAACTCGCGATGATCGGACTCGGGCGGATGGGCGCCAACATGGTGCGACGGTTGCATCGTGACGGCCACGACTGCGTCGTCCACGACGTCGACGCGACGGCGATCAGGGCGCTCGTCGACGAGCTCGGCGTCACGGGTGCCGGCACGCTCGCCGAGGTGGTCGACGCGCTGGAGCGACCCCGGACGATCTGGATCATGGTGCCGGCCGCCTTCGTCGGCGCCACGGTCGACGCGCTCGCTGCGCTCCTCGACGCCGACGACACGATCATCGACGGCGGCAACTCGTGGTACCGCCACGACGTCGACCGGTCGGCGGCCCTGGCGCCATCGGGGATCCACTACGTCGACGTCGGTACCAGCGGTGGCGTGTTCGGTCTCGAACGCGGCTACTGCCTGATGATCGGCGGCGAGACCGACACGGTCGTCCGGCTCACCCCGATCTTCGAGTCACTGGCTCCCGGTCTCGGTGGCGCCGCCCGCACACCAGGTCGCGAGGGCGCCGAGGCGCCCGAGGAGCACGGCTGGGTGCACTGCGGGCCGAGCGGAGCGGGCCACTTCGTGAAGATGGTCCACAACGGCATCGAGTACGGGATGATGGCCGCCTACGCCGAGGGACTCAACGTGCTCGCCAAGGCGAACATCGGCGCGATCGACCACGCGGCCGACGCCGAGACGGCACCGCTCGACGCCGCCGCCTACTACCGCTACGACATCGACCTCGCCAAGGTGACCGAGGTGTGGCGGCGGGGGTCGGTGATCAGCTCGTGGCTGCTCGACCTCACCGCCGAGGCGTTCCACGCCGACCCGGAACTCAGCGCCTACTCCGGCACCGTCAGCGACTCGGGTGAGGGCCGCTGGACGGTGAACGCCGCCATCGACGAGGGCGTCCCGGTGCCGGTGTTGTCCGCCGCTCTCTACCAGCGGTTCTCCTCCCGGGGCCGATCCGACGTCGCCGACCAGGTGCTGTCGGCGATGCGCGCCGGCTTCGGAGGCCACGTCGAGCGAACGGACCCCACGCGATGAGCGACCTCGGCCCGGCACACATCGACACCACCCGCATGCAGACCAGCCAGCCCGAAGCCGACGCTCTCGTGCTCTTCGGCGCGACCGGCGACCTCGCCGTCCGCAAGCTCTTCCCGGCGCTCTACCGACTCGAGAAGTCCGGCACGTTGCACGTCCCGGTCATCGGCGTGGCCCGCAGCGAGTGGACCGACGACGACTTCAGACGCCACGCCCGCGAGTCGATCGACGAGCACGTCGACGACCCCGACCCCGACGTCGTCGACTCGCTCTGCGAGCGCCTCGACCTCGTGCAGGGCGACTACGCCGACGAAGCGACGTGGGAGGAGCTGCGGGCGACCCTCGACAAGCACAACTCGATGGTCGCGGTTTTCTACATGGCGATCCCGCCGAGCATGTTCCCGACGGTCGCCACGAAACTGGCATCGGTCGGGCTCAACCACCGGGGACGCATCGTCGTCGAGAAGCCGTTCGGGCGCGACCTCGACTCCGCGATCGAGCTCAACAAGACCCTCCACGAGGTGTTCGCCGAGGACCACATCTTCCGCATCGACCACTACCTCGGCAAGGAGGCGGTCGAGGACCTGCTCGTGTTCCGCTTCGCCAACACGCTGCTCGAACCGGTGTGGAACCGCAACTACGTCCGCAGCGTCCAGGTGACGATGTCGGAGACGATCGACGTCGAGGGCCGTGGATCGTTCTACGAGGGTGTCGGCGCGATCCGCGACGTGCTCCAGAACCACCTCCTGCAGGTCGTGGCGCTGCTGGCGATGGAGCCACCTGCCGGCGCCGACTCCAACTTCCTCCAGGACGAGAAGGCCAAGGTGATCGCGGCGATGCGTCCGATCGACTGCGACGCGCTCGTGCGCGGGCAGTACGTCGGCTACCGCGACGAGGACGGCGTCGACCCCCAGTCGAACGTCGAGACGTTCGCGGCGGTGCGGTTGGAGATCGACTCGTGGCGCTGGGCCGGCGTGCCGTGGTACATCCGCGTCGGCAAGGCGCTCCGGGAGAGCGCGACCGAGGCCGTGATCGAGTTGCGCGAGCCGCCGCGGATGCTGTTCGACGAGTCCGGCGGACCACCGCCGGGGCGCAACCTGATCCGGCTGCGACTGGGGAAGAACGACGGCGTCACGTTCGCCCTGCAGGCCAAGACGCCGGGGCCGGAACTCGACAGCCAGGAGGTCGATGTCGACGTCGACTTCGCCGCCGCGCTCGGCGAACGACAGGATGCCTACGAGCGGCTGCTCGGCGACGCGCTGATCGGTTCGCTGCGGCGCTTCGCCCGCCAGGACACCGTCGAGGGCACCTGGCGCGTCGTCCAGCCGGCGCTCGACAGCCCCGGCGAGGTGCTGCCGTACTTCCGGGGTTCGTGGGGCCCCGCCGACGCCGACGACATCCTCCTCAACGGCGACCACTGGTTCGACCCCAGCCCCTCCTGATCACACCAGCGCCCAAACCCGTTACGCCAGGGGTCAGACCCCCGGTGTAACACTGCGGGCACCATGTGGATCCCCATCACGCTGGCGGCGGCGACGTTCCAGATCCTGCGCACGTCGCGCCAGCACCAGCTGCGATCGGTGCTGTCGGTCAACGGCGCCGGCTTCGTGCGCTACGCCTACGGCTTCCCGCTCGCGCTGGTCGTCGCGGCGATCACGTTCGGCCTCGTCGGCGAGGAGATCCCCGCGATCCCGTGGCGGTTCTGGCCGATCATCGCCGGTGCCGGGATCGCCCAGATCCTCGGAACGTTGGCACTGCTACGGGCGTTCGACCTGCGCGACTTCGCCATCGGCACGGTCTACGCCAAGACCGAGGTGATTCAGGTGGCCGTCGTCGCCGCCCTCGCTCTCGGTGAGCCACTGGACCCGCTCGGCTGGGTCGCGGCGGTCGTGTGCATGGTCGGTGTCGGCTGGCTCGCGGCGCCCGAGCGCTTCCTCGACGTCCTCGGGCGCGCCGGCGACCCGGCGGCGCTGATGGGGATGATCGCCGGCGGCTGTTTCGCGCTGGCAGCGGTCGGGATCCGAGGAGCGTCGACGTCGCTCGACGGATCGACCTGGACGCAGGCACTGTTCACGCTGACGGTGATGCTCGGCATCCAGACCCTGGTCAACGCCGGCCAACTCGCCGCGACCGATCGGGCCGAACTCGGCCGGGTCGCGGTCGCGTGGCGGGCGGCGCTGCCGGTCGGGATTCTCAGCCTCGCCGGGTCGATCGGCTGGGCGACCGCGGTGACGATGACCAACGCCGCCAAGGTCCGCACGCTCGGCCAGGTCGAGCTGGTGATCGCGTTCGCCATCTCGGCCTGGGTGCTCCACGAACGCCACACCCGTGCCGAGTACGCGGCCAGCGTCCTCGTGCTGCTCGGTGTCGTGGGTGTCGTCGTCTTCGGCTGAGCGCGAACTACGCCGAATCGACGACGGCGGGATCGTCGATCACGCTGCGCACGAGCCACTGGAACAGCCGCCAGCCCGTTGACGGCACCGCGAGGGTCTCGGCGGCGACCGCTGCTGCCGAGTCGGAGATCGCCACGCCGTCGGGCGCCTTGACGTGCACCTCGGCGACCCGCTCGGCCATCACGAACCAACCGACCGCCTCCTCCACCGACCCGCCGACGGTGAGCAGTCCGTGGTTGCGCAGGATGCAGAACTTGCTCTCGCCGAGCGCCGCGGCGATGCGCTTGCCGCCGTCGTAGGAGAGCACCTCGACCTCCTCGTCGTCGAAGAGCGCCTGGTCGAAGACGAACGCACACGACTCCTGGCTGAGCGCCCGGAACGGCGCCACGTTGGCCGACCACGGCGTGCCGAACTGGGTGTGGGTGTGGGCAGCACTCACGGCGTCGGGGCGGGCGGCGAGGATCGGGGCGTGGATGTTGTAGCCGGCGGTGTTCACGGCGCCGGTCGGGTTGCCGTCGGTGTCGGTCACCCGCCCGTCGGGGCCGACCAGCACCAGCTGATCGACGGTCGCCCGGTGGAATGGCACGCCCCAGTCGAGCAACCAGAAGTGGTCGGTCAGGATCGGGTCACGCGCCGAGACGTGGCCATCGCCGAGCTGACCCCATCGCAGCGCGCCGAACACCCGGTACCCCAGCGCGCACATCCGTTTGCGGTGCGCCCGCTCGTCCTCCGGTGACCTGATGGCGTCGAACGTGTCGACACCGGGGAACGTCGGATACGGCGCCTCGCTCATGCTCGGATGCTAGATCCTCCGCTCACCCACCCCGTTTGCGGCGCAGTCTGATTGACCCGGCCCAACCGCAACACGCCACAAACGCCAATTCCGTTTGCGGCGCAGTTTGGTGGACCCGGACCAACCCCAACACGCCACAAACGCCAATTCCGTTTGCGGCGCAGTTTGGTGGACCCGATCCAACCGCAACACGCCACAAACGCCGAGGAGGGGCGACGACTCAGACGGGGAAGCCGCGGCGGGGGACGACGATGACGGCGCCGTCGTCGGGGTCGACGTCGACACTGACGCACACGTGGAACACCTCGCCCAGGCGTTCGGCGGTCAACACCTCGACCGCCGAGCCCCGCGCCACCACCTCGCCTTCGCAGAGCATCACCAGCCGGTCGGCGTAGGTGCCGGCGAGGGTCAGGTCGTGCATCGCCGACACGATCGTCATCGCCTGCTCGTTGCGGAGTTCGGCAACCAGCTCCAGCGCCTGCTGCTGGTGGCCGATGTCGAGCGCGGAGGTCGGTTCGTCGAGCAGGAGCACCGGGGCCTCCTGCGCCAGCGCCCGGGCGAGCACCGCCCGCTGGCGTTCGCCGCCGCTCATCGTGCCGAGCAGCCGATCGGTGAAGGGGCCGAGCCGCAGGCGTTCGATCACCCCGGCCACCACCTCGCGATCGTGAGCCGTCGGGTTCGCGAAATACCCGATGTACGGCGTGCGCCCGAGCAGCACGTAGTCGAACGTCGTCATGTCGTCGGGGATCAGCGGGTCCTGCGCCACGTAGGCGACCCGTGCGGCCCGCCCCCGATCCGACGCGCCGGTGAGCGACTCACCCTCGACGAACACCTCGCCGTCGGCGGCGAGCAGACCGGCAACGGCGCGCAGCAGCGACGACTTGCCGGCCCCGTTCGGGCCGATCACCCCGAGCCACTCCCCCGACGCCACCCGCTCGGTGAGCGGCGCCACCGCCTGACGCCGGCCGTACGACACGGCGACGTCGCGCAACTCGAGCGTGCCCATCAGACCATCTTCCTCGTGCGCAAGAGGTAGATGAAGAACGGCGCCCCGATGAACGCGGTGACCACCCCGATCGGCGTCTCCGCCGGACTCGTCAGCATCCTCCCGGGGACGTCGGCGAGGATCAGGAACGCCGCGCCGAACAGGATCGACAGCGGCACGACCCGCCGGTACCCGGCGCCTGCCATCAGCCGGATCACGTGCGGCACGATCAGCCCGACGAAGCCGATCAGCCCACTGACCGACACGACCGCAGCGGTGCCGAGCGTCGCTGCGACGACGATCACCAGCCGGGTGCGGGCGACCGACACCCCGAGCGACGCCGCCTCGTCGTCGCCGACGCGGAACACGTCGAGGTGGCGCCGGTGCAGCATCAGCACCACGCACGCCAGCACCACGTACGGCGTGACGGTACGGACGTCGCTCCACGTCGAGCCCGACAGCCGCCCGAGGATCCAGTTGAACACCTCGCGCACGACGTCGAGGTTGCGCTGGAGGATGAACGTCTGCAGCGCCGTCGCGAACGACACGACGGCGACGCCGGCGAGCACGAGTGTGGAACCCGAGCGGACCCCACCGAACGACGACCCGACCATGTAGGTGATCGCCACGGTGAGCAGGGCGGCGAGGAAGGCGACCAACTGGACGGGGTCGATCGGCCAGTCCTCGGTGGCGCTGCGGCCGGTGGTCAACATCAACGTCGCCCCCAGCCCGGCACCCGCCGCAGCGCCCAGCAGGTACGGGTCGACGAGCGGGTTGCGGAACACGCCCTGGTAGCTGGCACCGGCGACCGACAGCATCGCCCCGACCAACCCGCCGAGCAGCACCCGCGGCATGCGGATCTGCCACACGATGTTCCACTCGGTGTCGGTGACGCCGGAGTCGATCGACACCAGCGGCAACCGGTTCAGCATCTCGAGCGGCACCCGCCACCACGAGGGACCCGCCGGGCCGAGCGACGCGCCGACGAGGACCGCGCCGACGAGAACCGCGCCGGCGACGACGATCCATCGCCGGTCGGTCCACTCGGCCGTCCAGACCCGCTCGCGGCGCTCGGCCCGCATGGTCAGCCAGGCACCAGCGCCTGTTCGACCGCGGCGCTCACGGCGGCGAGGTAGTCGACCACCCGCGGCCCCCAGCGCGACGCGATGTCGTCGTCCATCTCGATCACGTTGCCGTTGACGACGGCGGCGATCGTGCCCCATCCGTCGCGGGCGGCGACGGTCTCGGCGCTCTCGCCGCAGCACTTCGTGTCGGCGAGGAAGATCAGGTCGGGGTCGGCCGACACGATGAACTCGGCGTTGAGCTGCGGGAACCCGCCGGAGTCGCCCTCGGCCCCGTCGGCGATGTTGCGCAGGCCGAGCAGCGAGTAGAGCTCACCGATGAACGTGGTCGAGTCGGCGCTGAAGTAGGTCGGATCGAGCTCGTGGTAGAAGCTCAGCGGCTCGTCGGGGACGACGGTGTCGGCGATGATGGCGTCGATGTCGGCCTGCATCTGCGCTACCAGTTCCGCGGCTTCGGCGACCTGCCCGGTGACGGCGCCCAGCTGCTCGATCTGGGCGTAGGTGTCGTCGAGCGTGACCGCGGCGGGCCCGTCCCACCAGCCGATGCCGACCGCGTCGAGCTGATCGCCCAGCCCGGTGAAGTCGCCGCCGATCACCACGAGGTCGGGCTCGAAGGCGGCGATCGCCTCGACGTTCGGTTCGAAGCCGGAGAGTTCGTTCGGCAGCTCCAGCGCCTCGGCGGGGAAGTCGGAGAACTCCTCGACGGCGACGAGCCGGTCGCCGGCCCCGATCGCGAAGAGCATCTCGGTGTGCGTGGGGCTCAGCGAGACGATCCGTTCGGGCGCGTCGACGGCGTCGGTCTCCGCCGGGTCGGTGGCCGGCGGCGCATCGGTGGCCGGCGCCGCCTCCGTGGCCGTGGTGGTCGCCGCCGAGCCGGTGTCGGCGGGGGTGGCATCGTCGTCGCTACCGCAGGCTGCGGCGACGAGCGAGAAGCCGGCGACGAGCGCGAGCAGCGCTCGTGGGGTCCGGGTGTTCATGTCTGCCTCCAAGGAGATGGAGGACAAGCTGGGTCCGAGCAGGCGATTCCTGCGTGCGAGCCGTCCCTTGCCTCGAGGGATGATGTCGCGTCAGCGGGCAGGCGACCGGACTCGTCCCCGTCCGCCTCGTCGTGCGACGAACCGTCGGGGAACCACCGTTGCGGGACAGCCTCGGGATCTCACCGAAGTTCGCTGTTCCGCTGACGGTTCGACACTGTACCGCCCGGTGCGTACGCTGCCCAGTCTCATGAGCAGCGACGACCCCTCCAGCGACGACCGTGCCCCCACCGAAGATCCCCGTCCCGACGGGCTGCGCAGTGCCGACTCCCTGGTCGTCGTCAACACCGGCAACGGCAAGGGCAAGTCGTCGTCCGCGTTCGGGATGATGGTCCGCGGTGTCGCCCGGGGTTGGAACGTCGCCGTCGTGCAGTTCATCAAATCGGGCGACTGGAACACCGGCGAGGAGAAGATCGGCCGCCAGCTCGGCGTCGACTGGTTCGCGTTCGGGGAAGGCTTCACCTGGGACTCCGACGACCTGACCAACGATCGGGCGCACGCCGCCGAGGGCTGGGCGAAGGCGGTCGAGCTGATGAACGCCGGCGAGCACCAGCTCGTGATCTTCGACGAACTGACCTACCTCGCCAGTTTCAACTGGCTCGCCATTGCCGACATCGTCGAGCCGATCCGCAACCGGCCCCGCCACGTCAACGTCGTCGTCACCGGGCGTGACGCAGCACCGGAGTTGATCGAGCTCGCCGACACCGTCACCGAGATGGTCGAGGTCAAGCACGCGTACCAGCAGGGCATCCGCGCCATGCGCGGCATCGACTACTGAGGCCACGATGGCGCTCACCGTGCTGATCGGCGGGGCGCGCAGCGCCAAGAGCTCGCTGGCGGTCGACTGGGGTCGCCGGTGGGACGAGCCCGTCGTGTTCGTCGCAACCGCGCCGCGGCCCGAGGACGCCACCGAGCCCGACGACGACATGGCCGCGCGGGTCGGCCGCCACCGCTCCGAGCGCCCGTCGGAGTGGTCGACGATCGAGGAGACCGTCGACCTCGCCGGTGCGCTCGACCGCGCCGGCGGAGCGCCGGTGATCGTCGACTGCCTCACGTTGTGGACCTCGAACCTGATGTGGCTCGGCCGTTCCGACGCCGACATCGACGAGCTGGCGGCCACGACCGCCGAGCAGGCGGCCGGGTACGGTCGCCCGGTGCTCGCCATCACCAACGAGGTCGGCCTCGGCGTCCACCCCGAGACCGAACTCGGCCGCCGGTACCGCGACGTGCTCGGTCGCGTCAACCAGCGCTGGGTCGCCGCCGCCGAACGGAGCCTGCTGCTCGTGGCCGGCAAGGCCCTCGAGCTGCGCGATCCGTGGGAGTTCCTCCCCGATCCGCTCGGCGGCGGCCGATGACGGCTGCTGACCATCGGCCTCGTGACCGGCTCCGTGATCGGCTCCACGACCTGCCCACCTGCGACGGCGCCGCCCGGGCGGCGGTGCACGAACGGGCGGCGCACATCCTGCGGCCGAGCGGCGCGCTGGCGTGGCTCGACGACATCGCCGAATGGGTCGCCGGGTGGCAGCGCACTGCCCGGCCCCGCGTCGCGCGACCGGTCGGGCTGATCTTCGCCGCCGACCACGGTGTCGCCGCCGCGACCAAGGTGTCGGCGTATCCGACCGGGGTGACCGAGGCGATGTTCTCCGCCTACCAGGAGGGCCGATCCACGATCAGCGCCTTCGCCCGGCTCGCCGGGGCTCAGGTGAGCGCCGTCGACGTCGGCATCGGGCGACCGACCGGTGACATCCGCTACGAAGCGGCGTTGACACCGGAGCGTTTCGACGACATCGTGGCGATCGCGTTCGACGCCGTCGACCGGCTCGACGGCGACCTGCTCGTACTGGGAGAGATGGGCATCGGCAACACGACTCCGTCGGCGGCGATCTCGGCGGCGCTCGCCGGCGGCGAGACCGCAGCGTGGGTCGGGCGGGGCACCGGCATCGACGACGCGAGCCTCGCCCGCAAGCGCCAGGCGGTCCAGGAGTCGGTGCGTCGCATCGCCGGCATCACCGATCCGCTGGAGATCCTGCGCGAGGTCGGCGGCGCCGAGATCGTGGCGATCACCGCGGCGACCGTGGCGGCCCGGCACCGGTCGATCCCGGTCGTGCTCGACGGTTACGTCGTCACCTCGGCGGTGCTGCCGCTCAACGAGATCGAGCCGAGCATCCTCGATCACTGCACGGTCGGGCACTGCTCGGCCGAACCGGGCCACCGCAAGCTCCTCGAACGGCTCGGCAAGGCGCCGCTGCTCGACCTCGACATGCGCCTCGGTGAGGGCTCGGGGGCGATGGCCGCCGTGCCGCTGATCGCCATGGCGTGCGCCGGGATCACCGACGTCCCGACGTTCGAGGAGTGGTTCGGCACGTGAGCGGCCTGCCCCCGGTCGCACCGCTCGGGGCGGTCCAGTTCCTCACGCGGGTCCCGATCCGCTTGCGTGCGGCACCCGATCTCGCGGCGTGCGTGCCGTGGTTCCCCGTCGTCGGCGGGGCGATCGGCGCCACGATCGGCGTGCTGGTCGCCGGGTCGATGGAGCTGGTCCCGCCCCTCGTGGCGGCCGCGGTCGGGGTCGTGTTCGGCGTGGTCCTGACCGGGGCATTCCACGAGGACGGCCTCGCCGACACCGCCGACGCGCTCGGCGGGTGGAGCCCCGAGCAGCGCCGCGAGATCCTGAAGGACTCGCGACACGGCAGCTACGGCGTGGCCGCGATGTGCTCGACGATCGTGATCCGCATCGTGTGCGTCGCGTCGCTCGGCCCGGCTGCCGCGTTCGCCGGTCTCGTCGCTGCCCACACGCTCGGGCGTGGCGCTGCGGTGGCGGTCATGGGAACGGCGCCGCCGGTGCCGGGCGGTGGCCTCGGCGCCGACCACGCCCGTGGGCTCACGCCGACTCGTACGGCGTCGGGCGTCGCGGCGGCGCTCGCGATCGCAGCCGCGGCAACCGGTTGGTGGGTCCTCCCGCTCGCTGTCGCGGCGGCGGTCGGTGCGGTCGTCGTTGCGCTCGTCGCCCGCCGGGCGTTCGGCGGGGTGAGTGGCGATGTCCTCGGCGCCGTCGAACAGGTCGGCGAGAACCTGGTGCTCGTCGTCGTCACCGGCCTCGCCCTGCGCCACCCACTCTGGTGGGCCTGAGCGCCGCCCCCTCGCGCACTGCGGTCGCTAGATTCGCTGCGTGCAGATCCCGACCCCGCTCGCCCAGCTCGTCCGCGGTTTCGCGATGGGTTCGGCCGACATCGTGCCCGGCGTGTCGGGCGGGACCGTCGCCCTCGTCGTCGGCATCTACGACCGCCTGATCGACAACGTCCGCGAGGGCGCCCGCGGCCTCAAGCAACTGCTCACCGGCTCCTTCGGCGACTTCGCGGTCACCGTCAAGCGGATCGAGTGGGTGTGGCTGGTCAGCCTGCTGGTCGGCGTCCTGGCGGCCATCTTCGCGTTGTCGTCGGTGATCGAGCGGCTCCTCCACGAGCAGCCGATCCGGATGGGTGCGATCTTCTTCGGGCTGATCGTCGGCTCGATCTACGTCGCCACCCGGATGATCGACCGGATCGACGCCATCTCGGTGGCGCTGATGCTCGGCGTCGGCGTCACGATGTTCCTCCTGCTCGGGCTGCGCTCCGACACCGAGGTCGCCGATGACGCGCTCGAGGTGGTCACCGAGCCGTGGTGGATCTTCCTGCTCGCCGGCTCGATCGCGATCTGCGCCATGATCCTGCCGGGCGTGTCCGGTTCGTTCCTGCTGGTGATGATGGGGATGTACACCGAGGTGCTCGGCGCCGTGAACGACCGCGACTTCGCGGTGCTGGCGGCCTTCGTCGTCGGCTGCGTCATCGGCTTGGCGCTGTTCTCCACGCTGCTCCACTGGCTGCTCGAGCACTACCACCGCTGGGTGCTGGCGGCGATGGTCGGGCTCATGCTGGGCTCGCTGCGCGTGGTGTGGGCGTGGCCCAACGGCACGAACACCACCACCATCGAGCTCCCGCGTGACGACGTCGTGATCCCGTTGCTGCTGATGGCGGCCGCGATCGCGTTGGTCGTCGGTGTCGACCAGCTCGCCAGGCGCTACGTCACCGTCGAGCCGCTCCACGAGCACGCCGGAGCGACCGAACCCGCCCACTGACCGCCCGTCAGCAACCCCCAAAGCGATGAGC
>JAWLFC010000190.1:0-2751 GCA_041685755.1 Ilumatobacteraceae bacterium
CGATCCTCGTCCTGTGGGCCACGCCGCGCACCGTGTCGACGGCGTTCGAGCGGATGATGATCGAGCGCGGCGACCATCTGGTACTCGACGAACCGTGGTCGCGCGCCTACTACTTCGGGCCCGAGCGGCGCTCCGGTCGCTTCGGCCTGACCTTTCCCGAGGCGACGTACCCGGCCGTCGAGGCGGGCGTGCTGCGCGCCGGCGACTCCGAGGCGGTGTTCGTGAAGGACATGGCGTACCAGGCCGCGCCGGCGATCAGCGACGATGCGTTGGCGGCGATGACGCACACGTTCCTGATCCGCGAGCCGGGTGCGGCGCTGGCGTCGCTGGCGCGCGGGTGGCCGGACTTCACCGACGACGAGGCGGGCTACGACGCCCAGGGCCGCCTCTTCGATCGGGTGGTGGAGGTGACGGGACGGACACCGGCGGTCGTCGACAGCGACGAGCTGCGCGCCGATCCGCCCGGGGTGATCGCGGACTGGTGCGCGCGGGTCGGCATCGAGCACCGGCCGTCGTCGCTGAGTTGGGCGCCGGGGATGCGGCCGGAGTGGCAGCTGTGGCGCGAGTGGTACACGACGGCGGCGGCGTCGACCGGGTTCGCTCCGCCGGACGCGACGCCGGGCCCTGCCGGACTCGCGCTCGAACTCGCCGAGCGCGTCGACGCGGTCGGCGCCGGCGCCCGTGCGGTCCACGACCGGCTCCGCCGGCACGCGGTGTCGGGCCGACGCTGACGCTCGCTGGCGGCGAGACGCCGACGTCTGCGATGATGCCGACCCGATGGGGGTACTCGAACAACTCGACTACACACTGAAGCCGGCCAACGGCGCCCAGCGCGTCGTGCAGCGCATCGCCGCCAGCACGCCCGGCGCGTGGCTGTTCCAGCGGACGCTGTATCCGGTCGACAAGGTCCTCTACCGGCGGACCGACGGCCGGGTGACCGTGCCGGAGCTGATGGCGGGTCTGCCGGTGATCATGCTGACCACGACCGGCGCCAAGAGCGGCGAGCCCCGTTCGATGCCGCTGGTGGGCATCCCGCTCGACGGTGAGCTGGCGATCATCGGGTCGAACTACGGCCAGGCCCGCACGCCGGGCTGGGTGTACAACCTCGAGGCCGACGCGTCGGCGACGGTGGCCTACCGCGACCGCTCGGTGGCCGTGACGGCGCGACCGGCGACCGACGCCGAGGCGGATCGGGCCTTCGAGGTCGCCGCCACCTTCTACCCCGGCTACGGCAAGTACCGTGCCCGGGCGAGCCACCGCACGATCCGCGTGTTCGTCCTCGAACCGGCCGCGTGACGATGCGGGCGGTGCGGGCGGGCAACGGGTCGGTCGAGGTCCGTGACGTGCCGGTGCCGGACGGGCCGGGCGTGGTGGTCGACGTCCGCTCGGCGGGCATCTGCGGCAGCGACCTGCACCTGATCGCCGGCACCGACTTCCCACCCCCGCCCGTCACGCTCGGCCACGAGATCGCCGGCGTCACCGAGAACGGCACGCCGGTCGCGATCGAGCCGTTCGATCCGTGCGGGCGCTGCGAGCCGTGCGTCCGCGGCGACGAGCACGTCTGCGTGCGCGGCGGTTCGGTGCTGTACGGCATCGGGCGCGACGGCGGCATGGCCGACCGGGTCGTCGTCCCCGAGCGGTGCCTGGTGCCGTTGCCGGCCGGTGTCGACGTGCGTGACGCGTCGTTGGTCGAGCCGTTGGCCGTCGTCGTGCACTCGCTGCGACGCTCGGCGGTGCGGCCCGATCAGCGCGTCGCCGTGATCGGCGGCGGCACGATCGGGCTGTGCGCCGTCGCCGCGGCGCGGGCACGGGGGTGCGAGGTGGCGCTGGTGGCGCGGCACGATGCCCAGCGCGCCGCCGGCGAGCGGCTCGGAGCGGTCGAAGCCGGCGACGGCGGCTACGACCTGGTGATCGAGGCCGCCGGGAGCGACAGCGCCCTGGCGCAGGCGATCGACCTGGCGAAGCCCGGCGCCAGCGTCGTCATCCCCGGCATCTACTGGGGGCCGGTCACCGTGCCCGGCATGGCGATGTGCCTCAAGGAGGTGTCGTTGTGCCCGACGACGCTCTACGGGCGCGGCGCCGGCGGCCGCGACGTCGACGCAGCGGCGGCACTGCTGGCGACCACACCCGGCTTCGCCGAGACGCTGATCACGCACCGCTTCCCGCTCGACGCCGCGCCGGAGGCGTTCGCCGTGGCGGCGAGCCGCGGCGCGGGAGCGATCAAGGTCGTGCTCGAGCCGTAGGCGTTCACCTCGTCCGGGCGCGAGACTGGCGCCATGGACTCGATCGTTCTGCTCTGTACCGATGGATCCGACGTGGCGGTCGAAGCGCTGCGGTCGTCGCTGCCGATCCTCGCCCCCGCCGACCGCACGATCGTCGTCACGGTCGAGTCACCGGCCGATCCCGAGCTGGAGACCGGCAACGGGTTCGCCGGACGATCGTCGCAGGACCTGTCCGATCAGGTCGTGACGACGGGTGACATCGTCGCCAAGCAGATCCTCGACGTCACCGTCGCCGCGCTCGACCTCGGCGACGTGGAGATCATGGCGATCGTCGGCCGGCCCGGTCCGGCGATCTGCGACCTGGCGGCCGAACTGCAGGCGACGGCGATCGTCATCGGCACGAGCGGTCGCAGCGGACTGCGCCGGGCGGTGATCGGATCGACATCGGACCACGTCGTGCGGCATGCCCCGTGCCCGGTCGTGGTGCAGGGCGTCGGCCAGCGCTGACGGCCGCCGGTCAGGCGATCGA
>JAWLFC010000099.1:0-11275 GCA_041685755.1 Ilumatobacteraceae bacterium
TGGTCGTACCAGGCGGAGGTTCGGCTCCCGTGGATGATCGACGACGACGTCGATCCACGGTTCGCCGTGACGCTGGCGCTGAAGGACCTGTCCCTGGCGGTCGCCATGGCCGCGCAGCGACGCATCCCGGCGCCGGTGGGCGCTGCCGCGATGTCGCAGCTCGCCGCCGCCACCGCCCACGGCCATGGCAACCTCGACGCCGCCGCCGTGCTGCGAGTCGTCGCTCCCCCTCTCAGCGATGCCAGCAGCCGATGATCGACGACCTCGCGTTGGCGCTGCCATCCGGAGAACCGCTCCCAATGCGACGGTGCGACCAGCTCGCCACCCCCGACGGGTGACTGCACCACCCAACCCTTCGAGCAGATCGTGGTGGCCACGGGGGCGGGCTCGACCGCCATGCTCGACGCGTTCGACCACCTGATGAGGACCTCGGTACCGGCTGCCTGACCCCGCCGGTCCGGATCGTCAGGACCCGAGCCGCGCGGCGAGTGCAGCGCCGTCGATGTCGACGGCGAGCAGACCCGTCTGGTCGAGTGCGGCTTGCTGCGGATCGGTGTGAGCGACCACCAGCGACCCGCCCTCGATGACATCGTCCAGGAGGTCGCGGTGTCGTCCGATGTCGATCGCGATCGCGAACACGGCGCGCACGGGCACGGTCATGCGGATGCCGAGAACGATCGTGTCGTCCACTCGGATGGCCTCGGTCCGGATGTCTCCGACACCCTCGGTCGCGTGCACTCGGGCGAGATCAGCGATCTCGGGGACATCGTGAGCGTCGATCACCACGGTCGGCAGGCGACGACCATCGACGTCGATCGTGTACCCGGCGTCGAGCACCCCGAACACCGGCACGGGATCGTGTGCCCCACGGTCCGTCACGGCCGTACCGGGTGCTCGAGAACGGTTCGGTAGGCGGCGACGTACTTGTCGATCATGGTCGCGACACCGAACCGGGCGACGGTGTCGGCGCGGATCGCGTCGCGGTCGAGGGCTGCGGAGCCATCGACGGCGGCGACGGCCCCGGCCGGATCGGTCACGAGGTAGCCGGTCACGCCATCTCGGATCAGCTCGGGCATCGAGCCTCGGGTGTTGGCGATGACGGGCGTCCCGCACGCCATGGCCTCGACGACGCTGTAACCGAACGGTTCGTCGAAGTCGATGAGGTGGAGCAGCGCATGGGCACCTGCGAGCACGGCGGAGCGTTCGGATGCCGAGACCGGGCCGAGGTAGCGCACGTGCTCGTCGTCGAGGTGTGGCTCGACCTCGTCGCGGAAGTACTGCTCGTCCTGCACGATGCCCGCGATGTCGAGCCGACGCCCGGTCCGGCGGGCGACGTCGATCGCGTGACCCGTGCCCTTGTCGGGGTGGATGCGGCCGAAGTAGAGGAGGTGATCTCCCGGTGTCGGGTCCACGGCGAAGGCGGCGGTGTCGATGCCGTGATGGATGGTGGCTGCGTACTCGAGGTGCGGGTGCCGGTCGGCATCGCTGATCGCGACGTAGGCGGTGGACGCGTCGTAGCGCTCGTAGACCGGGACGATGTCAGGCGACGAGAACCCGTGAACGGTCGTGATCACGGGCGTCCGCACGAGGCTGCTGTAGGTGAGCGGGAGGAAGTCGAAGCCGTTGTGGATGATGTCGAACTCGTCGGCGCGCTCGAACACGGACGCGATGTGGAGACATTCGGCGACCTTCGGGTCGATACCGGCGTCGTCGGACCAGCCGCCGCGAGCGGTGCTGTGGAGCGTGGCGGTCGTGACCGAGTCGGCGGTGGCGAACAGGGTGACGTCGTGCCCGGCGGCGACGAGGCCCTCGGTGAGCAACGACGCGAACTGTTCCCACGGCCCGTAGTGGCGCGGCGGGGTACGCCATGCGATCGGGGCGAGCACCGCGACCCGAAGAGGTGAACCGGGGCCGGCACCTGAGTGGGGAGCGGGAATGAATGCAGGGTACCGACGCCGGATCGCAATGCGGGGCAGTACAGTGCCAGCACGTCCTCTTGGACGAGTGCACCCGCTTGGGCTGGACGGCCATCTCGGTGCTGTCGCCCTCCGCAGGCCCGTCGCCTCGACTGAGCCGAACAAGGAGTTCTGCCGTGCACACCACCGTCCCGGTCCCGCCCACCACGCTTGCAGCCACCCGTCCATCCGAGCCCGGCGACGCCCGTGTTCGTTCCGTGGGGATCCTGTCGACCTTCCCCCCGACGTCGTGCGGGATCGCGACCTTCTCGGCCGCGCTCGCCGCCGGGTTGATCGCCGACGGGCTCTCGGTCGACGTGGTTCGCTGCGGGCCCTCCCCTGACGTCGAGGACGTCCTGGTGGTTGCCTCGTTGGCGGAAGAGGCCGGCTCCGGCTGGTCGGCGTCGATCGACGCGCTCAACCGGAGCGAGCTCGTCATCGTGCAACACGAGTACGGCCTGTACGAGGGACCCGACGGTGAGTCACTGCTCGACCTGATCGAGGCCATCGACGTGCCGATCGTCGTGGTGGCCCACACGGTCCTGAGCGAGCCGACGGCGAACCAGCAGCGCGTGCTGGAGCACGTGTGCGCGGCCGCCGACGCCGTCGTCGTCATGACCGAGACGGCCCAGGCGCGGCTGCTCGCCCGTTTCGACGTCGATCCGACGAAGATCTCGGTGATCCCGCACGGGGCCGCGACGCCGGCCGCTGCGATCCCGGACGGCGCGCGCGGACCCGGCGCCAGGCCCCGAGTGTTGACCTGGGGGCTGCTGGGCCCCGGCAAGGGAATCGAGTGGGCGATCGACGCACTCGCCCAACTCGTCGATCTCGACCCTCGCCCCGAGTACGTGGTGGCCGGAGCGACGCACCCGAAGGTGCGCGAGCAGCACGGCGAGGCCTACCGCGACATGCTCGTCGAGCGCGCCGCAGCGTCGACCGCGCCGGCCGACATCTCGTTCGACGACGGCTATCGAGATCTGGCGTCGTTGACCGAGCTGATCGCGTCCGCCGACGTGGTGGTGCTGCCCTACGACTCCCAGGAACAGGTGACGTCGGGTGTGCTCGTCGATGCCGTGGCTGCCGGACGACCCGTCGTGTCGACCGCGTTCCCGCACGCGATCGAACTCCTCGCCAGCGGAGCCGGGATCGTGGTGCCACAGCGCGACCCCGTCGCGCTCGGCCGGGCGATCCGGTCGGTGCTGGCCGATCCCCGGCTCGCTGCGTCGATGGCGGCCGAGGCCCGCCGTCTCGCCCCCGAGCTGGCCTGGTCGGCGGTGGCACACAGATACTCGCTGCTCGCCGACAGGGTCGTCGCGTCACGCCAGCCGATGCGGTCATGATGCCGGCGTCGTTCGATCACGTGGTCTCGATGACCGACCGGTTCGGGATGTTCGAGCACGCCGATCACGTGGAACCGCGCCGTGAGCACGGCTACTGCACCGACGACATGGCCCGGCTCCTGATCGTCGCAGTTCGCGAGCCCGACCAGACCGAGGCGGTGCGCGAGCTGAGCCGCACTGCGTTCCGCTTCCTGGCGTCGGCGCAGAGCGTGACGGGCCGTACACGGAACCGGCGCTCGGCGGATGGCCGCTGGCACGGCCGCCACGGCGTCGAGGACTGTTGGGGCCGCAGCGTGTGGGCCCTCGGCACCGCGGCGCGGCGAGCGCCCGAACCCTGGATGCGGGCCAGCGCGCTGTCGTACTTCAATTTCGCCACGGGTCAGCGTTCGCCGCATCGTCGAGCGATGGCCTTCGCCGCCCTCGGCGCCGCCGAGGTCGCACTGCTCGATCCACGCCACGTCCGCGCCCGACGCCTCCTGGCCGACTCGATCGACGTGATCGGGCCGTTGGCGACCGAGGCGGAGTGGCCGTGGCCGGAGGCTCGTCTGTCGTACGCCAACGCAGCATTGCCCGAGGCGCTGATCGCTGCCGGCCGAGCGCTCGGGCGGCGCGACGTGACCGAGGACGGTCTGGCGCTGTTGCGTTGGTTGCTCGACCGGGAGACGATCGCCGGCCACCTGTCGCCGACCCCGGTCGGTGGCGCAGGTCGAGACGATGGTTCCCCTCGCTTCGATCAGCAGCCCATCGAGGTCGCCGCACTGGCCGACGCCTGCGCTCGTGCCCAGACCGTCACCGGCGACGACGCCTGGCGACATGGGGTCGACCTCGCGGTTCGCTGGTTCGCCGGTGACAACGACGGCGGCGCAGCCATGTCGGACACCGAGACCGGCGGCGGATACGACGGGTTGACCTCGACGGGCCCCAACCTGAACCAGGGTGCCGAGTCCACGCTGGCGCTGATCTCGACACTGCAGCACGCAGCGTTCGCCGTGAACGGCGGATTGCGGGTCGCCCCGCTCAGCCGCTGGTCAGCCGGCTGAGCAACTCGTCGAGTCGGATCGTGGCGATCCGGGCGCCGACGTCCGCGTAGCCGTACGGCAGCACGAGATGGCCGTCGTGGATCATGCTGCCGCAGGAGTACACCACGTTGGGCACGTAGCCCTCCCGTTCGTCGCGCTGGGCGCTGAGCAGGGGCTCCTCCAGGTGCCCGATCACTCGGCTCGGATCGTCGATGTCGAGCAACAGGGCACCGAGTGCATACTGCCGGAACGGACCGACCCCGTGGGTGATCACGAGCCACCCGGCGTCGGTCTCCAGCGGCGACCCGCAGTTGCCGAGTTGCATCAGCTCCCATGGCCGCTTCGGTTCCTGGATCACCGTTGCCTCGCGCCACACCCGGATGTCGCTCGAGGTCATCACGAAGTTGTTCACGTTGTCGTGGCGTCCCAGAGCCACGTACTTGCCGTCGATCAGCCGCGGGAAGATCGCCATGCCCTTGTTGTGCGCCGCCCGTCCGGTGAGCGTCGCGACGCGGAACTCGACGAAGTCGGCCGTCTCGAGCAGCTGCGGGAGGATCTGGTGACCGTCGAAAGCCGTGTAGGTCGCGTAGTAGGTGACCACGCCGTCGTCACCGACGAATCGGACGAATCGAGCGTCCTCCATCCCCCGGCTCTCCGTCGGGCTGCCGGGGAACAGGACGCGTTCGGAGATGTCGGTCGACGGCGGGAACGCCGTGCGGTAGTTCGACGAGGCCAACCAGTGGAGCGTTCTCGTCGTCTCGCCCGAGATGGAGCGTTCGAGGCCGTCGTGTTCGAGGCCGTCGACGGCTGCTTCGAGCTCGGCGATCGTGAAGGGATCCTCGAGTCGGGCGAGGACCCGTTCTTCGACGTCGTTCAGCATCGCCAGGTCGTCGAGCTTGGTGGTGAAGAAGCCCTTGTCGTACGCATGCGGCGTCTTCTCCCCGGTCACGGCGAACCTGCTCGTCGGGTCGAGTTGGACCGACGCATCCGCCCCGACCACACCGGTCCGGAACTCGATCGACGAGATGTGGCCTTCACCGATGGCACGCAGGCTCATGACGAAGCGGACCTCACCGGCCTCGAGGCCGGACTGGTCCGGTGCTGCCACGACCGAGGGATTGCCGAGCGCCGCCGCCTCGATCGAGTACTCGTTCGTGAAGTAGGCGCCGATCAGGCGTCGGCGATCGAGCGACAACGCGGCGCCGAACAACGCGAGGTCGTCGAGTCGTGCCGCAACGATCCCGTGGTGGCGATCGAGCACGGCATCGAGGTCGCGGTGCCGGCCGGCGAACGCCTCACGAGCGTGTGCGAGGGTGTCTGCGACCTCCTGCTCGGACATCGCCATGACCCGTTCGAGCACGACCTGCAGGCGCGACGACCCATCGGGAAAGACCTCCTCGCCGGGGAGGAACGGCTTGGCGATCACGCGGCGCGGGTCGGGCTCGAGGCGGACCGACTCACAGCGTGTCATCCGGAGCGCATCCATGGGAACCCCCGGTTCACGGTGATCGTGGTCGCCATCGAGGTTGACGGCGATGGCGTCCACCGTATCGGGTGACCGTGTCCATCGACGGGTGAACGTTCGATGATCTCCGCAGCGGCACCGACCGCCACGTCGTCGTTTCGGCCGCCCCGCTCACGGGTACGCACTCGGGTGCGACATCCGTGAGACAGGAGCCCCGATGGACATCACCCAACTCATCCTCGACGACCACAGCGAACAGCGCAAGATGTTCGCGTTGCTCGACGAGGTCGACCGCGACGACACCGAGGCACTGGGCGCCATCTGGGAGCGGCTGCGAATCCTGCTCGAAGTGCACGCCGCTGCCGAGGAGGAGTTGTTCTATCCCCGACTCCTCGAGATCGGTGAGGGCGCGACCGATGCCTATGACGCCGAGGAGGAGACCGAGGACGCGATCAGCGACCACAACGACATCCGCGCCGGAATCGCCGAGGCCGAACGCCACGACATCGGAACCCCGGGATGGTGGCAGGGCATCTCCACGACCCGTGAGGCCAACAGCACGCACATGGGCGAGGAGGAGCGCCAGGCGCTGGCGGACTTCCGTCGCCACGCCGACGACGCCGAGCGCCGTCGGCTCGGTGTGGCGTTCGCGACCTTCGAGGCGCGCCATGCCGGCGGCATCCACTCCGAACCGAAGGACCCGGACCGCTACATCGAACAACATCGCTGACGAGCCCTGACGTGACATCCGCTGTGTCGGCACGCGCCGCGATGTGATAGCGATGTGGCCGAGCGCCCGGCCGGGCGCTGCGGAGGCAGCGATGGTCGACACCGATCGCACACCGATCATGATCGACGACTGGAGATGGGTCGTCGACGCGATGCCCCAACTCGTCTGGGTGGCAGATCGAAACGGCAAGATCTTGTACTTCAACCGTCGGGTCGACGCCTTCGAGGGCGTCGTCGAGGATCCGCTCGGTTCGTGGGAGTGGGCAGCTGCGGTGCATCCCGACGACGCGAGACAGAGCGCCATCGCCTGGCGAACCGCGCTCGAGAGCGGTGCACCCTTTCTCGTCGAACATCGTCTGAAGATGTCGGGGGGCGAGTACCGCTGGCACGTGAGCCACGCCGAGTCGACGCTGCTGGGCGACGGAGTCGGCGGCTGGTTGGGCATCGTCACCGACATCCACGATCAGAAGCTGATCGAACAGGCGCTGCGCGAGAGCGAATCGAGGTTTCGCGAGGTCGCGGACGGCACGGCGTTGCCGATCTGGATGCACGACGAGCAGGGTCACCAGACCTTCGTCAACAAGACCTTCGTCGACTACTTCGGCGTCGATCCCACCCAGGTCGACGGTGACGTGTGGATCGACCTGACCCATCCCGACGACCGCGAGCAGTATCTGAACGAGTTCACCCGTTGCGTTCGCGATCGCCGTCCGTTCCATGCAGCGGTGCGCGTCCGGCGACGCGACGGGTCGTGGCGCTGGCTGGAGTCGTGGGCGTCGCCCCGCTTCACCGACGACGGCACGTATCGCGGCCACATCGGCACGAGTGCCGACGTGAGCGACCGGCAACGGGCCGAGGAGGTACTCCGCCTCGCCCACCGCGACGAGTCACGTCGCCGACGCAACGCCGAGTTCATCGCCGACGTCATCGCACGACTCGAGGAGGTGAGCTCACCGAGGACACAGGCGCAGATCGTTGCCGATCGTCTGCTCGCCACGTTCGCCGACCAGGCCAGCGTCGTCATTCCCGGCACCGGCGACCCGGTCGCGATCCGCGCCTCCCGGACCGGCACGACCGCTCCCGTACCGTCGTGGCCGTTCCGCGGCGACGGTGGGGGTCCACCCGTGCTGTGGACCGCGCCGACCACCGACGATCCCGGCACGGCCACCGGTCCGGTCGACGGGTCGCACACCGTTCGTTCGGTGATCTCGGCGGCGATCGGGACGAACGCCGACGAACACGGGCGACTGACGGTCGCCCGCATCGGTGCGTCGAGCACGCCCTACGACGAACTCGACGTCGAGTTCGTGCAGAGCCTCGCCGGTCGTGTCGGCGTGTCCTTCAAGACGGCGATGCTCCGCAGCCAGGAGCACCTCATCGCTTCGCGTCTGCAACAGGCGCTCCTGCCCGCCCGTCGACTCGAGCACCCCGGCGTCGACATCGCCACCCGCTACGTCACTGCGACGCAGGCGCTCGATGTCGGTGGCGACTGGTACGAGACCTTCGTGCTCGACGACGGACGCATCGGCGTCTCCGTCGGCGACGTCGTCGGCCACAATCTCGAAGCTGCCGCGGCGATGGGACAGCTCCGAGCCGGCATGCTGGCGCTCTCGGCACGCAGCACCGGTCCGGCTCACCTCCTCGGCGAACTCGACCTGTTCGCCCATCGGTACGGCATCACCGACTTCGCCACCGCTTCGTGCGCATTCATCGATCCCGCCGCCGGCGAGCTCCGCCATGCCAGCGCCGGCCACCCGTCGATGCTGGTCGTGCGCCCCGACGGCACGACCTCCTGGCTCGACGGAGCCCTGTCGCCCCCACTCGGCAGCATGCTCGTCACTCAGCGGCCCGACGCCGCAGCTCCGTTCCCGCGTGGCTCGACCCTCGTCGCGTACTCCGACGGCCTGATCGAACGGCGCGGCCAGGACCTCGATGGCGATCGGCAACGCCTGCGCGACCACATCGCGGCCATCGCGTCGCTCCCCGTCGAGGAGATGTGCGACCGGATCATCGCGGCGATGGCCGGCACGTCGCCGTACTCCGACGACGTCGTGCTCGTGTGCCTCCGCGTCCACGACGGCTGACCCACCGAGGCGATGTCTCGCCGAGACCGCGGCCACATCACTGGCGGAGGCGAGCGCGGTGGAATTCGACGGCGAAGGTGGCCGGTTGGTCGAGTTCGAGGTGGTGCTGTCGTCCCGGTGGGATGGCGACCGTGTCGCCGGCGCCGACCGTGACGGGGTGGTCGGGTTCGTCGTCGAAGACGAAGGTGACGGTGCCGGTGTGGACGACGAGGCGGCCCCAGACGCCGTCGGCGACGCGGTGGGCGCGCAGGAGACCAGCGGGCACCGTGGTCACATCGAAGGTGTCGGTGGTGCGGACGTGCTCGAGCCCGTCGGGCAGCTGCGGCCGACTCAACTCTGCAACAGCGTTTCGACGTACTCAGCGGGCAACTGCGCGATCACGTCGTCGCGTTCACCACTGCTGACCGACTCGAGCACCACCTGGAGAACGACGCTGGCATGGTTCCGGGCGATCGCGCTGGTGACGTCACGTTCTTCCCGCTCGGCGACCCGACGGCAGAACTCGTGCACGTCGAATCGCTCACCGGGACCGGTGGTCTGGACGGCATCAGCGAGATCGGCGGGGAGCTGGGCAGCGAGGTCTCGTGCCTCCCCACCCTTGAGTCGTTCGCCGAGGGCCGCCAGTGTGGCCAACACCGCGTCCTCGGCGGCGACGGCATCGGGAAAGTCGCCTCGTCGCTGCACCTCGTGGATCAGCTCGCCTCGGTTCATCACACGCTCCACTCTGCTCTGCCTGCGACGTTCGATCGTCGCTGGGGCCGCGCCTACCCCAACTCGGCGGAGATCATGCGTGCCATCGGCGCGGCCTGTTTGGACACCTCGCGTTCAGGGAACACCGGGGAATGGGGATCCTGTCGCGATACGCGGTGATCGGAAGATGATCCGGCACGCCAATCATCTGCTCGCGAACAATCACGGATGGGGGCACATGGACGGCTGGGGTGGTGGCTGGATGTGGCTCTGGGGCCTCGCGATGATGGTGGTGTTCGTACTGTTGATCGCGTGGCTCGTCCGCTCGATCGTCGGTTCGAGCCGGCCCGAACGTACGGATCCGTCGGATCGAGCGAGAGCCATCCTCTCGGAACGCTACGCCCGAGGCGAGCTGTCGACCGAGGAGTACCGCGAGCGCCTCACCGAACTGCAGTGATCGGGCTGCAGTGACCGATCCCACCCGCGAGCCGGACGACGCGCACACGACACACGTCGCCGTCGCCGGCGAGACCGTGGAGGAGGCGCTCCCCGGCCGCGAGCACGGTGATGGCGACGCGGCCACCGGTGAGCACGCCGGGCACGGCGGCCACACCGACCACGTGGAGATGTTCCGTCGCCGGTTCTGGTGGAGCCTGCTGCTGACGGTGCCGCTGGTCGTGACCAGTGAGATGGTCATGGACTGGTTCGGTTACGAACTCGACTTCCCCGGCATCGGCTGGGTCGGTCCGGTCCTGGGCACCGTGCTGTTCGTCTGGGGCGGCAAGCCGTTCCTGACCGGCGGCTTCGAGGAGGCGCGGACCTGGACACCGGGGATGATGCTGCTCATCACCATGGCGATCACGGTTGCCTACGTCGCGTCGATGGCCACCTCCCTCGGCTGGTTCGATCTCGACTTCTGGTGGGAGCTCGGCGCACTGATCTCCGTCATGCTCCTCGGCCACTGGCAGGAGATGAAGGCGCTCGGCCAGGCGCAGGATGCCCTCGGCGCGCTCGCCGCACTGCTGCCCGACGAAGCCGAACGCGTCGGCGACGACGGCACCTTCGAGACGGTGCCTGCCGCTCAGCTGCAGCCGGGCGACACGGTCCTCGTCCGATCGGGCGGCCGCGTGCCCGCCGACGGCGAGATCGTGGACGGCGCCGCCGAGCTCGACGAGTCGATGATCACCGGCGAGTCCCGGCCGGTGGCCAAGACGGTGGGCGACACGGTCGTGGCCGGCACCGTGTCGACCGACTCGGGTCTGCGGGTACGGGTCACCGCGGTCGGCGACGACACCACGCTCGCCGGCATCGGCCGACTGGTGGCCGAAGCGCAGGAGTCCCGATCCCGCAGCCAGGTACTGGCCGACCGCGCGGCCGCGCTGCTCTTCTACGTCGCCGCCGGCGCCGCGATCGTCACCGCGATCGCCTGGGTGGCCCTCGGCGACGGGGACCAAGCGGTGGTCCGGGTCGTGACCGTGCTCGTCATCTCGTGCCCCCATGCGCTCGGTCTGGCGATCCCGTTGACGACATCGCTGTCCAGCGCCATCGGCGCCCGCAACGGCGTGCTGATCAAGGACCGCCTGGCGCTCGAGGCGAGCCGGACCATCGACGCCGTGCTTTTCGACAAGACCGGCACCCTCACCCGCGGCGAACACGCCGTTGTCGGCGTCGCCACGGCCAACGGCATCGACGAGACCGAACTCCTCCGAGTGGCGGGCGGCGTGGAATCCGACAGCGAGCACCCCCTTGCCCGTGCCATCGTGACCGCCGCACGCGAGCGCGGTGACATCGCTCCCGCGAGCGATGTCCGGTCGCTCACGGGCCGCGGCGTGGAGGCGACGGTCGACGGCGCTGCCCACGCCGTCGGCGGGCCGGCGCTGCTGCGAGAGCGCGACCTGACGGTGCCCGACGAACTGACCGAACGGGTGCGGGAGTGGGAGCGTCGAGGTGCCGCCGTCCTCCACGTGATCCGCGATGAACGGATCATCGGTTC
>JAWLFC010000100.1:0-11098 GCA_041685755.1 Ilumatobacteraceae bacterium
GAGCACCGGCGCCCTGATCGCCGGGTCGCGTCTCGGGGCGGGGGTGGTGCTGGCGCTCGGCCTGGCGCTGTTCCAGCCGATGACCGCCCGCGAGTTCTCGTTCAGCCTGAGTGCGACCGACAGCGAGGTCTGGCGGGTGTGGGCGGTGGCGTCGGTCGTGTCGCTGGGTTGGACGATCGTCGCCGCGATCGTCGTGCTGGTGGCGGGCGACCGCACCGATGCGGCCCCGCCGTGGCGGGTCGGTTCGCTGGTCGGCGGTGGGGTGGCGCTCGGTGTCGCCCTGCTGGTGGTGTTCCCGGTGCTGGCGCCGCAGCCGGCCTTCGGGCAGGGCCTCGACGGCGAGGCGGTCGAGGAGCTGCCGGTGATCGAGATGCTGAACTTCGCCTACGAGCCGGTCGTCGTCGAGGCGGGCGGTGACGGGGTGCACCGGGCGCGGCTGGTCAACCCGAGCGACGCGCCCCACACGTTCACGATCGAGTCGATCGACCTCGAGGTGTACGTGCCGGCGGGTCGGTGGGCGGTGCTGGAGCTCACCGAGGACGACCTCGCCGGCGCGCCGCTCGCGGTGATCTGCACGATCGGCGACCATCTCGCTCTCGGCATGGCGGCGGTGGTCGAGGTCGGCTGAGCAGCGAGTGCGACGGCCGGCGTCAGGCCGTCGGGCGTCCCCACGGCCGGGCCGCGGCCTGGGCGCGCAGGCACACGTCGGTGACGTCGATGGCGTGCTGCTGGGTCATCAGCCGTTCGCCGTCGTCGGCGAGGTCGGCGAGGAGCTGTTCGCCCCAGTCGACGACGACGCTGGAGATGTCCACGCGGCGGGTCCCGTCGGCGTCGACGACGATCAGGTGCTCGGCGCCGTCCGCGCCGGCGACGTCGACGTTGGCGCGGGCCTCGATCGTGCCCTCGGTGCCGACGATCGTGAGCCGGCAGTCACCCCACGTCCCGAGCCCCTTGGCGGTCAAGTAGTCGAGCCGGTGATCGCCCACGACCCCACTCCCCTCCTGCCCGTCCGGACCCGACCCCGACGCGCCGGCGAGGGTCATCGAGCCGATGTCCTGCATGCGGGCATGGTCGGCGCTGGCGACGTTGCCGACCATCGAGGCGACGACGGACACGTCGGCGGCGGTGAGGCCGGTGATCGAGAGGAACTGGTCGACCTGGTGCGAGCCGATGTCGACGAGGATGCCGCCGGTGGCGTCGGGGTCCCAGAACCAGTCGGGGCGGCGCGTGGCCCACATCGTGTGCGGGCCGGCGCCGACGACGTGCACGATGCGCCCGACGGCGCCGGTGCGGGCGAGGCGGACCGCCTCGGCGATCGCCCGGTTCTCGTAGCGCTCGGTGAACAGCACGGTCCACGGCCGCCCGGGCCGGTCGGCGACCGCGGTGCGGATGGCGTCGAGCTGCGCCATCGTCGTCAGGCCGGGCTTGTCGGTGACGACGTGCTTGCCGGCGGCGATGGCGGCCAGCGCGATGTCGGCACGGCGGTTCGGGATCGCCGCGGTGACGACGAGGTCGATCGTGTCGTCGGCGAGCATCTCGTCGTAGGTCACGGCCTCCGAGTCGGTCTGCCAGTTCTCGTAGTGCTCGCGGAGCCCGCCGTCGGCGACGTGGCAGACCGCCTCGGCGCCGGCCTTCACGATCCGGTCGACGATCTCGAACACGTGCCCGTGGTCGAGCCCGTTCACCCCCACCCTCATCGTGTTACGCCAGGGGTCAGACCCCCGGCGTAACAGCCGGGAGCCGGTGGGCAGAGTGTTACGCCGGGGGTCTGACCCCTGGCGTAACTCAGGTGAGGTCGCGGGTGAGGGTGTCGAAGTCGCATGACCACGTGGACGTTCCGGCGGTGAGGTTGTACTGACGGGAGAGGTGCTCGATGCCGCCCCACGGCGACTCGTGGCGGGGGAAGTCGCCGAGCGGCTGCTCCACGCCCTCGACGAGGAACGGCCCGGTGCTGCCGAAGTCGACGATGCCCGCCGACGGCGATGTCCACGACACGGTGAACCCGGCGTCGTCACGCACGACGGATGGCTCGGCGGCGGTCAGGGCGGCGATGAAGCCGTCGAGCGAGCCGCCCTCGTCGGTGCCGACCTGGACGATCCACACGTTGTCGGGCCCGCCCTCGGCGACGAGGTCGAACGGCGTGGTCATCCCGTTCGTCGACACCACGGCCGGGTCGTACTCGCGCCACGTCGGCGTCCGCCACGACCACAGCGCGATGTACCCGCCGTTCTTGGCGGCGATGGTCCAGTTGCCGACCTGGCGGACCTCGTCGAAGTGGTCCTGGGGCACGTAGGCGTGGGTGAACGGCCGGTACTCGAACACGCTCCACACCAGCGGGTCGGTCGATTCGTCCCACTTGGGTTGGTAGATGTACACGCCGGTGCCCTGGTACTGCGCCGCCCGCGGCATCGACGCGTCGCCGGTCCAGTAGCCGGGCTGCGGATCCTCACCCCAGACCGTCGTCTGCGCCGTGTCGGGCACCGGGTGCGTGGTGAACACCTGCGCCCGTTCGTCGATCGCCGCCACCCAGGCGTGGCCCTGATCACGCATCTCGCCGAAGCGGTGGTCGATCACCGATGCCAGCGACACCTTCGGCTCGCGGTAGGCGTAGGTGTTGGCCTCCGACAGGAACCCGAAGTTGATCACCGCCGAGCGTTCCTGGGCCCACACCCGGATGCGTTCGGGGTCGTAGTCGTTGAGCGCGGCGAGCAGGTTGATGTCGCCGAACTCCGAGCCCTCCCAGAGTCGGAACTCGTTGGCGGCGGCGACGCTGACCTCGGCCAGCGGCCACATGCCGATCGCGCCGAGGCTCCACCAGAACGGCAGGTTCTCGGGGTCGGAGAAGTCCTTGCCGTACGGGGCCTCCGGGTTGTCCGACAGCGGCTGCGAGCCGTCGAAGAACACGCCGTGGCGTTCGCGCACGACGCTGGGCTGGTCGTCGGTGGCGATCTCGACGACGAGCTGCGGCGGCCGGTACCGCTGCGCCGACGCGAAGTAGGTGACGCCGGTGTCGGAGGTCGACTGGTACGCCTCGGTCGTGTCGTCGAACACGAACTTGGCGGTGTTGAAGGTGTCCTCGTCGAGCGAGGTCATCTTGTCCTTCTTGTACGTGCGCCCGCGTGGCGCGGTGTAGCCGCCGGCGTGGGTGTGGGCGGCCATGTCGACGAGGCACATGTCGAGGCCCATCGCCGCCGCGGTGACGATCTCGGGGTCGTCGGCGAGCTCGGCGAGCATCAGCAGCGGGGTGACGTTCTTGAGCATGTAGACGTTGGAGTGCCACTCGAAGAAGCCGAGATCGGCGCGCTCGGTGATCCACTCGAGGATCTTGGGCCGGGTGCGTTCGAGGTGTTCGGCGCCGCTGAGCCCGGTGACGGTGAAGGTCTCCTCCGGGTAGCGCTGGCCGGCGAGGTACTCGATGGCGTAGCCGATGATGATGTGGTTCTCCGACCAGAACCACAGGTTGTCGATCCGGTCGGCGGGGAGCGGGTCGTCGTAGCGGTAGCGGTTGGCGATCATGCGCTCGTCGATGGCGGCGATGACGTCGGGCGACAGCTGGGTCATCGGGGTGTCGCCCTGGCCGAGGGCGAGCATCCAGTGCAGGTCCATGAAGCGGAAGTCGCGGGTGTCCTGCCAGGTGTCGATCTGCTCGAACACCGCCGAGAGCGAGTCGACGGTGACGGCGTCGATGTCCCACGTGTAGTCGGGGTCGCGGTGGGCGCGGCCGAGGTGGGCGTTGATGCCGGGTGGGTTGGAGGCGTGGTCGACGCTGGTGGCGTAGTCGAGGTAGTCGTCGACGCGGGCCTGGTAGGTGGCTTCGTCGACGAGGCCCGGCGATCCTGGTGCGAGCAGGGCGGCGGCGGCCGGGCTGAGCGGTACCGCTGGTTCGGTGGTGGCGGTCACGGTGTCGCCCGTCGTGGCCTCGGGCGAGGCAGGGTCGGTGGCGTCGGGCGGCTCGGGCGACGCGGTGGCGCCGTCGTCGTCGCTCGACGAGCAGCCGGCGACGACCGCTGCGGTGGCGCCGGCGCCGGCGATCAGGAAGCGCCGCCGGTTCAGCACGTGTCGGTCGAGCGGGGTCAGCGGTTGCATGGGTCGCCACTCTAGAGATGCCCGTCACGCCCCGGTTACGCGGTGCCTGGCACTTCGTAACCGGGGCGACTGGTGTCACATGGTGTGCCATCGGCGACATTGACCCGCCGACACCCGGCCGGGAGGATTCGGGCCACGAGTGGTTCGAGACCAGCGACGTGGCGACGTCGGTCTGCTGGTGGATCCCGGCCGGCGATCTCCCCGACCTGGCCGACGCGTACCGACGGCTGCTGCACCTCCGCGAGCACGGCCCGACCGAGGTCGGCTGGCCCGGCCCCCTACACCCCCCGTTTGCGGTGCGTCTGCGTTGACCCGCCCCAACCGGAACGCGCCACAAACGTCGAGGGCCCGGGGGGTCAGGCGGCGAGGGCGGCGAGGGCGTCGCCGACGAGGCGGCGGGCTTCGGCGGCGATCGGGCCGAGTTCGTCCTCACCGGTCATCGACACCATGAGGCCGGGGTCGAGGGCGTCGACCTGCACCTTGCCGTCGCCGATCTCGCGCACGACCACGTTGCACGGCAGCAGCACCCCGACGTTCGGTTCGACGTCGAGTGCGGCGCTGGCGAGCTTCGGGTTGCAGGCGCCGAGGATCACGTAGCGGTCCATGTCCTTGTCGACCTTCGTCTTGAGGGTCTGTTGCATGTCGATCTCGGTGAGCACACCGAAGCCGTTGTCGGCGAGGGCCGATCTCGCCGCCGCGAGCACCTCGTCGAACGGCGCCTCCAAGACGACGGTTTCCTCGAACACCATGGTGGTCTCCTTTCGGTCGGTCAGACTCCAGCCTGGCGTGCAGCACCCCCGCGGGGAAGGGTCGAAGTGCAGTGTTGCTCCGGGGGAGATTCCGGTCGACCGATGGCGGGTTATCGTCACGCGACGTGCCGTTCAAGCCACGGCGGCTCGATGTCGAAACACCCACAGAGGATCAGAGGATGTCGCGGCCGGAACCACCATCGAGCGAGGTGAGCGAGGTACATCAGCGCGTTCCACGTGATCGTCAGTTCCCGCGCTCGCCGATCGCCGTCGGGGAGTTCGATCTGGCCGATCCGAAACCACTGATCCCGGTGTCGCACGGAGAACCGAGAGCCCGGCTGCTGGTCCGCGACGGCCCCGACGTGCTGGGCCAGGTCGAGGTCTCCGTGGTCAACGGAGTCGTGCGAGCCCCCGATGTCATTCGCGCCGTCCGCTCTCAGCTGTTCGACCGGTTCGTCGAGAGTCGCGTCCGGGCGCTGGTCGAGACGCCGGCGCCCGCTGAAGGCTGGCAGCCGATCGCGCTCGAGTCGGTGCAGCGACCTGATGCGCATCCGCCCGACCCACCCTTCACCACGTCGGTGGTGATCTGCACACGTGACCGCCCGGAACAGCTGCGTTCTGCGCTCGCCTCGGTGGTGTGCGCACTCGGCGTCAGCGAGATCATCGTCGTCGACAACGCCCCGTCCACGCCGGCAACAAGAGAGGTGGTGGAGTCGTTCTACGGCGTGCGGTACGAGGTCGAGCCGGTGCCCGGTCTCGACCGGGCACGCAATCGGGGGCTGGCGGTGGCAACCGGCGAGGTCATCGCCTTCACCGACGACGACGCCGTGGTCGATCCACGGTGGGCACTGGCGCTGGCCGAAGCATTCGCGATGGACGACGGCATCTGGGCGGTCACCGGCCTCGTGCTCCCGCTCGAACTGGCGACTCCTGCCCAGGAGCTCTTCGAGCGTCAGGGCGGTTTCGGGCGCGGGGCGACCCGGCGGTGATACCACCGCGATCTGACCGATCCGGCGGATCGGGCCGGCCGGTTCCTCGGGGCCGGCCAGTTCGGTACCGGCGCCAACATGGCGTTCCGGCGCGAGGAGCTGCAACGGATCGGTGGCTTCGACCCGGCACTCGACGTGGGGACCCCGACCGGCGGGGGCGGCGACCTGAACGCGATGTTCGAAGTGCTCCACCACGGCGGGATCCTCGTCTACGAGCCCCGTGCCGTCGTCCGCCACCATCACCGCCGAGATCTCGACGGTCTCAGGTCGCAGATCGCCGGCAACGGCGGCTGGGTCAGCCACATCAAGTCGAGCCTCGCATTCGATCCGGCGCTGGCCAGCGACCTGTCACGCCTCCGACGATGGTTCTCGATCCACTACGCCAAGCGGCTGCTGCGTTCCATCAGCACGCCGGGTGAGCTCCCGACCGGCATCGTCGCCGGGGAGATCTCGTCGACGGTCCGAGCCGCGCTGGGTACGCCGTACCGCCGCAGTGTCGAGCAGGGTCGACGACTCGGCGACGCCCCGTTCAGCCGGCCCCCGATCCCCATCGCGATGGCCGCCGACCGGCGTGTCGCCGTGCGGTCCGTCGACGTGTCACAGCCGATCGGCGACCTCGACGACGTCGTCGGCTACCGCTCGACGCGGATCCACGTCCGGTTGGGCGATGCCCACATCGGCCGCATCCGGATCGCCAACGGTGGTCGCAGCATCTGCCGGGCCCGGCTGTTGGACGAGCTCAGTTCGCAGCTGGGACTCGACCTGTTCCGGTCGGGCCGGGCCGAACTGCACCGAACACAGCAGCTCGAAGCTGTCGCGGCGGCGGTCCGCGCCCTTCCACTCCCACCCGACGTCGCTGCATCGCCACCGCGTCGCTCGGTCACGGTCGTGCTCGCCACCCGGGATCGCCCGGAGGAACTCGCCCTGTGTCTCGCCTCGCTGGTCCCGTCGATCTCGGCCTCCTACCACGACGTCGACCTGATCGTCGTGGACAACAACCCGGCGTCCGGGTTGACCAGGCCGGTCGTCGAACGGTTCGGCGGAATCAAGCTCGTCGACCAGCCGATCCCCGGCCTGTCGTCGGCACGGAACGCAGGATTCCGCGCTGCCGCCGGTGAGATCGTGGTGGCGACCGATGACGACGTCGACGTCCCGTCCGGCTGGATCGAACTGTTGGTCCGCCATTTCGACCGCGACGACGTGATGGCGGTGTGCGGCAACGTACTCCCGTTCGAACTCGAGACACCATCGCAGATCGCGTTCGAGGACATGAAGTACCTGGGCAAGGGCGACCGCTATCGAGAAGCGACGATCGCCGGTTTCCGACGGCCCGCCACCCGGGCGTTCGACGCCTGGGAGCTCGGCGCCACCGCCAACGCCGCGTTCCGTCGTGTCCTCTTCGACGAGCCGGAGGTCGGCGTGATGAACACGGCACTGGGGACCGGCACGCCGTCCGGTTGCAGTGAGGACTCCTACTACCTGTATCGCATCGTGCGAGCCGGCCACACGGTCGTCCACGATCCGGCCTGTTGGGTCCGGCACCGGCATCGCCGGACTCCTGAGGCCTTGGAGTCACAGCTGACCGGATACTTCACGGGTGCCGTGGCCCACCAGCTCGCCACGCTCGAGTTCGAGCGTGACCTGCGGGCCGTCCCACACCTCGCCAGTTTCTGGGTCCGGCAGGTGCGAGCGGTCGCTCGGGCCCATCTACTTCGCCGACCGTCGAGACGGTTCGAGAGCGCCCGTTTCCGTGGCGCTCGCCGGGGGCCGGTGGGGTATCTGCGGGCTCGGCGACGGGCGATACGCATCGAGAGACAGCGTCAGGCGTTCTCACGTGACCAGCGGTGAGGCGGTGTCAGCTTTCCCGGCTGACCGGGCCCGGTGACCGCGAAACTCCGGGCGTGCCAGCGATAGTCGAGCGGGTGCGTCCAACCCGGCGCGTACAACCCGACGTCGACGAAGTACTCGCCGCTGCCCAGGTCCAGGCGCTCCACTTCGGTGCGGAATCGAGCGCCTGGCGTGATCGGCACCCCGCGCTCGTCGGCGTCGTCGATCAGGTCGAGCACGGTGGTCCCGTCCTCGAGGCTGAGGCTCACGCCGAGAATGGCGTGGCTCACGCTGCAGTCGGCGACCGTGAACTCGAAGGCGACCGGCTCGCCGGCGCGAAGGTCGTCGATCGGGATGCCGCTCGGGGTGGTGACGAAGATGTCGACGAGTTCGGCCTCGCCTGACCCCATTCGCATCGATCCGTCGTCCTCGACGCTGGCGGGGCCCACGGCGTCGCGCATCGCGTTGGCGTAGTGGTGCGACACCGTCTCGATGTCGCCGACCGACATGGTGTGACCGTTGCGCAACCAGATGGCGCGGTCGCAGATCTCCTCGAGCTCGCCGAGTGAGTGCGATGTCACCAGGATCGTGGCGCCCGACCCGGCGAGTTCCTTCATGTAGTCGATGCATCGCTGCCGGAACCGGATGTCGCCGACGGCGAGGAGTTCGTCGATGACGAGAATCTCGGGTTCGACCGCCACGGAGGCCGCAAAGGCGAGTCGCAACTTCATGCCGTCGGAGTAGGTGCGCAGCGGCTGGTCCATCACGTCGCCCAGTTCGGAGAACTCGGCGATCCACCCGAGCTTGGCTCGCGCCTCCCGTGGCGAGAGCCCGGCCAGGATCGCGACGGTGTAGGCGTTGTCCCGGCCGGACAACTCACCTTGCATCCCTTCACCGAGCGACAGCAGCCCGTTGACGCCGGCGGAGCGGAGCACGACCCCACTCGTGGGGCGGGTGAGCCCGGCGACGAGGCGCAGCACGGTCGACTTGCCGGACCCGTTGGCACCGATCAGACCGAAGACCTCGCCTCGGTACACCTCGAAGCTGACGTCGTCGACGGCGGTGAACCGTTCCCTGCTGAACATGTCGCGGATGTGCACGAACTTGCGGATGCGGGTCGGGTGGGGCGCGCGGAAGGTCTTGGTGAGGTGGTCCGCCTTCACGACCACCTCGGCGGCGCGGTGCTCAGATCTCATCGATCACCGAGTGACTCGTCCGGTGGAACACCACGATGCCGGCGACGAACAGGCCAACACAGACCACGACCAGCGTCACGATCGTCGCCGGCGAGGGGAAGCCACCATCGATCAGCACCGCTCGCTGCAGTCCAATCATCCAGGTCATCGGATTGAACGCGACGACTCGCTGCACCTCCTCGGGAAGAAGTTGGTAGCGGTAGAAGACCGGGGTGAGGTAGAACCCGAGGACCAGTGACAGGTCGACGAGAAGTCGCACGTCGCGCGAGTACACGTTGGCGACGCACAGCAGGGCCCCGATGCCGATGATCATCATGAACTGCAGGACGATGAGCGCTGGCAGGACGACGATCATCGCACTGATCCCACTCGTGAACGCGAGGAATACGAGCAGGATGATCAGCGCGACGAATGCGTCCAGTGCGGCGCTGAACACCGCGACGGTGGGCAACACGGCGAGGTGCAGGCCCGGCCGACTGAGCAGGCCGGACTGGCCGACGAGGCTGTTCGTCGACGCCGAGACCCCGCCCGAGAACCACTGCCACGAGACGAGGCCGACGAAGAGGAACGCCGGATAGTTGGGGATGTCGAGCGGAATGGCTCTCGTGAAGATGAACGACAGGATGATGAGCCGGCTCACCGGCTGCAGGAACGACCAGGCCCATCCGATGACCGACCGGCTGTATCTGACCCGGAACTCAAGTGCGACCAGGTGACGGACGATGTGAATGTCATTCCGATTCGGAAGAATTGGCCGTGCATGAGCCATCAGCGTCACGCGGTCGACCGTACCAAGCCACGCCACTCGCAGAGGGGAAGGGCATGAGCGCCGATTGCCCCACGACCACTGAACCGGACGAGTCGTCGCCTCCGCTCGTCAGTGTGGTGATCCCGACGCGAGGTCGCGCTGGTCTACTGGCGCAGTGCCTCGCTTCGATCTTGGGACAGACCGTCCGTGACATCGAGGTGATCGTCGTCGTCGACGGGCCCGATCCTGCGACGATCGAGTTCCTCTCGAACCTCGATGACGATCGTCTCCGTCACGTGGCGCATCCCGAATCGCTTGGCGTGAGCAACGCACGCAACTCCGGCATCGAGGTCGCCACCGGTCGCTGGGTCGCCTTCTGCGACGACGACGACGTCTGGGCCCCGACGAAGCTCGCTGCCCAGCTGGCGGCACTGAGCGAGGCACCCGACGCCCGTTGGGCCATCGCCGGAGCGATTCGCTTCGATCCGGATCGCGGCATGGCCGTCTATCCCGAGCCGCCGAACGCCGAGGTCATCGCCGGTGCGCTCCCCCACCGGAACCCTGTCCCCGGTGGTTGCTCGGGTGTGATTGCCGACCGCGAACTCGTCGTCGAACTGGGTGGGTTCGATCCTCGCCTCTCGACGATCGCCGATCGCGACCTGTGGATCCGTCTCAACTGGAGCAGCCCGGTCGCCGTCGCGGCGGAGCCGCTCGTGGGGTATCGGGACCACGGTGGTGCGATGACCCGGCGCCTCCGGCACCTCGAACGCGAACTCGACGTCCTGCGCGAGAAGTACCGCAATCAACTCGCGCTGGACGATCGGCCCTTCCCGTCGGACGTCTTCTATGTCTGGGCGTATCGCCGGACGTTCCGGTCGGGAGATTGGCGCGGCGGCCTGGACCTGTTCGCCAGGTCGCCGCAGTTCCGGTCCGTGCTCGTCCGGTGGCTGTGGGTTCAGGGAAGGCACCGTGTCCGCGTGATGCGCGGTACGGCGGAGGCGGTTCAGCCCCCTCATCGACCGATCACCGTGTCGGAATTCGCTTGGCTCGAACCGATCGTCGAGCCGTCGGCGAACACGGATGGTGCCGCACTCACCGACGACGGCGAGTCGCCCGAGCTCGACGGAGCGGTCGCGGACATCGCCCGGACGGCGTGACCTCTTCGGAGCGGCCGAGTGGATGGCCGACAGATACGGTCGACGTCATGAGTGTCGATGTCGCGTCGGTGACCGTCCAGCGTCTGGGGGGATCGTGCGGTGCGGTCGTGCGGGGCGTCGACGTGACCCGCCCACAGTCGCCCGACGGCGTCGAGGCGATCCTGCGGCTGCTCGACGAGCACCTCGTGGTGGCGTTTCCCGGCCAGCGGATGGACCTCGACCGGCTCGAGGCGTTCACCGACGAACTCGGCGGGCGCGACGTCACCCCGTACGTCACGCCGGTGGAGGGACGGCCGTTCGTGATCCGGGTGATCAAGGAGCCGAGCGACGAGTTGAACTTCGCCAA
>JAWLFC010000191.1:0-2677 GCA_041685755.1 Ilumatobacteraceae bacterium
CCGACCGGTTCGGGCAAGTCGACGACGTTGGCGGCGATGGTCGACCGCATCAACGACACCAAGCCGGTGCACATCCTGACCATCGAGGACCCGGTGGAGTACCTGCACCACCACAAGATGGCGATGGTCAACCAGCGCGAGGTCGGCACCGACGTCGACTCGTTCCCCGACGGGCTGCGCAGCGCCCTGCGTGAGGACCCCGACGTGGTGCTCCTCGGCGAGATGCGCGACCTCGACTCGATCCAGATCGCGTTGAGCCTCGCCGAGACCGGCCACCTGGTGTTCGCCACGCTGCACACCAACGACGCCGCCCAGGCGCTCGACCGCATCATCGACGTGTTCCCGTCGGAGCGGCGCGACCAGATCCAGATCATGCTCGCCGGCGCCCTGCAGGGGGTCATCTCCCAGCGTCTGCTGCCGTCGATCGGCGGTGGTCGCGTCGCCGGCTACGAGGTGATGGTCGCCAACGAGGCGATCCGCAACCTGGTGCGCGAGGGCAAGTCACGCCAGATGCGCAACATGATCGCCACCGGCGCCGCCGAGGGCATGCAGACCATCGAGATGGACCTGGCGCGCCTCGTGGCGGCCGGGCTGATCTCGCTGGAGGTGGCGATGGCCTCGAGCGCCTACCCGAAGGAGGTGCAGGCGCAGCTGGCGACCGCTCGGGCCCAGATGCACGCGCACTCGACGATGTCGACCGGCCAGGCCGGTTCGTCGGGTTCGGGCACCTACGGCGGCCCGGCCGCCCAGGAGCCCGCCGGGGAGATGGCGCCGCCGCCTCCGCCGGTGTCCTCCAACCACTGACCCCACGAACGGACGCCCATGCCGGTCAAGAAGAACCCCTACAAGAACATCGCCGGTGTCACCCCGTGCCCGGGCGGGTGGCTGGTGTTGCCGGCGCGCCTGTCGGGCATCACGGTGGCGGCCGAGGAGGCGTTCGTGCTGCCGAAGCTGTTCGAGGTGCTCGACTTCCGCCCGACGTTCGAGGCGGCGGCGGTCAACGCGCCGATGGGGTTGTTCGACACGCCGTCGGGTCAGTACCGGCCGTGCGATCGCGAGGCGCGCGAGTACGTCGGCTGGCCGCGGATGGTGGCGATCAACGGTACGCCGTGCCGGGCCGCCATCGAGGGCTCGAACGGTGAGGCCCGCACGATGGAGCCGTGGATGACCAAGCACGATCTGCGGCGCCTGCGCTGGGTGCGCGAGGCCGCGAAGGAGATCCAGCCGTACCACACCCGCAGCTTCTTCTCGGCGAACCCTGACGTGTCGTTCACGGCGATGAACTCCGATGAGCCGCTGTCGACCTCGCCGTACCACGAGGACGGGCGCATGGAGCGCCTGGAGCTGATCCGCGAGCGCCTGCCGGGCGTCGACGACGTCGTCACCCGCACCCCGCCCGACGGGGCCGCCGGTGTGCACCTGTTGCAGGCGGCGGCGTTGCTGTTCACGGCGCGGCGGGCGTCGGGCCGGGCGATCAGCCGGATGCCGATCGACCCCACGTGGGACGAGACCGGCATCCGCATGGAAATCGTCCGCTGACGTTCCTCGCGGCCCTGCCCACGGCCAACGCGTGAACAGATGGTCGACGGACGTCGCCATCCGTTCACGCGTTCAGCGGTGGGGTTCAGTCCTTCAAGGACAGATCAGCGATCGGCCCGCTGAGCGGGCTCGCCACGGTCGGCTCGAGCGTCGGCGGCACCAACGGCGGCCGGGTGAGCTCGGCGGCTGGTGCCGGCAGTGCGTCGTCAGCGGCGACCGGCTCGGGCAGCGGCTCGCCGTCGTCGACGTCGGCAACGGGGTCGGACATCTCGGACAGCTCGTCGTGGGCTGCAACGGTCTCGGTCTCGACCGGCTGCGGCGCGAGGCGGTCGAACATGGTGGTGATGGCGTCGGCGAGCGCCTTCTGACGTGTCAGGCAGTCGTCGAGGCCCTTGCGGATCTGGGCGACGGAGTGCTCGAGGGCGTCGAGGCGGGCGGTGACGTCCGGGGCCGAGCCGGCGGGGGCTTCGCCGGTGAACGACATGATGCGGTCGGTGCGCTCGCGCTCGATCAGCGAGGTGAGGCGCTGCTCGGAGCGCTCGGTGGCCGACTTGGCCTCGGCGCGGGCCATCTCCACCTGCTCCTGCGCGATCTGGGCGTAGGTGGCGAGCGAGGTGAACTGGCTGTTGATCTGTGCCTCGACCTGCTCGACGCGGTGCTGGAGGTCGTGGACCTCGACGATGGCCTCGGCGGCGGTCTCGTCGCCGAAGAAGCCGTCGGTCGGGTCGAGGGTGTCGGTGTCGTCGATGTCTCGTGGTTTGCCGAACATGATGTCGTGATCCCCTGTGGCGGTATGAGAGGTGCGACGCCCACTGCGTGCGCACGTATCTCTTTCGGCGCGCGCGCACACCCGCTTGAGCCCGTCATGACGGTTCGTTGATCTTTGGGGATTTTCCGACTTCGTGCTCAAGAACGCTGCGGGGTGACCGAAGAAACAACTGCGCAACGGGAGATGGTTCTCACGGAGCGCATCGTGAGAAACGTCTCCTCCGGGAGCACCCAACCAAAGAGCGGAAGGAACCACCAATGAACAACAAGCAGGACAAGGGCTTCACCCTCGTCGAACTCCTCATCGTCATCGTCATCCTCGGCATCCTCGCCACCGTCACCGTGTTCGCCGTCCGCGGCATCACCGACC
>JAWLFC010000014.1:0-40410 GCA_041685755.1 Ilumatobacteraceae bacterium
GCTCGGCGCGGTACTCCTGGTAGAAGCCGAGCGCGGTGAAGAGCACGACGATGGCGCCGATGGCGCCGGCCTCGAGGAACTTGCCGAGCGCCAACGACAAGAGGGCGGCGCCGATCAGGATCAGGACCATCACCGAGGAGATCTGGCCCCAGATCAGCTGCAGCCGGCTGGTCGTTCCCGACTCCTCGAGTTCGTTCGGCCCGAACTGCTCGCGGCGACGGCCGACGTCGGCGTCGTCGAGGCCATCGGACGACGAGCCGATCTCGGCGAGCACGGCTTCGACCGAACGGCGGTGCCAGTCGGTCGGGAGTGACGGGTCGGCGTCGATGCCCGACGCAATGGCGGACACGGTCACGCGGCGACCTGCCGGCGCGTGCCGAGCAGACGTGCGATGCGCTGGAGCTCGGCGCCGATCCGGTCGGCCTCGAACTCACGCGAGCGCGACAGCGCCATCTGCATCAGGCCCGCGGCCATCGGTGCGACGATGGCGAGGAGCAGGGCGACGGCCGGGTTCGGGGCATCCTCGTCGTTGTTCCCGCCGAAGAGGCTCGCAAACATCGCCATGTTGGCCCGGCGGGCGAACCCGGCGAGGCCGGACAGCAGGACGACGGTCTTGAGAGTGTTCGAGGTGTGCATGTTCAACTTTCGACAAACGCTGACGGTTCACCGAAGGTCTCTCCGCCCGGGTGGGCTGGCCCCGCCGACGCCGTCTGCCGGGATCCGGAGACGGTGTGTGCTGACGACGGACCTCGAGGGATACTCCCCTTCGAATCTGTTGGCCGAAATGTATCGACCGATCACCACAACCCGTCACCGCAGGGCCGTATTCCCGGCGGGTCAGACGCGGTGGAGCGTGGCGCTCAGGTGGTGCTGGAGGGGTTGGCCGACCGCGGCCATGCGGAACGTGTAGTGGAGGTCGTCGCCGCTCAGCGAGATCGTCCGCTCGGTGACGGTGACCTCCTTGGCCGTGCGGGTCGGGACGACGGCGGTCGAACGCACGTCGATCACGAGGGTCGAGTCGGCGGTCACGACGGCACCTTCGTAGACCTCGGTGAGCCCGGTCGGCTGGGCCATCACGATCTCGATGCTGCCGGGCATCGGCACCCGCAGGTACCCCGCCTCGGCGTGCATCGGCGCGCCGGTGTCGGGATGGCGCGTCCGCTGGGTGTAGGCGACGAACGGCTTGCCGACGTGGGAGAACGTGATCGACTCGAGGTACGCGAAGTCGTCGATCGTCGGGTACTCGCCCTCGCCGCGCCCCTCCCAGGTTCCGAGCAGCGGGGCGAGCGCCATCACGTCCGGGTGCAGGTCGGGTTCCATGCCACCACCGTAGGAGCCCGGCCCACCGGTGCGTGGTACGCATGGCGCCGATGAACCCGCGTCCGCACTCCGCCGATCTGTACGCCGCGCTCAACGTGGAGCCGACCGACCACGGTGGCGCTCACCGCTATGTCCACGTCATCGGTGCGTCGGTGTTCGTCGACACCGCAGTCGCCGACGAGTCGTGGGAGCGCCACGTCGTCGGGATCGTCGAGGGCGACGCCTGGTGGGCGGTCGACGTGCCACCCGAAGCGGAGGACCCGTCCTACGGCGCAGCGCTCGATCTCTACAGCTATTTCGGGCGGGCGGCGCAGAGCGAGTGGATGGCGGCGGGGCGCGCCGTGCAGCTCGTCGAGTGGGCACGCACACACCGTTTCTGCGGCCGCTGCGGCTCGCCGACCGAGCCGTCGGCGGGCGAACGAGGCATGCGCTGCCCGGTATGCGCGCTGGTGGCGTACCCCCGGGTGGCGCCGGCGATGATCGTGCTCGTCACCCGTGGCGAGCCGGGCCCCGACCAGGAGGCGCTCCTCGCCCGCGGGGTCAACTTCCCACTTCCGATGTACTCCTGCCTCGCCGGGTTCGTCGAGCCGGGCGAGGACCTGGAGGGCGCCGTCGTCCGCGAGGTCGCCGAGGAGGTCGGCATCCGCGTGCGCAACGTCGACTACCGGGCGAGCCAGCCGTGGCCGTTCCCCCACAGCCTGATGATCGGGTTCCGGGCCGAGTACGACAGCGGCGAGCTGCTGCTCGACGAGATCGAGATCGCCGACGCCGGCTGGTACCGACGCGACTCGATGCCGACGATCCCGCCCGGCATCTCCGTCGCCCGCCGCCTGATCGAGGAGTGGCTCCACGAGTGAGACTCCGGGAGGAGTCGGCGGCCGGGTCCCGATCTAGAGTCGGGGCCATGTCCGAAGTCGTGATCGTCGATGCCGTCCGCACCCCCATCGGGAAGCGTGGGGGCGGCCTGTCCACCCTCCATCCCGCCGAGGTGCTCGCCACCGTGCAGAAGGCCGTGGTCGAGCGCACCGGCGTCGACCCCGCCAGCGTCGGCCAGGTCGTCGGCGGCTGCGTCAGCCAGGTCGGCGAGCAGACCTTCAACATCGCCCGGACCGCCTGGCTCTCCGCCGGACTGCCGCTGTCGGTGGCGGCGACCACCGTCGACACGCAGTGCGGGTCGAGCCAGCAGGCGACGAACCTCGCGTCGTCGCTCGTCGGCGCCGGCGTCGTCGACATCGCCATCGCCTGCGGTGTCGAGTCGATGAGCCGGATCCCGATCGGCAGCGCCGGCGGCAAGGGTCTCGGCCTGGGCAGTCCGATCCCGACGACCTACTTCGAGCAGTACGAGATGACCTCGCAGTTCGAGGGCGCTGAGCGCATCGCCGACAAATGGGGTGTCACCCGCGACGACACCGACGCGTTCGGCCTCGCCAGCCAGCAGCGCGCCGCCCAGGCGTGGGCGGAGGATCGTTTCTCCGGCCAGTACGTGACCGTGGAGGCACCCGACCTCGACGACGACGGCAACCCGACCGGCACCACCCACACCGTCGAGCGCGACGAGGGCCTGCGCGAGACGACGCTCGAGAAGCTCGCCACGCTCAAGCCGGTGGCGCGGGAGAACGGCGTGCACACCGCCGGCAACTCCTCGCAGATCTCCGACGGCGCCGCCGCCATCATGATGATGACCGCCGAGAAGGCCGACGAGCTCGGCCTGACCCCCAAGGCCCGTGTCGTCGACACCTGTCTCGTCGGCACCGACCCGGTGCTGATGCTGACCGGACCGATCGACGCCACCGAGCACCTGCTGAAGCGGACCGGGTTGTCGATCGACGACATCGACGTGTTCGAGATCAACGAGGCGTTCGCGTCGGTCGTGCTCGCCTGGGCGAAGGAGGTCGGCGCCGACCTCGACAAGACCAACCCCAACGGCGGCGCCATCGCACTGGGCCACCCGCTCGGCGGCACGGGCGCGTTCTTGATGACCAAGGCGCTGTGGGAGCTCGAGCGCACCGGTGGCCGTTACGGGCTGATCTCGATGTGCTGCGGCGGTGGCCTCGGCACCGGCACGATCATCGAACGCATCTGACCATCCCTTCACGTTTGCGGCGCGGGGTGGTCGGCCCGGTCCGACGCAACCGCGCCGCAAACCGGGTGGGGGGATCGGGCGGTAGAACGGCGCGGTGCGGCGCGCCATCGCCATCTCGCTCCTGGCCCTCGTGGTCGTCGCGTGCACCGACGGCGACCGGCCGGCCGACGGGCTCGCCGTCGTCGTCGAGGTCGTCGACGGCGACACGATCGACGTCGAGATCGGCGGCCGCACCGAACGGGTCCGCCTGATCGGGATCGACACCCCCGAGACGAAACGACCCGACTCGCCGGTCGAGTGCCACGGACCCGAGGCCAGCGCGTTCACGACCGACCTGCTCCCGCCCGGCGCACTGGTCCACATCGAACGCGACATCGTCGGACGCGACGACTACGGCCGACTGCTCGGCTACGTCCACCTCGTCGACGACGACGGCCGCCCGACCACCTTCGTCAATCTCGAGATCGTCCGGCGAGGCCACGCCACGCCGATGTCGTTCGAACCGAACACGACCTTCGCCCGCGACATCGCCGCCGCTGCCCGAGCCGCCGAGGCCGCCGACCTCGGCCTGTGGGCGGCCTGCTCGCCGTGAGCCGCCCCGAGCGCCGACGCGTTCCGGTAGCGTCGCCGCGGTGAGCGACGAGATCTCCCTCGCCGAACGACTCGGCCACTCACCCGACGATCGACTCGTCATCGTCTCGTGCGACGACCTCGGCTCGTGCCACGCCGCCAACGTCGGCGTGTTCGAGGCGCTGCGCTCCGGTGTCGCCACGTGCGCCTCGCTGATGGTGCCCGCGCCGTGGGCCTCGAACGCCGCTCGCCTGGCGCGGCCCGACGACGACCTCGGCGTCCATCTCACGCTCAACGCCGAGCACGAGTGCTACCGGTGGGGGCCGATCACCCACGCCCCGTCACTCCAGTCGGGCGAGGGCGGCTTCCCGCGCACGCTGGAGGATCTGTGGGAGCACGCCGATCACAGCGAGGTGCTCCGTGAGTTGCGGGCCCAGATCGAACGGGCGCTGGCCTGGGGCCTCGACGTCACCCATCTCGCTCCACACCTGACGGCGATCACGCTGCGCCCGGAGTTCTTCGACGTCTATCTCGAACTGGCGGTCGAGTTCGCGCTCCCGATCCGTCTGCCGTCGACGATCACGAGCGAGCAGGCAGGGTTCCCGTTCCGGCGCCTCGCCGCCGACGAAGGGGTGGTCTTCCCCGACCACTTCGACCACGACTGGCGCGCCGGCAGCGCCGACCGGGTGTTCGCGGCGATCGACGCGCTGGAGCCCGGGGTCACCGAGATCCACGTGCAGCCGGCGATCGACTCCCCCGAGGTCCGAGCGCTCGGCGACTTCACCCAGGGCTGGATCGACGATCTCGCCCTCGTCACCGGCGACGAGCTGCGCTCACGGCTCGACGCCAGCGGCGCCACGCTCATCGGCTACCGGGCCCTGCGCGACGCGATGCGCGCCGGATGACGCCGTTCGGCCGAGACCGGCTCAGGTGAGCCGGGCGATGGCGGTGGCAGCAGCGCCGGAGCGGAGCTGGTCGAGGATCACCCCGGACGGGCCCGACGCCTTGAGCACCCCGCGCATGTAGGCCACGGTCGGGTCGAACCCCTCCGCTGCCGCATCGACGAGCGGCACGGTGAACACCACCTCGGCGTCGTCGGGGCCGTCGACGCGCTCGTCCTTCTTCGCCACGACCACGCGGTACTGCACGCTCACGGCGCCACCCGCTCGCGCACCCCGGCGAACAGGTCGCGCTCGCCGTCGTCGGCGGGGATCGGGCCGACCAGCGAGCGGCCGAGGATCCAGTCCTCCCACGGGTAGGCCTCGGTCAGCCGGTCGTCGTCGATCCCGAACCACCAGCCGGCGTTCGGGTCGACCTGGGTGGCGTGGGCCCGCAGCGCCTGCGTCCGAGCCCACATGTAGCCGGTGACGTCGATCTTGGTGGTGATCCGATGGTCCTGCCACGGCCGGTTCAGCCAGTCGTCGTCGAACGGCGACTCGCCCGTCAGCTTCAGCATCATCTCGTGGACCGCCAGGATCCGGGCCTTCGCCCACACCGAGTAGTACAGCTTCGACGGCGTGAACGGATCGCCGAGTTCCGGATACCAGTCGGGATCGCCGGCCCGCTCGAACGCGAGCACCGAGATGTCGTGGACCCGCAGGTGGTCGGGGTGCGGATAGCCCGACTGGTCGTCGCCGTAGGTGATGATCACCTGCGGGCGCTCTCGACGCACGATCGCCACGAGCCGGCCGGTCGCCTCGTCGATGTCGGCCTGGTGGAAGCAGTCGGGGTGTTCGTTGGCCTCGGTCTCCGCCATCCCCGAGTCGCGGTAGCCGAGCATCTCGACGACGTCGAAGCCGATCACCTCGACCGACTTCGCCAGCTCGCTCTCGCGCATCGAGGCGACGAGCTCGCGCTCCTGCTCGGGCGTGAGACCGTGGAACGGTTGGCCCTCCTCGCGCAGCGACGGGTTCTGGAGGTCGCCCTCCTCGCCGCCGGTGCAGCAGACCAGCACCGTACGGACACCCTCGTCGTGGTATTTCGCCAACGTCGGCGCGCCCTTCGACGCCTCGTCGTCGGGATGCGCGTGAACGGTCAACAACGTCAGGCGTTCGGTCACCCGAGGCAGGCTACCGCTGGCGAGTCGCACCGTCGGACTGTCACGCGACAGGCCGACCGCGCGCATACCATCCGCCAGGTGCTGCCCGATCGCGCCCTCTCACTGCTCGCCGTCGCCGTCGTCGCGTCGCTGACGCTGGCGGCCTGTGACACCGGCGACGGCAAGCAGCTGCAGCCCTACGACCCGGCCGACTACCCGCTGCCGGCCCCGACGACCACGATCGACGCGTTCGGCTCCGACCCGGTCGAGACCGACGCGGCGCTCCCCGGTGACGTCGTCGACACCGGCGAGGACTTCTCGCTGACCGGTCCGTGGCTCCCCGGCGGCGCGATCGATCCGCTGTACACCTGCGACGGCGCCGACATCTCGCCGCCGCTGAGCTGGGGCGGGGTCCCCGAGGGCACCGTCGAGATCGCCGTGGCGATGGTCGACGACTCCGCGGTCAGCGACGGACAACCGTTCGTCCACTGGGTCATCGGCGGCCTCGACCCCGCCGAGATCGCGATCGCCGAGGGCGATGTCCCGCCGGGCGCGGTGCAGGGACTCAACTTCTTCGGTGAGATCGGCTACAGCGGCCCCTGCCCTCCACCCGGCGGCGACGCCCATCTCTACCGGCTCACCGCGTACGCGCTCAACACTGCGCTCGAAGTTGCCGATGGAACCCTTGCCAACGAGTTCCTGGAGTCCGTGGAGATCGTCACGATCGGGTCGACCGACCTGAACGGGACGTATCAGCGCTGATCGACGGGGATCAGCGCACGACATCGAACGGAAGTGAGCACGACGTGCCCGACAGCGAGAACGAGGAACCCCTGAGTGTCGGGCTCGACCCTGCGCTGACGCTGCCCCTCGCCGTACGCGAGCTGCTCGACGCCGACCGCACGGCCGTGCTCGTGCTGGGCCTCGACGGCACGGTCCGGGCGGCCAACGAGACAGCGCTCGAGCTGCTCGGCGCCGAATCGGCAGAGTCGATGACCGTCGGTTCGGCGAGCCACGCCGTGCTGCGTTCGATGCTCGACCACGCGCCGCGGCATCTCGTCGCCGGCCGCACCGACGGCGTCTGGCAGGGCGACGTCGACCACATCGATCCGATGGGCGACCTGCGGACGTTTCGCGCCACCGTCGCCACCCGCCACGACACGGCGATCACCGGCGGTGGATTCATCGGAATGGTGGCCCACGACGTGACGGTGTCGCGCCGCAACACCGCCAGCCTGCGCCACCGCGCCACCCACGACCCGCTGACCGGTCTCGCCAACCGCCGCCAGATCCTGACGACGCTCGCCCACGCCTTGGGCGACCAGCGGGGACGACCCGGCCACGTCGCGGCCGTCTTCGTCGACTTCGACCGCCTCAAGGTCGTCAACGACGCGCTGGGCCACCAGATCGGCGATCGATTGTTGATCTCGGCCGCAGAACGACTCGCCGACTCGATCCGACCCCAGGACAAGGTCGCCCGGATCGGCGGTGACGAGTTCCTCGTGGTGTCCACCGGCCTGCACAACGCTCAGGAGGCGCTCGATCTGGCCGATCGGGCACGACGGGCGCTCACCGGACACCTTCGCCTGCGGCAGCTCGACCTGCCGCTGTCGGTGAGCATCGGTGTGGCGATCTCGGACGACGACGTCATGGCCCGTGACGACGCCTCGGCGGCATCGGCGCTGATCAGCAACGCCGACACCGCGATGTACGAGGCCAAGAGCGCCGGCCGTGGCCGCAGCGTGTTGTTCACGACGGAGATGCGCTCGGCGGCGCGCGAGCGAGCCGAGCTCGCCGCCGAGCTGGTCCGGGCGATCAGCGATCGCCGACTGACGATCGACTACCAGCCGCTGTTCTCGACGGTGACCCACGAGGCGATCGGCGCCGAGGCCCTCGTGCGATGGGACCATCCCGACTACGGCGCCATCTCGCCGGCCGAGTTCGTCTCGATCGCCGAGGAGGCCGGGTCGATCGGCCAGCTCGGCGAGTTCGTGCTCGAACAGGCGATGCTCGAGACGCGGCTCTGGACCGAGCGAGGCGTCATCGGCGACGACTTCGCCGTCCACGTCAACGTGTCGAGCGTCCAGCTCGCCAGCTCCAGCTTCGTCAACACCGTGATGGGCATGCTGCGCAGCTACGGGCTCACATCGCGCCAGCTGGTGCTGGAAGCCCGCGAGACCGCACTGCTCGGGCGCAACGCCGACGTCGACCGGTCGGTGCGAGCACTGCGCCGGCTCGGCGTGCGCATCGCCGTCGACAACTTCGGGACCGGCTCGAACGCCCTGTCGGTGCTGACCGACATCGGCGCCGACATCCTCAAGCTCGACGGCGCGTTCGGTCTGCCGATCGGCTCCTCCGACGCCGACACCCGGCTGGTGCGCGCCGTGGTCCTGCTCGCCCATGCCCTCAAGATGCGCGTCGTCGCCCAGCGCGTCAGCGACGTCGACCAGCTCCATCACCTCCGCGCCGCCGGCTGCGACGCCGTCCAGGGCAACCTGCTGGCGCCTGCGGGTCCGGCCGACCAACTCGTCGCGTCGACCCCCCTCTGAGCGACGAGGACTCCGCCGTCTCGGGCTGCGGGAAGCCGCAGCCCTCGGTACCCTGGTCGCGTGCCGTTGCCGCCGCCGCCCCCCACCGGCCCGCCCGGGGCATCACGCCCGGCGACGGGGCCGCCGGGTTCCCTGCCGACGCCGCCACAGCGGGCGACCACCACCTGCTACCGCCACCCCGATCGCGCCGCCGGCCGCCGCTGCACCCGCTGTGGCAAGCCGGCGTGCGAAGCCTGCCTCGTGCAGGCCGACGTCGGCAGCCGCTGCGTCGAGTGCGTCAGGGCGAGCCGGCCCGACGTCGCCACCCGGGCACGGTTCTGGTCGGCGCGTCAGCCGATCCTGGTCACCACGACACTGATCGCGATGAACCTCGCCGTGTTCGTGGCGGTGCTGCTCATCACCCGGGATCCGGCTGCGCTCAGCGGCGGCGTCACCGACGCCCACCTCCGCTTCGGGCTCAGCCGCGACGTGCTGGAGCAGCCGATCCTCTGGCAGGGCTCCGACGACCTCTTCGTCACCGAGCCCGACGGCTGGTACCGGCTCGTGACGTCGGGCTTCATGCACTTCGGGATCATCCACATCGCGTTCAACATGTACTTCCTCTACGTGTTGGGCCAGATGATCGAACCGGCGATCGGCCGGGTGCAGTACCTGTTGCTGTACACGGCGTCACTGCTCGGCGGCTCGCTCGGCGTGGTGTTCCTCGGTGGGCCCGGCATCACCGCCGGCGCCTCGGGCGCGGTCTTCGGCCTCCTCGGTGCGGCGACCATCGGCCTCTGGCGGCGGGGGATCAACCCGTTCAGCACCGGCCTCGGCGCCACGTTGATCCTCAACCTGTTCATCACCTTCGCCATCCCCGGCATCTCGATCGGCGGCCACCTCGGCGGCATCATCGCCGGGTCGATCTGCGCGCTCGTGATGCTGGCACCGTCCTACAAGGCGTTGCCGCCGTGGGCGTCGTACGCCACCCCACTCGCCGTCGGCGGCGTCAGTGTCGTCGCCTCGATCATGATCGTGCTCGCATGAGCCTGCGCAGCCGGCACCTCCAGCGTCTGCGGACCGAGCACTTCGACACCCTCGTCGTCGGTGGCGGCATCAACGGTGCCGTGGCCGCGGCGTCGCTGGCCGGCCGGGGTGCCTCGGTGGCCGTGATCGAACGCGGCGACTTCGCCAGCTTCACCAGCTCCGCCTCCTCGAACCTCGTCTGGGGCGGCTTCAAGTACCTGGAGAACTACGAGCTGTGGCTCGTGTTCAAGCTGTGCCGGTCACGCAACCGGTTGATGCGGGCCTACCCGGCCAACATCCGCCAGATCGGCTTCTACGGTGCGCTCGACGACTCGGCGCCCTACAAGCCGTGGTTCGCTGCGTTGGGCGCCCTCGGCTACTGGATCATCGGCCAGTTCGGCACGAAGCCGCCACGGCTGCTGTCGGCAGCGAAGATCGAGCACGAGGAGCCGGCGATCGACACCACCACCGTCGCCGGCGGCATCGAGTACTACGACGGCATCCTCGTCGACAACGACGCCCGCTTCGTGTTCTCGTTCGTCCGTGCCGCCATCGAGGCCGGGGCGGCCGCCGCCAACTACGTCGAGCTCGTGTCGGCCGAGCGCGTCGACGGCCGCTGGGTCGCCACCGTTCGCGACGTCGATCGCGACGAGGAGTTCACGGTCAGCGCCACGACGATCGTCAATGCCGCCGGGCCGTTCGTCGACGCCCTCAACGAGCAGTGGGGGGTGGGCACCGACCACCGCATCGTGTACTCGAAGGGCATCCACCTCGTCGTGCCGCGCCTGACGACCCACGATCACCAGCGGGTGCTGGCGTTCTTCGACGACACGCAGCGGCTCTTCTACGTGATCCCGATGGGTCGCCGGTCGGTGATCGGCACGACCGACACCCGCGTCGACACGCCGTTCACCGAGGTCACCGACGACGACATCGACTTCCTGCTCGGCCAGATCAACGACCGTCTCGACCTCGAGACACCATTGACCAGAGACGACATCATCGCCGAGCGCACCGGTGTGCGCCCGCTCGTCGTGTCGAACCGCCCCGCCCGACGCCGGTGGTTCCGGCGCTCCGAGCCCACCGACCACCGCGAGGTCGACTGGACCAAGTTGAGCCGCAAGCACGCCGTCGAGAGCGACCGCGACCGCGGCATCGTGACGATCTTCGGCGGCAAGCTCACCGACTGTCTCAACGTCGGCGAGGAGGTCGCCGACGAGATCGAGGCGCTCGGCGTGCCGCTCGAGCCCGATCTGCGCAACTGGTACGGCGAACCGGCCGCGGCGACCCGCGACGAGTTCTACCGCCAGGCCCGTCTGATGCGCCTCGACGGCTACCGCACCAGGGCCGACACCGAACCGCTCACCGACCGCCTGTGGCGACGTTACGGGCGCCGGGCGTTCAGCATGCTCGAAGCGATCCGCGAGGACCCGACGATGGCCGACGACGTGATGGGCTCGGCCGACTACCTGCGCGTCGAGCTGTACTCGGCGGCGCGTTCGGAGATGGTGACCAAGCTCGAGGACTTCATGCAGCGACGCTCGAAGATCGAACTGGTCGTGTCCGACGACGACATCGCCGCCTCGTCGGGGCTGCACGACGTGGCCGAGATCCTGTTCGGCGACGACGCCCGACACCGCCTGGCGGAGTACTTCGGAGGCGACGACCGGATCCCTTCGGTGATCACCGACCGGACCGACACTCGCTGACCACGATGCGGTCCTGGCTCCGTCGTCGACTGGCGTCGATGCGCACCGACGCCGAGTTCCGTGCGTCGTGGCGGCCCGTCCTCGAGGCCGGCTTCGAGCACTGGAGCCTCCTCGACGACGCCGACCGCGCCCGCATGGAACACCTCGTCGCCCGGTTCTTCCACCGCACGCGCTGGGAGGCGTCGCGCGGGTTCGAGCTCACCGAGCCGATCAAGGTGCTGATCGCCGCCCAGGCCGCGATGCTGCTGCTCGGCCTCGACCTCGACGAGTATCCCCAGCTCACGTCGGTCATCGTGCACCCGTCGACCGTCCGCTTGCACGGCGAGTTCTCCGCCGGTGGCAGCGTACGCTCCTCGGGCGTGCAGACCCTGGCCGGACAGGCCCACTACCGCGGGCCCGTCGTGCTGTCGTGGAGTGCAGCCCGGCGCGGCGCCCGCTTCCCCGCCAGCGGCATGAACGTCGTGTACCACGAGTTCGCCCATCAGCTCGACATGCTCGACGGCGTCACCGACGGCACACCACCGCTCGAGGACGACGCCGCCCGAGCGCGCTGGGTCGAGGTCTGCACGGCCGCCTACGACAGCGTGCGCGCCGAGGGATCGCCGGTACTACGACCCTACGCGGGCACGAATCCCGCCGAGTTCTTCGCCGTGGCGACCGAGGTCTTCTTCAACCGTCCGTCGGAGCTGAGCGAGCACGAACCGGCGCTGTACGCCGAGCTGCGCTCGTTCTACGGCCAGGATCCTGCGGCGCGCCTGCGCCGGTTGGGTGACGCCGGACGTGTCGGCGACTCGGCGGGCTGAGCCGGGGCGCCACTCGTGCCGATCGTCCTGGGGGCGCTCGCCTCCGTCCTGATCGGGTGCTCGGACTTCCTCGGGCGCTACGGCACCCGTCGCTCCAATGCCGTCACCGCCACGAGCGGCGCGATGCTCGGCGGTGCCGTGACCGCCATCGCGCTCCTGGCGATCGTGCCGAGCGTGTTCGCTGCCTCCGACCTGGCGCTCGGCGCTGCCTCGGGGCTGATCGTCGGGATCGCCCTCGCGTTGCTGTACGAGGCGATGTCGGTGTCGTCGGCGGCGGTCGCCGGTCCGCTGGTGGCGCTCGGCGCGGCGCTCATCCCCCTCGGCTGGGACATCGTGCGCGGCAACATCCCCTCGGGTCTGGTCGCCGTCGGGGTGGTGATCGCCATCGCCAGCCTGCTGCTCGTGATGTACTCCCCGGCGCTGCGGGGGACACTGCGCCGAGGCGTGTGGCTGTCGCTGACCGCAGCGGTGCTGTTCGGCGTGTCGTTCGCGATGGTCGGCGAGGCGGGCGCCGACAGCGGGGCGTGGGCGCCGGCAGGCCAGCGGGTGGTGGCACTGGGCGTGATGGTGGCGCTGGCCACGGCTCGTGGCGTCCCCCGGGTCCCGCGGCCACCGCTGCTCGGGCCGATGCTGATCTCGGGGACGTGCGGGTCGCTCGCCATCGTGTCGTTCGCTCTCGGCGCCCAGCAGGGGTCGCTGGCGGCGGTCGCGGTGTCGGCCTCGATGTTCCCGGCGGTCTCGGCCACGCTCGCCGCGGCGTTCGACGAGGACACCCTGCGCTGGTGGCAGATGATCGGCATCCTCGGTGTGGTCGGCGGGATCGCGCTGATGGCGCTCGGTTGAGTTGGCGTCGCTCGTCGGCGATGCCGCTGAGCTGGGGCGATGCCGGCTCGGCAACCCTGTCACAGGGTGTCGTCATCATGGTTCGCATGGACACCACGACGACCTCCAGCACCGCCGGGGCCGAACAGCTCACGCTCCTGCCGACCGCCACCGTGCCGGCACGGTTCCTGCTCAGCCGGGAGACCCGCGAACGCGGCCTGCGTCACGTCGCCGAGATCCGGCGGATGCTGGGCGAGCGCGACGATCGAGCCGCGTGATGTCAACCGGTGTTCGGAGCGAGGTCGGTGATCGCCTGCCAGTGGTCGAGCGCGGGATCGAGGGGCAGGATCGCCAGCGAACTCGTGGAGACGCCGTTGTCGAAGTAGGCCTGGATCTTGGCTCGGCACTCGGCGGGTGAGCCGTGGACGACCAGGTCGTCGACGACGGCATCGGGGATCTCGGCCAGGGCCGCCTTGCGATCGCCGGCGGCCCAGGCGTCCCACATCCCCTGCAACTGGTCGCCGCGCCCGAGCCACTGGTGGAACGCGGCGTAGACCGGCACGTTGAGATACGCGGCGATGGCGAACTTGGCGGCGGCGCGGACGATGTCGGCGTTCTCGCTCGGACAGCAGAAGATGCGGGCGACGATCTCGCGCTCCTCTCCGCCGGCGGCGTCACGGACGATCGGGGCGACGGTCGAGACGTCGTCGGCCGACAACCAGTTGATGATGGCGCCGTCGGCCTCGCGCCCGGCGAGGCGCAGCATGCCCTCGCGCAGTGCGGCGACCAGGATCGGCGGGGTCTGTTCGGGTCGCACGCCGAGCTTGAAGCCGTTGATCTCGAACGTGTCGTAGGCGTGCTTGATCTTCTCACCGGCGAGCGCGTCCTTGAGGAACCGCACCACGTCGCGCACCTTCTTGTACGGCTCCTCGAAGGGCACGTCGTTCCAGCGCTCGACGATCACGTTGCTCGACGACCCGATCCCGATCGCGAAGCGGCCCGGGGCAGCGTCGGCCATCGAGGCGACGCTCTGGGCCATGCACGCCGGCGCCCGCGTGTAGGCGGGCACGATCGCCGTGCCGAGACGCAGTCGGGGCTCCCACGCCGCCGCCAGGGCCAGCGGGGTGAACGCGTCGGCGCCGTCGGATTCCGCCGACCAGATGTCGGTGTAGCCCATGTCGGCGAGTGCGCTGAGCTTGTCGCGATGGCTGTGGAGCGGACCGGGGAGCGGGACGGTCATTCCGGGGCGTGTCGGCAGCGTCATGTGCCGACACTAGGCAGCGGTCAACCGCCCTTCCAGAATCGGACGATCACCGACTGGCTCGCCGTCGCCAGCAGGGTGCCGTCCTCGGCGAACATGTGCACGAGACCGTGGCCGAAGCCCCGCTCGACGGCGTGGACGCGGATGTCCATCAGCACCCAGTCGGTCGGCACGATCCGGCACACCCGCAGCGTGTTGTCGAGGCTGTTGCCGCCGGCGCGTGCGCCGAGGGCCTGACCGATGCCCATCGGGACGAAGTCGCCGAGCACGGCGAGCGAGGTGGCGTCGACGCCGGTGATCACGTCGGGCAGGCGGGCCCACAGCAGCGTCTGGCCGTCACCGGGTTCGCTGCCGTCGAGGCCCTCGAAGCTGCGCCCCTTGACCAGGCGCTGTTCGAGACGGTCGTTGATCGTGCCCGACCAGTCGGAGTGGTGCGGCCGGGTCGGGCACTCGTCGGGCGTCGGGATGCCGGTCGGCATCGTCTCCCACTGTCCGGTCGCGTCGAGCGGCCGGTCGCCGAGGGCGGCGTTGACCGTGAGGATCTCCCGGTCGGCGACGTGGCAGACGGCGCGGGCCTGGGTGATCTGGTGGCCGTCGACGGCGATCGTCACGTCGATGTCGAGCGCCTCACCGGGCTTCGCGTACGACAGGTACTGCGCCGTGGCCCAGACGCACTGGCGGCCCGAGGTGCCCTCCATCGCCGAGATCGCCGCGGCGAGGCCGGAACCGCCGAACAGGAAGTTGCCGGTCGTCGAGATGCCCTCGGTGACGGGCAGCTTCCAGCGGAACGGGTTGTGGGTCGGTTCGAGCCCGAGGAAGGTACGTGAGTCCATGGCGACGCCGATCGTAGGCGCCACCTACAGTCCGGGCCCATGAGTATCGAGACGTGGGACGGTGATGCAGTCGGTCTGGTGGAGGCGTTCCGGTCGGGGGAACGCTCACCGATCGAGGAGCTGGAGGCGGTCTTCGCGGCCGTCGATGCGAGCGACCTGAACGCCGTCTGCTTCGAGGACCGGGAGGCGGCCCGAGCAGCGGCGGCGGCCGCCGACGTGTCGCTGCCGTTCGGCGGCGTGCCGACCGGCGTCAAGGAGCTGACGCCGGTCGAGGGATGGCCCGACACCGAGGCGTCGGTACCGCTGCGCGACGGCATCGCCGCCCACACCGCCACGATGGTGCGCCGCGTCGTCGACCGGGGTGGTGCCGTCCTCGCCGGCCAGACGACGGCGAGCGAGTTCGGTGGCGTCAACGTGACCCGCACCAAGTTGCACGGCACGACCCACAACCCGTGGCAGCACGGCCGCACGCCGGGTGGTTCGTCGGGGGGATCGGCGGCAGCGGTGGCCGGCGCCATCTATCCGATCGCCACCGGCGGCGACGGCGGTGGATCGATCCGCATCCCGGCCGGCTTCACCGGCCTCGTCGGGCTGAAGGGCACGTTCGGACGCATCCCTCGCGGCCCGCACACCGAGTACGGCAACCTGACGGTGTCGACGGGGTGCATGGCCCGATCGGTGCGCGACACGGCCCGCTGGTTCGACGTCACCAACGGCCACGACCCGCGCGACCCGTTGAGCCTCCCGCGCGTGGAGGGCTGGGAGGCCGGCCTCGGCACCCACCTCGACGAGCTGCGGGGCCTGCGCGTCGCCGTGGTCGAGGACTGGGGCGGGGCGGCGGTGTCGCCGATCATGTGGGAGCTGCTCGAGGAGGCGGCCACGCAGTTGATCGCCGACTGCGGGCTGCAGCGGATCGTGGGGCTCGACACCCACGTGCCCCGGATGGGTGGCGCGTGGTCGATCTCGGGGATGATCTCGATCCAGGCCGCCCTGGCCGACCGGTGGCCCGACTGCGCCGACGACCTGACGCCGGAGATGCGCTACGGGCTCGAGGCGACGGCCGGCAAGTACGACGCGACGTCTCGGGCCCGTATCGAGCGGCGCCGCACCGAGGTCAACGAGGCAATGGCGCGCATCTTCGATCCGGTCGACGGCGTCGACCTCGTGATCGCCGCCACGAACCCCGACGTCGCCTTCGACGCCGACGGGCCGCTGCCGTCGGTGTTCGGTGGCATCGAGGCGGGGGCCGGCAACAACGGCCGTCTCACGTTCCCCGCCAACCTGCACGGCAACCCGGCGATCTCGGTGCCGGCGGGCTTCCTCGACGGGCTGCCGATCGGGCTGCAGATCGTCGGCCGCCACTTCGCCGAGCCCCTGCTGCTCGACCTCGCCCTGACGATGGAACGCCAACGCCCCTGGCCCCTCACATCTCGGGCTCGGACCGGCGGGTCGTGACGAACGCCAGGAGTTGAATAGGTTGCGGTCATGAAGGTGGCATTGACGGTCAACGACTTCCTGCGGCGCGCCGAGCTGGTCTACCCCGACCGGGTGGCGATCGTCGACGAGCCCGACCAGCCCGCCGAGTCGTGGGGGTCGATCACCTACGCCGAGATGGCACGCCGGGCACGGGCGATGGCCGCGGGCCTCGACGCGCTCGGCATCGGGGTCGGCGAGCGGGTGGCGATGGTCAGCCACAACTCGGCGCGCCTGCTCACGGCGCTCTTCGGCGTGTCGGGTTCGGGACGCATCCTGGTGCCGGTCAACTTCCGCCTCGTCGCCGAGGAGGTGAAGTACATCGTCGCCCATTCGGGTGCTCGGGTGCTGCTCGTCGACCCGGAGCTGGCCGACGCCATGGCCGAGGTCGAGTGCGAGCACAAACTCGTCATCGGCGCCGAGGCCGATGCCGCGGTGATGCGCTTCGACGTCGAACCCGAGCCGTGGGAGCCCGACGAGGACGCGACCGCCACGATCAACTACACCTCGGGTACCACCGCTCGACCGAAGGGCGTGCAGCTGACCCATCGCAACCTGTGGCTCAACGCCACCGTGTTCGGCTGGCACATGGGCGTGAGCGACCGCGACGTCTACCTGCACACGCTCCCCCAGTTCCACTGCAACGGGTGGGGCATGCTCTACGCCGTCACCGGGATGGGGGCACGGCACGTGATCATCCGCAAGATCGACGGCGCCGAGATCCTGCGTCGGGTCGAGGAGCACGGCGTGACGCTGATGTGCGGAGCACCGGCGGTGCTCAACATGGTGCTCGACGCCGCCGCCACCTGGGAGGCCGACACCGGCGGGCCCGTCCCCGGGCGCGGGCAGGTCCGCATCGTGGTGGCCGGTGCTCCCCCGCCGACGCGGACCATCGAGCGCTGCGAGACCGAACTCGGCTGGGAGTTCGTGCAGATCTACGGCCTCACCGAGACCACGCCGGTGATCACGATGAACCGGTCGCGTGCCGAGTTCGACGATCTGGCGCCGGCCGAGCGCGCCCAGAAGCTCAGCCGGGCGGGAGCGCCGGTCGTCGGCTGCACGATGGCCGTCAGCAACGACGGTGAGATCCTGGCGCGCGGCAACATGGTGATGGCCGGCTACTGGGAGCAACCGGACCAGACGGCGGCGGCGATCCACGACGGGTTCTTCCACACCGGCGACGGCGGGTTCATCGACGACGACCGGTACGTCACGATCTCGGATCGCAAGAAGGACGTGATCATCACCGGCGGCGAGAACGTGTCGTCGATCGAGGTCGAGGACGCCATCTTCCAGCACCCCGACGTGACCGAGGTCGCCGTGATCGGCATCCCCGACGAGAAGTGGGGCGAGCTGGTGACGGCGCTGGTGGTCACGGCGGCGGGCAGCGAGCTGACCGAGGCCGATCTGATCGCGTTCACCAAGACCAAGCTGGCGGGCTACAAGTGCCCCAAGCGCGTCGAGTTCCGTGACGAGTTGGCCCGCACCGCGACCGGCAAGCTCCAGAAGTTCAAGCTCCGCGAACCGTTCTGGGCCGGCGAGACCCGCCAGGTCCACTGACCCGGCGTCGGTGTCACTCGAGGGTGGCGTAGTTGGTGCTGCGGTCGTCGGTGCGGGTGCCGACGACGGCGGCGACGCAGCCGGCGAGGTCGTTCAGATACCCCTCGATCACGCCGGTGTTGGTGTTGCTGATCGTCGAGTGGAGGCTGTCGGGCGGACCCTGACGGTCGTGGTACCAGCCCGTGGCGAGCAGGGCGTCGCCGAGGGCGAACATGTCGATCTCGGGTTCGAACGTCGGGTCGGCAGCGATGGCGACGAGGTGGAAACGGCCGTCGCCGAGCACCCGGATGCCGTCGATCTGTGCAACCCCGGCTCGGAACGCGTCGGCGTTGGCCAGCGTCTGGCGGGTGAGGTCGAGATATCCCTCGACGCCGAGGTGCGACATCACCGCCCAGGCGCACGCCATCGGCAGACCCGAGCGGGTGCCCTGCATGTTCGGTGAGGCGTAGAACCCGCCCAGCCACCCGTCGAAGACGAACGTCTGGTAGGCGCGCGACTGCTTGGTGCGATGGAGGATCACCGACACACCCTTGGGGGCGTAGCCGAGCTTGTGGATGTCGGCGGAGATCGTGGTGACACCCTCGACCCGGAAGTCCCAGGGCGTCACCTCGCGGCCGAGCATCTCGACGAACGGCAGCACGAAGCCGCCCATGCAGGCATCGACGTGGCAGTTGGCTCCGTACGACGCCGCCAGGGCGGCGATCGCCGGGATGTCGTCCTGCACGCCCTGCGGGTACTGCGGCGCCGAGCCGACGACCAGCACGGTGTTCTCGTTGCACAGCGCCGCCATCGCGTCGACGTCGGCGGTCCAGTCGTCGTTCACGGGTGCCTTGTGCAGCGTGAGGCCGAAGTTGTGGGCGGCCTTGTGGAACGCGGCGTGCGCCGACTCGGCCACGACCATCTCGGGTTCGGTGATGCCCCGCTCGGCGGCGGCTCGCTCACGGGCGGCGAGCACGCCGCACAGGATCGACTCGGTGCCGCCGGAGGTGAGGAAACCCGCCACGGCCTCGTCGCCGTGGAGCAGTCCGGCCGTCCACCCGACGACATCGCGCTGGATCTCGCCCAGCGACGGGAACGCCTGGGTGTTGAGCGCGTTCTCGTGGAGGTACAGCCGGGCGGCCTGTTCGGCGACCTCGTGGACCGAGGGTCCGCCGTCGTAGACCATCCCGAACGTCCGGCCGTCGGCCCACTTGACGTCGTTGACGCGCTTGTCGGTCAGATCGGCGATGACGTCGTCGACGGGACGGCGGTGCTGGTGCAGTGCGGCCATGGCCGACAGTGTCGCGCAGCTCGTCCTCTACTGTCGCAGACATGCAACTCGCCGACCTCCGCATCTTCACCGAACCCCAGCAGGGCGCGTCGTACGGCGACCTGCTCGCCGTGGCCCAGCGAGCCGAGACGCTCGGCTTCGGAGCGTTCTTCCGCAGCGACCACTTCCTCAAGATGGGCGACGGCGACGGCCTGCCGGGTCCGACCGACGCGTGGGTCACGCTGGCCGGGATCGCACGGGAGACGACGACGATCCGGCTCGGCACGCTGGTGACCTCGGCGACGTTCCGCCTGCCCGGCCCGCTCGCGATCAGCGTCGCCCAGGTGGACGACATGTCGAACGGGCGCGTCGAACTCGGCCTCGGCGCCGGCTGGTACCAACAGGAACACGAGGCGTACGGCATCGAGTTCCCGCCGCTCGGCGAACGCTTCGACCGTCTGGAGGAGCAGCTGGAGATCATCACCGGCATGTGGGCGACTCCGGTCGGCGAGACGTTCGAGTCGCCCGGCGGGCACTACCCGGTGACGGCGTCGCCGGCGCTGCCCAAGCCGGCGCAGTCGCCCGTGCCGATCATCGTCGGCGGCGGCGGACCGAAGCGGACACCGGCCCTCGCGGCGCGATTCGCCACCGAGTTCAACACGCCGTTCGTCCCTCGCGACTTCTTCGTCGCCCAGTGCGACCGGGTGCGTGCGGCGTGCGAGGCGATCGACCGGGATCCGGCGTCGATGACGTTCTCCGTCGCGCTGGTCGTCTGCTGCGGCGCCGACGAGGCGGAGGTCGAGCGGCGGGCGGCGGCGATCGGACGCCAACCCGACGAGCTGCGCCAGAACGGCGTCGCCGGCACGCCCGACGAGGTCGCCGCCACGCTGCGCTCGTGGGGCGACGCCGGCGCCGAACGCGTCTACCTGCAGGTGCTCGACCTCGCCGACCTCGATCATCTCGACCTCGTCGCCGAGACCGTCGGGCCGGCGCTGAGCTGAGACCGGGCCGGCGACCGGTTTCGCGACCGGCGCGGTCATCTGTCAGGCTTTCGGACCGATGTGCACGAGACCGGCGCTCACTTCCTGGACGATCAGCATCACGATGGCCGTGCTGCTCGTGGGCTGCGGCGCCGACGGCCCCGACGCCGCCGACGCCGCAGACAACGACACGAACGCTGCCGACGAGGCCGACATGGACGAAGCGGGCATCGCCGAGTCAACCGCCACGGTGACCGATCGGGTGGTCGAAGCGAACGGCATCGTCGTCGACGTGCTCGCGCGCGACAACTCGTTCCTGCCCGAGGAGATCGAGATCAGCGCCGGCACCGAGATCCGCTGGGAGAACCGGGGCCGCAACGACCACAACGTCCTGCCGGCCGACGGCACGTTCGACTGGGGCGTGGAGGTCGAGGGGTTCGCGCCCGGCGACGTGTACAGCGCGGTGTTCGACACCCCGGGCACCTATCCCTACTACTGCTCGCTCCACGGAACATCCGACTTCGGCATGATCGGCACGATCGTGGTCACCGAATGAGAACCCACCGCTCGCTGCCCAAGGAGACACTCAGATGAACAGCTCACCACTCACGACGCGACGACGCGCGGCTGCCACACTCATCGGCGCCTGCCTGGTCGTCGCGGCCTGCGGCGGCTCCGACGACACCGCCGACACGACCGACGCTGCGGCGGACACCGTCGCGTCGACCGACGCTCCCGAGCCGACCGAGGCGCCAGCCGCGGAGACCACCGAGGCGCCGGCAACCACCGAGGCGGCGAGCGACGGCGTGCGCCGCGTGCCCGGCGACTACCCGACGATCCAGGACGCCGTCGATGCCGCGACGCCCGGTGATCTCGTCCTCATCGAGCCGGGCGTCTACAACGAGGCGGTCGACGTGTCGACCGACGAGCTGACGATCCGGGGCCTCGACCGCAACGGCGTCATCCTCGACGGCGAGTTCGAACTCGAGAACGGCATCCGGATCCTCGGTGCCGACGGCGTGGCGGTCGAGAACATGACCGCCGTCAACTACACCACCAACGCCTTCTACTGGATCGAAGCGGACGGATATCGCGGCTCCTACCTCACGTCGCAGCGCACCGGCGACTACGGCATCTACGCCTTCGACAGCGTCAATGGGGTGATCGAACACTCCTACGCCGCCGGCAGCCCCGACTCGGGCCTGTACATCGGGCAGTGCAATCCGTGCAACGCCCTGGTCAACGACGTGTGGATGGAGTGGAACGGCCTCGGCTACTCGGGCACCAACTCCGGCGGGAACCTGACGATCGTCAACTCGCAGTTCAACGACAACCGCGCCGGCATCGTGCCGAGCTCGGGCACCTACGAGCTGTGCTATCCCGGCCGCGACACCACGATCATCGGCAACGTCGTGCTCGACAACAGCAACGCCGACTCGCCGGCCAAGACCATCGCGAACATCGCCTTCGGCACCGGGATCACGGTGGCGGGCTCGAGTCGCAACATCGTCGAGCGCAATCTGGTCGCGAACCACGAGCGCGCCGGCATCGCCATCGCGCCGTTTCCGGAGGACAACCCGAACGATCTGGTCCCGAGCCAGGACGAGTGGGACACGCCCTGCGACGTCCAGCGCGAGCAGCCGCTCAGCGAGGTGACTCCCGCCGACCTCGTGGCCGACACGTTCCTCGTCTGGGACCCGTACTCCAACCGGGTGGTCGACAACGACGTCAGCGCCAGCGGGATCGCCGACCTCGTCAACTCGGGCTTCGCGGCGCCGACCGAGGAGCTCGGCAACTGCTTCAGCGGCAACATCTTCTCGTCCAGCCAACCGGCTGCCCTCGAGACGTTGGCGCCGTGCGACGGCGAGGGGTCGGGCGACTGGTCGATCGATGCGTTCGATCCGGTCCAGATCGTCACCTTCGAGCCGCCGGAGGGCATCGACTACCAGATCGCCGAGCTTCCGCCGCTGCCACAGCTGCCGGGGATGGATGATCCCGCCAACGCGCCGGCGAACCCGGCGGTCGGCCTGCCGGGCACGTTCGACACCGGCTCGATCGCCCGGCCGACCGGACCGCTCTTCGAGACGACCGGCTGACAGCGGGGCCGTCGTGACACATCGGCGAGCCCGCCTCGGCGGCCTGGTCGCCGCGGTCGCGCTCGCGGCGTCGTGTGGTGGCTCGGACGGTGTCGGAGCACCGGAGCCCGGTGATCCACTGCGGAGAGGACCACAGGGCAACGTGGCGCAGTTCATCGTCGAGTGCGAACTCAGCCACGTCGCGTTCGACGATCCGATCGTGCACCCGGGTGAGCCGGGGGGCAGCCACCAGCACCTGTTCTTCGGCAACGTCGACGTCGGATCCGACCCCGACTACGACCGCATCGTGTCGAGTGACACCTCGTGCGAGCGCCGCAGCGACACGGCCTCGTACTGGGCGCCGGCTCTGCTCGACGCCTCCGGGTCGGTGATCGAACCGACGCAGTTGATCGCCTACTACCGGCCCGGGCCCGGTGCGGACCCGGCGGCCGTCGAGCCCTACCCCGCCGGTCTGATGATGGTCGCCGGCGACCCGATGGCGACCGAGGAGCAACCGCTCGACGTCGTCGCCTGGGGGTGCAGCACCGGTTCGCGGCGGGAGCCGAGTCCGCCGGACTGCCGGATCGATTTCGGTGACGGTCCGTTCGCGACGGCCGACACCGCGCTGCGACTGTGGGTGACGTTCCCCGACTGCTGGGACGGCCGACGCCTGGCGACCGGCCTCGCGAGCGACCACGTGGCCGAGAGCGACGACGGCACCTGCCCGGCCTCGCACCCGGTGCCGATCCCCGAGCTCCAGATGGCCATCGACTTCCCCGCTGTCGATCCCGACGGACTCTCGTTGTCCTCGGGCGACGTCCGCACCGCGCACGCCGACTTCTGGAACGTGTGGGACCAGGAGGCGCTCGAGCACGAGGTGCGGGTCTGCCTCAACCGCGATCTCGTGTGCGGGGTGTCGAGCTGACCCGAACGGCGCCACCGCTCGACCCGCGAAGTACCGTCGGGACGTGAGCGACATCACCGTCTTTCCGGCGCGGACCATCGTCACGATGGACCCGTCCCAGCCCGAGGTCGAGGCGGTCGCCGTGCGCGACGGCAGGGTCCTCGCCGCCGGGTCGCTCGAGGAGTGCGCGAGCTGGGGGCCGCACGAGCTCGACCGGCGCTTCGCCGACCACGTCCTCGTTCCCGGGATGATCGAGGCGCACGGCCACACGCTCGAGGGGGCGTTCTCGTTGATCCCCTACGTCGGCTGGTTCGACCGGCACCGTGTCGACGGCGGGACGGCCCGGGGCATCCGCACCTACGACGCGCTGCTCGAACGTCTCCGTGAGGTCGACGCCGAGACCCCGGGCTCGGGCGAACCGATCGTCGTCGGCGGGTTCGACCCGATCTACTTCACCGGCGAGGAGCGGTTGACACGCCACCACCTCGACCGTGTCTCGACGACTCGTCCGATCTTCGTGTTCCACGCCAGTGCCCACCTCGCCACGGTCAACACGGCGATGCTCGAGCGTCACGAGATCACCCGCGACGCCACCACCCCCGGTGTGGCCCGCGACGCCGAGGGCGAGCCGAACGGCGAGCTGCAGGAGATGCCGGCGATCGCTCTCGCCCGATCGGGTGTCGGCGTGATCCTCCGGCTGCTCAGCGACCGTCGGGCGCTGGAGAACCTGGGCCAGATCTGTGCCAACACCGGCATCACGATGCTGTGTGATCTCAGCAGCCCGGGCCTGTCCCGGCCCGACGATCAGTCCCGGTGGCACGAGGTGATCGACGCCGACGACTACCCGGCGCGCATCCTGCAGCGACACGTCCACGCCATGCCGCCCGGCGGCACCGACTGGGCCGACGCCGCCGAGCTGCTGCTCGAACTCGCCGCCACCGACACCGACAAGCTGCGCACCGCCGGGCTGAAGCTGATCCTCGACGGCTCGATCCAGGGCTTCACGGCGAAGATGGGTTGGCCCGGCTACTACACCGGCACCGACCACGGGCAGTGGATGGTGCCGCCCGACCAGCTCGTCGACATCGCCCGCCCGTTCCACCAGCGCGGCATCAACATCCACGCCCACTGCAACGGCGACCTGACGATCGACGCCTGGATCGACACCGTCGAGCAGCTCGTCATCGAGCACCCGTGGCTCGACCATCGCCACACCGTGCAGCACTGCCAGCTCACCTCGGCGGCGCAGTACCGGCGCATGGCGCGGCTCGGCATGTGCGCCAACATCTTCGCCAACCATCTCTGGTACTGGGGCGACCAGCACCACGACATCACCGTCGGGCCCGAGCGGGCACGGCGGATGGAGGCGGCGGAGACCGCCGAGCGCGAGGGGGTGTCGTTCTCGCTGCACTCCGACGCGAACGTCACGCCGCTCGGCCATCTGCACACGATGTGGTGCGCCGTCAACCGGGTGACGCCGTCGGGTCGGGTGCTCGGCGAGCACGAGCGCATCTCGGCGCACTCGGCGCTGCGGGCGGTGACGCTCGGGTCCGCGTACCAGATGCACCTCGACGCCGAGTTCGCCACGATCGAGTGCGCGAAGGCGGCGGACTTCACCGTGCTCGAGGAGAACCCCCTGACGGTCGATCCGATGGCGATCCGCGACATCGGCGTGTGGGGCACCGTCGTCGGCGGCCGGCCCTTCGCCGCCAACCGCCCGTCCTGACCCCCGTCCCCATCACGTTTGCGGCGCGGTGTGGTTGGGCCGGCTCAACCAACCTGCACCGCAAACGACGAAGGGGTGGCCGGCTCAACCGAACTGCCCCGCAAACGGGGAGGGGGTGCCCGCCAGCGCGATCGCCACGAGCATCGGCGGTGCCCCCGCCGGCACCGGTCGGATCTCCACGTTGGGGCCCACGACCTGGACGAACACGCTCGACCGGTCATCGAGCGTCACCCACCCCTTGAGGCGCAGCACCCCCGGATCGAGTTGCGCCAGCATCGTCTCGAGGGCCCCACGGGAGACCGGGCCCGACGGGGTCGTCGACCACGTCACGTAGCGCCCGTCGTGGGAGTCGCCGGTGGCATGCGCCGCGACACCCGAAGGGCGAACCCCGAGCACGACATCGGCGGGCACGTCGCCGTCGACCACGTCGAGTCGGGGCGCCTCGCTCCGGTCGCCGAGCCATCGTTCGATCGCGGGGAGGGTCTCGGGACGTACGAGGTCGGTCTTGGTGATCAGCACGAGATCGGCACCGGCGACCTGACGGCACACCTCGTCGCCGACGTACCGGTCGCGTCGCAGCGCCATGATCTGGTCGGCGGCCACGAGCACCGTCACCCCCGCCGGCTCGAACGGGGCCACGGTGCCCCACGCTGCGGCGACGGCCGGATCGGCCACGCCACTGACCTCGATCACGACGTGGTCGACGTCGCGCTCGACGATCGACGCCAGCGCCTCGTGGAGGCCGGCTCCGACCGTGCAGCACACACAGCCGTTGGCGAGGCCGATCACGTCGCCGTCGCGGGTCGCCCCGGCGAGCAGATCGGCGTCGACGGCGATCGAGCCGAAATCGTTGACGATCACCCCGATCCGGCGGCCGCCGGGCTCGCGCAGCAACCCGTTGACCAACGTCGTCTTGCCGGCGCCGAGGTACCCGCCGATCACCGTCAGCGGTGTCGTCGCACCCATCGCCCCATGTTCGCAGGCGCCCGCGAGCCGAACTCAGCCGGGCGTGAAGCCCCCGGCGGCGAGCGCCCGGTCGACCATGCCGGCGAGGCGGACGGTGTCGCTCGGGTTCTCGCCGCTGACCGTCACCGCCCACGTCACGTTGTCGGCGCGGTCGAACAGCATGGCGTGCGTGCTCTCGATCGTGCCGGTGTGCCCGGCCGCTCCCCCGCCGTACAGGATCAGCCCCATCCCGTAGCCACGGTCGGGAGCCGAGGGATCGGTGACGCTCGTCTTCATCAACGCCACCGTCTCGGGCGCGAGTGGCTTCCACCCCGGCGTGTCGTGATCGAGCGAGTCGATGATCCTGACGAGGTCACTCGGCGTCGCCACCCACGCGCCGGCGGCGCCGAGCACCTCCATGTAGTTGCGTCCGGGCACGCTGCGGTGCTCGACCTCACCGGGCCCCGGGTCGTCGGTCGGAGCGAGCCGCATTCCCGAGATGCCGAGCGGTGTCAGCAATCGTTCGTACACGACCGCTTCGTAGCTCGTGCCGGTCACGTTCTCGATCACCAACCCGAGCACGCAGGAGTTCATGTTGCTGTAGCGGAACCCGCCGCCGCCCATCGAGCGGGTGAGACCGACGGCAGCCGCCTCCTCGCACGAACCGACCTGATTGCGGAAGAACAGGCTCTCGTACTGGGGAAAGCCGGTCGTGTGGGTCAGCAGCTGCCGGACGGTGACGCCGGCCGCACGGTCGCTCGCCGCGAGGACGCCGGCCTCGAACGCCGCCCGCTGCCCGACCGGCTCGTCGAGGCCGATCAGGCCGTCCTCGACCAGCGACAGCGCCGTGATCGCCGTGATCACCTTGGAGATGCTGGCGATGCGGAAGCGGTCGCTCGGTGTCACCGCCTGGAACGTGTCGGGAACCCGGGCGCCGACGGCCGCTTCGTGCACGATCTCGCCGTCGATCGCGACGGCCACCGACATCGCGTCCGAACCCCCACCGAGGATCGTGCCGGCGAGCTCGGCGTCGAACGCCGCCCACCCGGTCAGCGGTGGCGCATCGGGCTCAGCGGGCGGGTCGACGCCGGGCAGTGGAGCGATCGTGACCCGGGTGACGTCGTAGCCGGGGAAGGGCAGCGGGTCACGGTCGGCGATGTCGAACAGCTCGGTCGACGACGGCGACGGGGCCGGCACCGGCATCGGCTCGGCGACGGGTCCGTCCGAGCGGGCGGTCGGCGAGCTGCAGGCGCCGAGCACGAGCGCGAGGACAGCCGTCGTCATCATCGTCACCGGTCGAGCAGACACCGGTCCATGATGACCGGCGCCGGCGCCTCGCCGGCGTCATCTCACTGGTAACTGACGTACACCGGCGTCGGCGTGACCGCCATCGTCTGCGACGGCGTGGGTGTCGGGCGGTCCTCGTCGTAGAAGTTCTTCCAGCCGACGAGCGCTCCCGGCGGCAGGTCGGCGACCATCCGGTTCCAGGAGCCGAGCTTCAACTCGAGCGTGCCGAAGCCGTCCATCTGGAACACGACGATGACGTTGTCCGTGCCCCGGATGACCGCCTTGTTGGTCACCATCGACGCGGTGAACTGGTGCACGACGAGCATCTTCGGGGGCAGACCGAAGCGACGGATCACCCCGTCGAGGTAGTCGATCGTCTGGTTGACCTCGCTCCCGTCGACGGTGCCGATGCGCCCGCCGCCGGGACGCTCGTTCGGTCCGACCCGCCACTCCGGGTCGAGCGCGAGGCCCACGTTGCGATACCGCAACAGCGACTCGATCTCACGGGCCTGCGAGGGGAACGTCGACCGGCCCGGCTGCAGGTCGCAGATCACGTACATCCCCCGCCGGTCCGCTTCCTCGATCCACGGGACGAACTTCGAGTCGGCGAACTCGTTGGAGTAGTCGCCGTCGGATCCGGCCTCCGACGACGCCACCGTCGTGATGATCTCGAACGACGGCACGACCGGTCGTCCGAAGCCGTTGTACTGCGCCGCCACCGCGGCCGCCCGGTCGGCAGCGGCACGCACCGGCTGTTCACCGAGCACGCCGAGCACCGAGGAGCCCGGGTGGCCGTACAACGCAACGTACAGGTTGCGGGGATCGAACCCGCCCGGCGGGGTCGGCGGCTCCAGCCTGACCGCCTGCTCGGTTGCGGTCGCCCTGCTGTCGATCGGCCCGGGATCGGCTGCGAACAGCTGTTGCGCCGCTGCGGCACCCGCTCCGGCGGCAACGCCGGCGCCGAGGAGCGCGAAGAGACGACGGCGGTCGAAGGACCCTGCAGGGCGGGAGAACTCGGCGAACTCGCTCAACACCGAGATGGTAGACCGTTCGGCGACCCCCGAAACCGGCCGGACGTGGCGGTGGTCAGGACGCGGTGGGGAGCTGCTGCTCCAGGGTCAGGACGGGGGCGAAGAGATCCCCGTGCTCGTCGACCCGATCGAGCACGTCGGTCGCCTCGAAGCGAAGCTCGACGTCGCCGGCGGCACAGCGCTCGACCTCGTCCCACGTGACCGGGGTCGACACCGTCGGGTCCGGACGGGCACGCAGCGAGTACGGGGCGATCGTGGTCTTGTGGTGCGCGTTCTGGCTCCAGTCGACGAACACCTTGCCCGGACGCTCGACCTTGGCCATCACGGTCGTCACCCGGCCAGGCATCTGGCGCTCCATCACCTGGCCGACGGCGAGGGCGAAGTCCGCCGTCGCGTCGTGGGTCACACCGGGCGTGTTGAGCGGCACGTACAGCTGCAGGCCCTTCGATCCCGAGGTCTTGCACCAGCCGGCGAGACCGACGGCATCGAGCACGGTGCGGACGCCGAGTGCCACCTCGCAGCAGTCGACGATCGACGTCGCCGGACCGGGGTCGAGGTCGAACACGAGGATGCGCGGCGTGGCCAGGTCGGCAGCCAGCGCCATCGGTGCGTGCAGCTCGATCGCCGCCAGATTGGCCGCCCACACCATCGCCGCCGGTTCCTCGATCCGGCAGTACTCGATACCTCCCCGGCGGTCACCGGGTCCGAGCGCCACCGGCACCCACTCCGGGCGATGCGACGGGCAGCGTTTCTCGAAGAATCCGTCGTGGTCGGTGCCGTCGGGATAGCGGCGCAACGTGATGCAGCGACCGGCGAGGTGCGCCACGATCGTCGGCGCGATGCGCAGGTGGTAGTCGACCACCTCGGCCTTGGTGAACCCCGACGGATACAGGACCTTGTCGAGGTTGGTCAGCCGCACCGAGCGGCCGTCGACGTCGACCTCGACCGGTGCGGTCATCGAACGCTGCGACCGCCCGGTCAGGCCGACTTCTTCTTCGCCGCCGACGTCTCGGCGGGATGGCGCGACCGGGCCTGCTTCGCGGCGGCGACGCTGGCCTCGAGGGCCGCCATGATGTCGACGACCTCGGGCTTCTCGGCGGCGGCCTCGGGGACCTCGAACTCCTCACCCTCGGCCTTCATCTGGATCAACGCCAACACTTCGTCGCGGTACTCGTCGCGGTACTTCTCGGGTTCGAACTCGGCTGCCAGCGACTCGACGAGCGCCTCGGCCATCGCCACCTCCTTGTCGTTGACCTCGACCTCGTCGAGACCCTGCAGCTCGTCGATGTCGGCGGGGTCGATCACCTCGTCGGCGTACGCGAGCGTCGACATCACCAGACGCCCGTCCTCGGCGCGGATCGCCGCCGTGTACTGCTTGTTGCGCATCACGAATCGTCCGATCGCCACCTTGCCGCTGGCCTCCATCGCTCGCGCCAGCAGGACGTAGGGCTTCGGCGGACCGTCGGGGGCGAGGTGGTACGCGGTGTCGAAGAACACCGGGTCGATGTCGGCGAGGTCGACGAACTCCTCGAGGTCGACCGACTTGGTGGCCACCGGCATGAACGGCTCGAGCTCGTCGGGATCGACGACGACGTAGCGACCCTTGGAGATCTCGTAGCCCTTGACGATGTGGTCGTCGCCGACCTCCTCGCCGGTCTCGGCGTTGACCTTGCGGTATCGGATGCGGGCCATGTTGCGCTCGTCGAGCTGGTTGAACGAGACGCTCTGACGGCGCACGGCGTGGAACAGCTTGACGGGGATCGCGACCAGACCGAACGAGATCGTGCCGCTCCACACCGGACGTGCCATGGCAAGAGTCAACCACACCGGTGAGCAGCCCAAACGTGACGAACTGTCACGTTCGACCCGGCACGGTGTGACGTTCAGGCGTTGGCGAGGATGGCGCGGGGCACGACGTCCATGCCGAAGCCGGTCAGGATCGCCAGGTACAACAGGCCGGTGGCAGCCATGACGGCGGAGTAGTACCGCTCGCGCAGTGCGGCCTTGGTGACGAAGATCAGCACGATCGTCGTGATCGAGCATGCCAGCCACATCCAGCCGAGCATGCCTCCCCAGCCGTCGTCGACCTCGCCGGTGAGCACGGCGATCATCCCGGTCGGCAGCAGCATCACCAGCACCTGGAGTGGCCACAGCCAGGCGAGCACCCCCACCATCTCGTTGAGCAGCACCCGGGGCAGGCCGGGCTGGGTGAGATACCAGTGGCCGAGCAGCATGGCGTCGGACAGCGCTCCGATGAACGCGGCCCCGACGAGCGTGCGGGCGATCGCCACCCACGTGTCGCCACCGGCGTCGACGGCGGCCGCCAACAGCCCGACGACACCGAACGCCACCGGCACGAGATCGAGCACGGGCGGGAACTCCGCGCCGGTGGTCGCCGCACGCTCGGGAGCGTCGACGGTTCGCTCGATGCCGGTCATCGCCGCCACGCGTTCGCTGCGCCGGTCGTGTTCGGCGGTGGCACCGCTGACCCCGACCGCTCGCCGCTGGATCGACACCACCAGCGCCAGCAGACACCCCGCCATGACACCGACCGACGCCACCTCGCGCAGTGGCACGACCCCGAAGGCCAGGCCCGCCGCCAACGAGGCGGCAGCGAAGCAGAAGTACACCCCGCGCAGCAGCCAGCCGTAGCCGATGCTGGCGATGCGGCGCCGGGTGGTGAACCAGCAGAACAGCATGCCGCCCGTGGCCCACTGCAGCAGCACGGTGGCGGCATCGAAGCTGATCACGATCGCCCACGGTAACGCCGTAGCCTGACGGCGCCATGGCCTCCCCCAGCCAGTCGATCCAGTCCCCCGTGCGCCCCGGGTGGGGCGCCGCTGCACTGGTCGTCGCCGCGCTCGCCGTGTCGGCCTGCGCCACCGGTCAACGGCCCAGCTTCGATGCCGACCAACCCCTCGTCGAGGCGACCGGCGACGCCGCCGTCGACGCCGTCCTCGACCGCCTCGACGCCGTCGGCATCGCCCGGTTCACCGCCGACTTCACCGTGCTCACCCGGCTCGGCGGCCTCGAGTCGGCAGCGACGGTCGTACAGGCCGACAACAGCCGCCGCTCGATCACGATCAACGACATCCGCTTCCTCGACGGTCCGAGCAACGCGGCCACCTGCAACCTGACCACCGACGAGTGCGAGGCCGTCATCAACGACGCCCGGGTCAGCGACGTGCAGCTCACCCACGACTTCTACGCCTCCGGCCCGGCCCGGCGCCTGCGCGTCGACGAGGCCCGCAAGCTGGCCCCGGCCACCGGCTACGAGTCGATGATCGCCGGCCAGCCCGCGACCTGCGCCGACGTCCCGGTGTCGGGCGGCACCAAGACGTACTGCGCGCTCGACTCCGGCGTGCTCGCCAAGTACGACGGCAACGACCTGCTGATCGAACTGACCGCGTTCTCCGACGTCCCCGACGAGACCCGGTTCGAGACCAGCTGAGCGCCGCCTCGGCCACAGCCCTGCTGCACTCAGGGCGGTCCGGTGACGTCGGGGCGAGCGCACCAACCACCCGGGGTCGATGCGCCCCCGACGCCGACCGGGCACGGTCGACGCTCCAACGCCGCCAGTGTGCGCGTCGTGTACTGGGCTGCGGCCTGCGAACCCTCGGCGGTGAGGTGCACGCCGTCGGAGCTCAACCACCACCGACGGTTCGCCGTGTAGGTGTTCCAGTCCGCCAGGATCAGCTCGGGATAGAGGCCCGAGGCGACGGCGGCTCGCAGCGCCCGGTTGTGCGACGCGAACGTCGAACTCTGCGTCGCGCCGCCGGGCGCCCGATAACCGACCAGCTCGCGGTGGGTCATCCACACCACCCGTTGGATGCCGCGCGCCCGCGCTTCGCGCACGACCAGGTCGACGCCGGCCGGGAACAGGCTCGCGAAGTCGTTGTACCCGGCAGCGATGATGGCGACGTCGTAGCCGGGCGGCAGCGACCTGATCTCGTCGATCACGTTGGGCGGCGCGTATCCCTCGCGCCCCCGACACGACTGCCCGATCACGCGTCGGCACGACTCGAGTCGGGCGTCGAACGAGGCCCCCTGGAGCAGCCCGAGGGCACCGCTCCACCGGATGCCGGCGAACGCCGAGTCGCTCACCATGATCACCCGCGACGTTCCCGACGGCGGGCGATTCGCCGGAACCGACGTGGTGGCAGCGACCGGCTGGCCGGTGAACCACCCCGCGAGGTCGACCACGACGTGAGCGCCGCCGCCGTGCGCGTAGAAGGCGACCCCGCGATCGGACAGCCGCGAGACGCTCAACGCCGCCACCGGTGACGGCCAGCGGTGGTTGAGCGACGACACGACGGGGCGGGCGGTCCCGGCCGCCCAGACCGACACGAAACCGGCCCGGGTCGTCTCGACGGCCGTCACGTTGGCGACGATCGCCGCACCGGGCGCGGCCATCGACCGTTCGATCGTGCCGCCGGGGTGCAGCGGGTCGAACGACTGACGGGAGTCCCACATCCGTTGCGGCGCCTGGGGAACGAACAACCCGTCGGCGGAGTCCGGCGCCGACGGCCCGGTGAACCAGCCCCACAGGTCGACGACGACGTCGGTCGGCATGAAGCGGAACACGACGAACCCGTCGGGGCTCACGGCGGCGAACACGGCGTTGGCCCGGGTCCGGTTCAACCCGTCGGCGTTGACCACCGATGCCACGGGGCGGGGTGCGCCCGACGGGTGGACGGTGAGGTATCCCTGACGGGACGCGTCGACGACGGTGACGGTGACGGCCAGCGCAACGGCGTCGGTCGGCACGCCGGCCGGGAGGGGAATCCGCAACTCGCCGCCGGCACGCTGGCCGGTGGCGCGCGTGTCGAGCAACCGCTGCGGTTCCACGGGAACGAACCGACCGGAGGTCGAACTCGCCGCCGGCACGAATGCCGCCGTCACGTCGATGACGACGTCGACGGCCGCGTGGACGTAGACGTCGACGGCGCCGCCCGGACCCAACTGCACCACCGCCGAGTTGGCAACGGTGTTGCCGCGGTGGAAGTTGAGGTTCGACGCGAGCGGTCGGGAGCCACCCGCCGGCCACACGGTGACGAATCCGGGAGCGACCGGACCGGTTGCCGTCACGACGAAGGCGGCGGCCCGGGCGTCGTCGGCGACGGCGCACCGACCCGTGACCTGGATCCGCCAGGTCCGGGCGTCGAGACGACCGGCGTCGGGTGTCTCACGGCTGTCGAAGAGCCGGCACGGCGTGATCGGCTCGAGCGCAGTCGTGCCGGCGGTGCCGGACGCGGTGGCGTCGGCATCGCCGAGCTGGGCCGGGCGGGCATCGGCAGACGCCGGGGCGGCGACGAGCAACGCCGACAGCGCGATCGCCAGTGTCGCCACGACGTGGCCCATGCGGGTGCGACGACTCACTGCACGCTGATCAACGCATGGTCGGAGTTGTTCAGCCGGCGCGGGCCGTCGTCGGTGGCGACGACGATGTCCTCGAGGCGCATCCCCCACCGGCCGGGCACGTAGATGCCGGGCTCGACCGAGTAGGCGTGCCCCGCCTCCAGCGGCCGGGCGTTGCCCTCGACGATGTAGGGGTCCTCGTGCTCCTCCAGCCCGATGCCGTGGCCGGTGCGGTGGATGAAGTACCGGCCGTAGCCGGCGGCGTCGATCACGGAACGGGTCACCCGGTCGACCTCCTCGCAGGGCGTGCCGACGACGCCGGCCGCGACGCCGACGCGCTGTGCCTCGTGGAGCACGTCGTACGCCTCGGCGATCTCGACGGGGATCTCACCGGTGAACACGCAGCGTGTCGTGTCGGAGCAGTAGCCGTTCATCGTCCCGCCGAAGTCGCACAGCACGATCTCGTCCTCCGCGATCACCCGGGACCCCGCGTGGTGGTGGGGGCTGGCCGCGTTCTCGCCGGCGGCGACGATCGCGAAGTTGACCCGCTCATGGCCTTCGTCGAGGATGCGCCGGCCGAGGTGGGCCGACACCTCGGCCTCGGTGCGGCCGACGAGCGGGATCTCGCCACGCTGCAGCTCTCCGGCGATCCGGTCGACGGCGGCAGCGGCGGCGGCCAGGGCGTCGATCTCGGCGGGGTCCTTCGACATGCGCAGCGGGCCGACGACGTCGACGGCCCGGGTGTACTCGACGCCGGGCAGGTGCGCCAACAGCTCCACCAGGAACCGGGCCCACATCTGGTCGCCGACGGCGATGCGTCTCGATCCCGTCACGAGCCGGGCCGCCATGGCGACCGGATCCTGCGTCTCACCCCACGGAGCGAGCTCGAACACCTCCGGCAGATCGCGCACCCGCGGCGCCTCGAGCGCCGGGATCAGCATCGTCGCCCGATCGGCGCGCGGCACGACGAGCATCGTCAGGCGTTCGAGTGGCATGGCGGTGTAGCCGGTGAGGTACGGCAGGTCGTGGCCGACCGACAGCAGCAGGGCGTCGATGTCCTGCTCGGCCATCGCCGCACGAACACGTGTCAGACGATCGAGCAGAACGGCGGAATCCACAGCAGCAGCCATGCGCACAGTCTGCCAGCGCCGCGGGAATAGTTCCCGGGGATCGTCGTTGCACTCGACATGGCCGACGACACGACTCCCGAGCGCCCCAGCAGGATCGACCTCTACTGGCGGCCGGGCTGCGGGTTCTGCGCGATGCTGCAACGCAAGCTCGACAAGCTCGGCATCGAGCGCGTCGAACACGACATCTGGGAGGATCCCGACGACGCTGCCGTCGTGCGCCAGCACGCGAACGGCAACGAGACCGTGCCCACCGTGGTGATCGGTGACGTCGGCTTCGTCAACCCGTCGGCCGGCGAACTCGTCGCCTATCTCACCCAGCGTCACCCCGAGCTGCTCCCCGCTGGCTTCGAGCCGCCGGAACCCGGCCCCGTGGCCCGCCTCGCCAACCGCGTGTTCGGCTGACTCCGTTCCGCCCATTCCTGCCCGGCACGTGGCCATGCCGACGCCCGCCGGGTACTGTCGACGTCCATGAGCGATCCACGACTCGCGGGGACCGAGATCGTCGACTCGGTCATCGACACCATCGGGAACACCCCGCTGGTCCGCCTCAAGCGCCTCAGCGAGCTCGAAGGCATCGAGTGCGTGTTCGCGATGAAGAACGAGAGCACCAACCCGGGCGGGTCCGCCAAGGATCGCCCGGCGCTCGAGATGATCCTCGCCGCCGAACGCGAGGGCCTGCTCCAGCCCGGCGGCACGATCGTCGAGCCCACCAGCGGCAACACCGGCGTGGGCCTGGCGATCGTCGCCGCCCAGCGCGGCTACCAGTGCGTGTTCGTGATGACCGACAAGGTCGCCCCGGAGAAGATCTCGCTGTTGAAGGCCTACGGGGCCGAGGTCGTCGTGTGTCCGGTCGCCGTCGAACCCGACGATCCGCAGAGCTACTACAGCGTCGCCGAGCGCCTCACCCACGAGCTCGGCGCATTCCGCCCCAACCAGTACCAGAACCCGCACAACCCGATCGCTCACGTCAAGACGACGGGTCCGGAGATCTGGCGCCAGACCGCCGGGCGGATCACCCACTTCGTCGCCGGCGCCGGCACGTGCGGCTCCATCACCGGCGTGGCGCGCTATCTCAAGGAACAGAATCCCGACGTCAAGATCATCGCCGCCGACCCCGAGGGGTCGGTGTTCTCCGGCGGCTCGGGCCGGCCCTACCTGGTCGAGGGTGTCGGCGAGGACTTCTTCCCGGCGGCGTGGGCGCCCGAGCTGCTCGACGACATCATCGCCATCAGCGACGAGAAGAGCTTCCTCACCGCCCGCTACGTCAGCGAACGTGAAGGCATCCTGATCGGCGGCTCCGGCGGCATGGCCGTCGCCGCCGCGATCGAGGTCGCCAAGGCGGCGGGGCCCGACGACGTCGTCGTCGTGTTCAACCCCGACTCCGGACGCGGCTACCTGTCGCGGATCTTCGACGACGCCTGGATGGCGAACTTCGGGTTCCTGCGCGAGTGCGACCAGTGCGTCGGCGCCGTGCTCGACACCCGCAACGCCTCGATCGAGAACCTGCTCTACGTCAACCCCCACCAGCCGGTCTCCGACGCCATCGAGCTGATGCGCTCCAACGGTGTCAGCCAGCTCCCCGTGTGCAAGAACACCCCACCGTTCGCCGCCGCCGAGGTCTCCGGGGCGATCGACGAGCTCGAGCTGATGGAGGCCATCCACCGCGACCCGAGCGTCATGTCGACCCCGGTCGAGAAGGTGATGGGCCCGAAACTACCGACGATCGGGGTCGGCCAGAAGGTCGAACTCGCCGTCGAGATGCTGGAGTCGGCACCGGCGCTGCTCGTGCTCTCCGGCGGACGGCCCCTCAGTGTGCTCACCCGCACCGACGTCCTGTCCTACTTCACCGCCGTCGCCGAGGCGGCACTCGTCGGGTCGCACGATGGGTGACATCGAGGCGTCGCAACGCCACTCGTTCTCCACCCGCGCCATCCACGCCGGCCAGGACCCCGAGCCGACGACCGGGGCCGTCGTCACCCCGATCTCGCTGTCGACCACGTTCGCCCAGGAGCGCGTCGGCGAGCACAAGGGGTTCGAGTACGCCCGGTCCGGCAACCCGACCCGCTCGGCGCTCGAAGCCCAGGTCGCCTCGCTCGAGGACGCCGCCCACGGCCTGGCCTTCGCCAGCGGGCTCGCCGCCGAGGACAACATCCTGCGGCTGCTGCGCCCCGGCCAGCGGATCCTGCTCGGCAACGACGCCTACGGGGGCACGTTCCGCCTGATCGCCAAGGTGTGGGCCCCACTCGGGTTCCCGTGGACGGCGGTCGATCTCACCGACCTCGATGCGCTGCGCGCCGACTGGCCCGACGACGTCGGCCTCGTGTGGCTGGAGACGCCCACCAATCCACTGCTCACCTGCTTCGACATCGAGACGATCGCCGAGATCGCTCACGCCCGGGGAGCGCTGGTGGTCGTCGACAACACCTTCGCCACCCCGTACCTGCAGCAGCCCCTCACGCTCGGCGCCGACATCGTCGTGCACTCGGCCACCAAGTACCTCGGTGGCCACAGCGACGTGGTCGGCGGCTTCGTCGCAGTCGACGACGACGAACTCGGCGAGCGGCTCCGCTTCACCCAGAACGCCGCCGGCGCCGTGCCCGCCCCGTTCGACTGCTACCTCGTGCTACGTGGCGTCAAGACCCTGGCGGTGCGCATGGACCGTCACTGCGAGAACGCACGGGCCGTGGTCGATCTGCTCGCCGGCCACCGCGCCGTCGAGCGGGTGCTGTACCCGCAGCTCCCCGACCATCCCGGTCATGGCGCCGCTGCCAAGCAGATGCGCGACTTCGGCGGCATGGTGTCGTTCACGTTGGCAGCGGGTAAGGACGCAGCGATGACCGTTGCCGCCTCCACGGAGATCTTCACCCTCGCCGAGTCGCTCGGCGCGGTGGAGAGCCTGATCGAACACCCGGGCGCCATGACGCACGCGTCGGCGACCGGCTCACCACTCGAGGTGCCCGACAACCTCGTGCGGCTCTCGGTCGGCATCGAAGATGCCGTCGACCTCGTGGCCGACCTCGAACGAGCACTCGACCGACTCCGCTGATGGGCACGACCGACCGACCGATCGTCGTGGCCGCGAACCGGCTGCCGGTGATGCGCACCGAGGACGGGTGGACCCCCAGCCCGGGCGGTCTCGTGCGAGCCCTGCTGCCGATGCTGCGCGACTCGGGCGGCACCTGGGTCGGCTGGACCGGCGAACCCGACGACCATCCCGATCCGTTCACGCTGGAGGGCGTCGACCTACGCCCGGTGCCGATCAGCGCCGAGGAGATCGAGCTCTACTACGAGGGGTTCTCCAACGACTCCCTGTGGCCCCTCTACCACGACGCCCTGCGCGAGTCGACCTACTCGAGCGACCAGTGGGATGCCTACGAGCGGGTCAACCAACGCTTCGCCGACGAACTCGCCGCCACCGCCCCCGAGGGGTCGCTGGTCTGGATCCACGACTACCAACTGCAGCTCGTCCCGAAGATGCTGCGCGACCAGCGCCCGGACCTCACGATCGGCTTCTTCCTCCACATCCCGTTCCCGCCCTACGAGCTGTTCTCCCGCCTGCCGTGGCGAACCGCCATCGTCGAGGGCCTGCTCGGCTGCGACCTGGTCGGGTTCCAGCACCCGACCGGCGTCGCCAACTTCGCCGCTGCGGCCCACCAGCTCGCCGACACCGACGACGGCGACGTCCTCCACGTGGGTGATCGCACGGTGCGTCTCGGCACGTTCCCGATCTCGATCGACGTCGACGAGGTGGAGGAGACCGCCGCCGGGCGTGCCACGCGCCAGCGGATGAGCCAGATCCGCGCCCGCCTCGGCGATCCCGAGGTGATCCTGCTCGGCGTCGATCGCCTCGACTACACCAAGGGCATCGGCACGCGGCTCCAGGCCTTCGCGGCGCTGCTGGAGTCGGGTGAACTCGACCCCGAGCGCCACGTGCTCGTGCAGGTGGCGACGCCGACGCGCGAAGCGGTCGAGCACTACCAGGACGAACGCCACGAGGTGGAACGCCTCGTCGGAGCGATCAACGGCCGGTACAGCCGCATCGGCCTCCCGGTCGTGCACTACCTGTACCAGACGCTCCCCTTCGACGAACTGATCGCGCTCTACCGCGCCGGCGACGTCATGCTCGTCACGCCGTTCCGCGACGGCATGAACCTCGTCGCCAAGGAGTACGCCGCTGCCCACATCGACGGCGACGGCGTGCTCGTGCTGTCGGAGTTCACCGGTGCCGCCGCGGAGCTGACCGACGCCGTGCTGGTCAACCCCCACGACGACCACGCGCTGCAACAGGCCATCGCCACCGCCGTGGCGATGAACCGCCACGAGCGCCGGGAACGGATGGGAGCGTTGCGCGAGACGATCCGGTCGAGCGACGTCAAGGGCTGGGCCGACCGGTACCTGGCCGAACTCGCCCGCCCGTGATCAGAACAGGCGGGACTGTCCCGCGGGTGGGGTGCGGCGGATGGCGCTCCACGGGACGTCGTGGTCCATGAAGACCCAGCTGCGTCGGTGGATCGCCGAGGGCCCGTAACCGCGCAGCGCGGACTTGTGCGCCGGACAGGGGTACCCCTTGTTCGTGTCGAACGACCAGTGCGGGTAGCTCTCGGCGAGGCGCCGCATCTCCCGGTCACGGACGACCTTGGCGAGGATGCTGGCCGTCGCCACGCTCAGGCATCGCAGGTCGGCCTTGACCGCCAGCTCGACGTGGGGCACCGCCGGCGACACGAAGTCCCACCGTCCGTCGGTCACGGCGACGTCGGCGTCGACACCGAGGCCCTCGATCGCGCGACGTGCCGCCAGCTTCTGCGCCGCCGACATGCCGAGGTGGTCGCACTCGGCCTGGCTCGCCGAGCCCACCGACCACGCGACGCACCACTGCGCGAGCCGGTCGAACAGTGCCTCGCGTTCGCGCTCGGTCAGCAGCTTGGAGTCGCGCACGCCGTTCACGCGGGTGTCACGGGGGACGATGGCGGCGCCGACGGCCAGCGGTCCGGCCCAGGCGCCGCGTCCGACCTCGTCGATGCCGACGACGACGTCGTGACCGCGTTGCCAGAGCTCCTTCTCGATCGCTCGGGTCGGCGCCCGCTTCTTCGACGTCGTCGGACGGGTCGCCATTCGGCTCACTGCGGACCGAGGTCGATGCTGACGCCGATCCTGGTCGGCTGCGGCGGGGCCGCCCACAGTGCCTCACCGCTCGGCTCGTCGCTCTCCCAGGCGGGGTCGACACCCGGCGCGCTGAGCCGCTGGGGCTCGCCGTGCTGTTCCCACAGCACGGCCGGACGTTCGCCGTGCCACCGCACTGCGAACGAGACGGCGGAGCGGGCGGTGGTCGGGACCCCGTGCACCTCGAAGTTGGCGCCCAGCCATCGGCGCGGGATCCCCGCGGGGAGCAACCGGCCACCATCGGCGATGCGCCGCTCGATGTCGGCGACGAAGCGTCCGACGGAGGGCCCGCGCCGCACGTCGGAGAACGACGACGGGTTCGCCTCGTCGGCAGCCAGGCCGTCACGCCGGCGGCGCGCTCGCAGCCGGGCGATGTCGCCCGCTGCCCGGTCGTCGCCGGCGGTGAGCGCGAGGCGTTCGCATGCCGCCAGGGCGTCGTCGACGCTCGGATCGCCCGATCGGGCGATCCGGGCGATCGGCTCGACGATCTCGGGCATCCAGGCATCCGCGTCGTCGCCGAGCCGGCCGAGCTCGGCGAC
>JAWLFC010000101.1:0-10941 GCA_041685755.1 Ilumatobacteraceae bacterium
CGGCGCCGTGCTCGCCGACGACGACGTCGTGGTCGGCCTGATCTGCGACGGTGTCCACGTCGACGCCACCGCGGTGACGATGGCGTGGAAGGCGCTGGGGCCCACCCGTACGTCACTCGTGTCAGATGCCGTGGCGGCCCTCGGCGAGCCCTACGGGCGGCTGCGGCTCGGCGGGTTGGACGTGATCCACGACGAGACCGGTGTCCGCACGCTCGACGGTGTGCTCGCCGGCAGCGCCCTGCCGCTCGACCGGGCGGTGCGCAACCTGATGGCGTTCACCGGGTGTTCGTTGGTCGACGCCGTCGGCACGGTGACGAGCGTGCCGGCCGACCTGCTCGGCCTCGACGACCGCGGCCGCATCGCCGTCGGGACGCGAGCCGACTTCACGGTGCTCCGCCACGACGGCCAGCTCGTCGCCACGGTCATCGCCGGCGCGGTCGCCCACGGCGACCTCTGACACGTCACCCGCGCCGCTCGGCGCCGGGGCCTCACAGGCAGGATCGAACGGCGTCGTTCAGCGCCACCGTGCGCGGATCGCCGGCGATGCCGCCGGCCATCTGGTTCATCACGTAGCCGTAGCCGACGTTCGCCTCGGGATCGGCGTAGCCGAGCGAGCCACCGGCCCCCGCGTGCCCGAACGAGGACGACGACAGCATCGGCGTGAGTTCGCCGTCGAGCATGAATCCCATGCCGAATCGGCTCGGCACCACCAGACATGCGTCAGGCCCGTTGACGGCTTCGGCGCGAACGGTCTCGGCCGTGTCGTCATCGAGCAGACGAACGCCGTCGACGGCGCCGACCGTGGCTGCGTACATCCGCGCGAGGCTGCGCGCCGTGGTGATGCCGTTGGCGGCGGGCATCTCCGTGGCGTGCACCGCCCGGCTGTTGAACGCATCGGCGGGTCCGGCCAGCATCACACCGCTCATGAACAGCGCGTTGAAGCCCATCGTGCCGGGACCGGCGATCTGCATCATCATGGCCAGCGCTTCGGGGTCGGTCGGCGGTGGCGCGGCCTCGAGTCGACTGACTCGGGGCTCCTCGCTCTCCGGCAGACCGATCCAGAAGTCGAGTCCGAGCGGCCGGGCGATCTCCTCGGCGAAGTACTGCCCGATGCGGCGGCCGTCCACCCGGCGAACCAGCTCGCCGGCGAGCCACCCGTACGTGACGGCGTGGTAGCCGTGGGTGGTTCCCGGTTCCCACACCGGCGCCTGGGCGGCGAGCGCCTCGACCACCGGGGTGACCGCCATGAGATCGTCGAAGCTGAGCGGCGCCGTGGCGTAGGGCAAGCCGGCCTGGTGGCTCATCAGCTGACGGAGCGTGACGGCCTCCTTGCCGTTGGCCCCGAACTCCGGCCAGTGGGTCGCCACGGGATCGTCGTAGGAGACCAGCCCGGCCTCGACGAGACGTGCGACGCAGATCGCCGCGGCTCCCTTGGTGGTGGAGTACACGAGCTGCAAAGTGTCGTCGGTCCAGAGCCGGCCGGACTGACGGTCGGCGACGCCCGCCCAGATGTCGACCGCAACCTTGCCGTCGACGTACAGGGAGAACGCCGCACCCAGTTCGCCGTGTTCGGCGAAATTGCGTTCGAAGGCGTCGGCGACCGCACCGAACCCGTCCGCCACCGTGCCGTTGATCTGCGTCATTCGCAGGACCGTAGTCAACATCTGCATTGCCTAGGCTGGTCCGCCGGTATGAACGACGCAGCCACTCCCCCGACGACCAGCAGCGATGCGCCCCCGAACCGGTACACGGCGGCGCTGGCCCAGGACATCGAGCTGCGTTGGCAGGACTGGTGGGACGAGCACCGCACGTTCGAGACACCGAACACCGCCGGCCCGCTCGCCGACCCCGAACTCGCGGCCGAGCGCGGGGAGAAGCTGTTCGTGCTCGACATGTTCCCGTACCCGTCGGGCACCGGCCTCCACGTCGGCCACCCGCTCGGCTTCATCGGCACCGACGTGTACGCCCGGTTCAAGCGGATGACCGGCCACAACGTCCTCCACGCGATGGGCTTCGACGCGTTCGGGCTGCCCGCCGAGCAGTTCGCCGTCGAGACCGGCCAGCACCCGGCGATCACCACCGCCGAGAACGTCGCCACGTACCGTCGCCAGCTGCGCCGGCTGGGCCTCGCCCACGACCCCCGCCGCAGCGTGTCGACCACCGACCCCGACTTCTACCGGTGGACGCAGTGGATCTTCAGCCAGGTGTTCAACGCCTGGTACGACCACGACCTCGACCGGGCCCGCCCGATCGAGGAGTTGATCGCCGAGTTCGAGTCGGGCAGCCGGGCGACGCCCGACGGGCGTTCGTGGTCGGAGCTGAGCATCGGCGAGCGCGCCGACGTCGTCGACGGCCACCGACTCGCCTACATCAGCGAGGCGCCGGTCAACTGGTGCCCGGGCCTCGGCACGGTCGTCGCCAACGAAGAGGTCACCGCCGACGGGCGCAGCGACCGGGGCAACTTCCCGGTGTTCAAGCGCAACATGCGCCAGTGGATGATGCGCATCACCACCTACGCCGACCGGCTGCTCGACGACCTCGACCTGCTCGACTGGACCGACGCCATCAAGACCATGCAGCGCAACTGGATCGGCCGCAGCGTCGGTGCCGAGGTCCACTTCCCCGTCGTGCTCACCGGCGGCGGTACCGACGAGATCACCGTGTTCACCACGCGGCCCGACACGCTGTTCGGCGCGTCGTTCATGGTCCTGTCACCCGAGCACCCGCTCGTCGACGCGCTCACGACCCCCGAACACGCCGACGCCGTCGCCTCCTACCGCAAGGAGGCGGCGACGAAGAAGGACATCGAGCGCCAGGACGAGACCCGCGAGAAGACCGGCGTGTTCACCGGGTCGACTGCGACGAACCCCGTCAACGGCGAACAGATCCCGGTGTGGATCGCCGACTACGTCCTGATGGGCTACGGCACCGGCGCGATCATGGCGGTGCCGTGCGGCGACCAACGCGACTTCGAGTTCGCGAACAAGTTCGGTCTGCCGATCCCGGCGATCCAGCTCCCGCCCGACTCGTGGTTCGAGGCGCAGGGCATCGAACCGACGCTCGACACCGAACGGTGGCCGATCGCCTACGTCGGCGATGCGCCGTACGTGCAGTCGGCCGACACGTCGCGACCCGACGGCCTCGACCTGAACGGCATCGACAACACCGCCGAGGGCATCGAGCGCACGAACGCCTGGCTCGAGGCGCACGGCGCCGGCAGGGCCACGGTCAACTACAAGCTCCGGGACTGGCTGTTCAGCCGCCAGCGGTACTGGGGTGAGCCGTTCCCGGTCGTCTACGACGCCGATGGCCACCCCCATGCGCTCCCCGACGACATGCTGCCGGTGCTGCTGCCCGACACCGATTCGTTCTCGCCGCGTACGTTCGATCCCGACGACGAGTTCTCCGATCCGGAGAGCCCGCTCGACCGCCTCGACGAGTGGGTCGAGGTCGAACTCGATCTGTATCCCGAACGCGGCGACGGCCCGCAGGTGTACCGCCGCGACACCAACGTGATGCCGCAGTGGGCCGGTTCGTGCTGGTACGAGATGCGCTACCTCGACCCCACGAACGAGCACCGGTTCGTCGACCGCGAGGTCGAGGAGTACTGGATGGGCCCCCGCACCGATGTCCGCCCCGACCATCCGGGCGGCGTCGACCTGTACGTCGGTGGCGTCGAGCACGCCGTGTTGCACCTGCTCTACTCGCGTTTCTGGCACAAGGTGCTCTACGACCTCGGCCACGTCAGCTCGAAGGAGCCCTACGCCCGGCTGTTCAACCAGGGCTACGTGATGGCCGCCGCCTACAAGGACGAGCGCGAGATCTACGTCGACGCCACGAAGGTCGACGGCGACGACCACAGCGGGTTCACCTACGAGGGCAAGCCGGTCACGCGCGAGTGGGGCAAGATGGGCAAGAGCCTGAAGAACGCGGTGTCGCCCGACGACATGTACGACCAGTACGGCGCCGACACCCTGCGGCTCTACGAGATGGCGACCGGACCGCTCGACGCGTCACGGCCGTGGGAGACACGCGACGTGGTCGGGATGTACCGGTTCCTGCAACGACTGTGGCGCAACCTCGTCGACGAGGAGACCGGCGGCTGCACGGTGGTCGACGCCCCCGCCGACGACGAGACCCGCAAGCTCCTCCACCGCACGATCGACACCGTGGGCACCGAGATGGGTGCGCTGCGGTTCAACACGGCGATCGCCAAGCTGATCGAGTTGAACAACGCCGTGACCAAGCTCGACGCGACGCCTCGCGAGGTCGCCGAGCCGATGGTGTTGATGGCGGCACCGCTCGTGCCCCACCTCGCCGAGGAACTGTGGCGCAAGCTCGGCCACGACGACACGATCACCTACGTCGACTTCCCCGTCGCCGACCCGGCCCTGCTGGTCGACGACACCGTCGAGGTACCGGTCCAGATCAACGGCAAGGTCCGCGGGCGGATCGACGTCGCCGCCGACGCCGATCCCGACACGATCGAGGCGACGGCGCTGGCCGACGACAAGATCGCCGCGATCATCGACGGGACGACACCCGAGAAGGTGATCGTCGTCCCCGGCCGCATGGTCAACATCGTCATCTGACGTCGACCGTCATCTGACGGGCGACCACGAGACGCAACGGTCCAAGGTCCCTTGCCTTTTCGAGGCGATGGCGCGACCATGATCTCGGGTCCGATGAGGTGACCAACAGGGATCCAGCGCACGACCGTCACCGGTTGTGTCGACTGATCCAAGCCTTTCCCCGCAAACGGGAGCGCACCTCACCGGGCCCGAGTTCGCGCTCGGGTCCGGCTCGGTGGCGACGCCGGGTCAGCCGAGCATCGACCGCAGCATCCAGGCGGTCTTCTCGTGCACCTGCAACCGCTGGGTCAGCAGGTCCGCCGTCGGCTGGTCGCCGGCGGCATCAGCGGCGGCGAACGCCGTCCGGGTGGTCCGAGCGACCGCCTCGTGCCCGGCGACCAGGTCGGCCAGCATCGCCGTCGCGTCGGGGATGCCGTCGGCCTCCGCCAGCGAGGTCAACGCGGCGAACTGGGCGTAGCTACCGGGAGCGAACTCACCGAGGGAGCGGATCCGCTCGGCGATGAGATCGATCGCGATCCACAGTTCGTTGTACTGCTCCTCGAACATGAGGTGCAGCGTGTTGAACATCGGGCCGGTGACGTTCCAGTGGTAGTTGTGCGTCTTGAGGTAGAGCGTGTAGGTGTCGGCGAGCACCTTGCCGAGCTGCTCGGCGACGGCAAGGCGGTCGGCCTCGGGGATCCCGATGTCGATCGGCGGTGCGGCGGAGTCGGTCATGTCAGTTCCTTTCGTGGTCGGTGACGAGGTCACGCGGGACCCACCGGCAACGATAGGGCCGGCGGTCGATGAATCGAACCGTCACCGTCCTGCCGCCCTGGGCCGTTCACCTGGCGTTCACCCGGGGTCTCTACGGTTGGCGTGGTGATGATCGATCAGAAGATCGGCGAGATCGCCGAGCTCGCCGACGAGGTCCGACACCTCCGCGATGCAATGATCACCGCCGAGGTCGCCCAGAGCGACCGGATCGCGGCCACCCATGCGCGCCATCGGCGCTCGGCAGCGAACCTCGTGCACTACGTCGAGCTGCGCCAGCACGACATCCGCACCCTGCAGAGTCGTCTCAGCGCCATCGGTCTGTCGTCGCTCGGGCGTGCCGAGTCGCACGTGTTGGCGTCGCTCGAGGCCGTGCTGCGGGTACTCGAGACGTTGACCGGACAGTCGTCCGGCGACGACGATGCCGCCGCATTGAGCATCGGTGAGGGTGACTTCCTGCTCGCCGCCAACGCCGCCGACCTGCTCGGACCCCAGGGAGCCCACCGTCTGGCCCGCATCATGGTCACCCTTCCGTCCGAGGCCGCCGACGATCCGGGCCTCGTCGAGCAGATGATCGCGTCGGGGTTGGACGTGGCGCGCGTCAACTGCGCCCACGACGACGCCGATGCCTGGAGGCGAATGGTCGCTCACGTCCGGGCGCGTCCCGACGCACCGCTCGTCGCCATGGATCTCGGCGGGCCGAAGGTACGCACCGGCCCACTTCCGGATGGTCCGGCAGCACTCAAGATCAAGCCCGAACGATCGGTCACCGGTGAGGTGTTGACGCCCGCGCTGCTGCGGCTGGTGCCGGCGTCGTCCGTCGGCAGCACCCATCGCCCCGGCGGCCCCACGACCGTGGTCGTCGACGATGCAGCGTGGGCGACACGACGGGCACCGGGTGAGCTGATCGAGCTGGTCGACGCTCGTGGTGCCCGCCGCAAGTGGACGGTGATGGGCGCCGATGCGTCGGGGTGCCTCGTGTCCTCGGCCAAGACGACCTACCTCGTCAACGGCACCGAGTTGTGGTGTCGCAACGACCCGAACGACACCGCCGCCGAGGTGACCGCGATCGCGCCGACCGAACAGTCTCGGCGCGTGATGCGCGGCGATCGGGTCGTGTTGACACGAGCGCTGGACGCCACCATCCCGCCCGGTGACGGTGACGGTGACGGTGACGGCGACGACGACCCGAACGACGACATCGCCGTCGTCGTCGGCTGCACGCTGCCCGAGCTGTTCGACTCCGCTCGCCCGGGCCAGCCGATCTGGTTCGACGACGCGAAGTTCGGTGGCGTGATCGAGTCGGTGTCCGCCGAGCGCCTCGACGCCCGGATCACCGACGTTCGCCCCGGTGGGGCCAACCTGAAGGGCGAAAAGGGCATCAACGTCCCCGACACGGCACTGCCGATCGGGGCGCTGACCGACAAGGACATCGACGACCTCGACGTGGTCGCCGCTCTCGCCGACATCGTCAACCTGTCGTTCGTGCGTGAGCCCGACGACGTGCGCCGTCTGCAGCACGAGCTCGCACACCGCGACGCCGATCACGTCGGCATCGTGCTCAAGATCGAGAACGTCCGGGCGTTCGAGAACCTGCCGCAGCTGCTGCTGACGGCGATGTCCTCCGAGCGCGTCGGGGTGATGATCGCCCGCGGCGACCTCGCCGTCGAGGTCGGCTTCGAACGCTTGGCCGAGGTGCAGGAGGAGATCATGTGGGCGTGCGAAGCGGCCCACGTCCCGGTGATCTGGGCGACGCAGGTCCTGGAATCGCTCGCCAAGACGGGCCGGCCGTCACGGGCCGAGGTGACCGACGCTGCGATGTCGGTGCGCGCCGAATGCGTCATGTTGAACAAGGGTCCGCACATCCTCGAGGCGATGGCGGCGCTCGACTCGATCCTGTCGCGGATGGGTGAGCACCAGCGCAAGAAGCGCTCGATGCTGCGCCGGCTCACGTCGTGGGACCACCGCGATCACGTCGATGTCGACGTCGAGGTCGACGCGGCCACCGACGTCACCGCCCCCGAGCTGGGTCACGGGTTGTCGGCGACGCACTGAGCGGAGGCCGAGCGGTCCCGCCGGTCAGGTGACTGCCGACAGCACGCCCATCCAGTCGAGGTCGACGGCGCCGCGGGCCTGGCGCGACATCATGACGTTCGCCAGGGCGGCTTCTCGCGGCACGTCGAGGTCCATACCGCGGCTGGCCACCACCGGATAGACGAGACAGAAGGCCGCAGCGATGCGGTACTTGTCCCACATGTCGTCGAGGTCCGAGGCAGGCACCCCGTGGGCGGTCAGGGACGCCGTCCAACGGTCGAACAGCTCCCGCTCGCGGGCGGCGTCGACGTCGAGGCACGAACCGATGAAGTAGGCGAGGTCGTAGGGGGCCGAACCGACACCGATCAGCTGGAAGTCCATCAGGATCAATTCGTCATCGGCGTCGAACATCATGTTGTCGGAGCGGTAGTCGCCGTGCAGCAGCGTCAGCGGTCCCTCGCTCAGCGCCGCGAGCATCGCCGCCACGGCTGCGCCGAACTCGGGTCCGACCGGCTGCAGTGGATCCGGCGGCACGCAGTGGTGCGACGCGTTGAGCTTGGCCCACCCCTCCTCGAACAGGCTCGGCAGCATCGCCGGGTAGATCGGGTCGCTGAGCGCGACGGCGACCCCGGAGTCACACATGCCGTCGACCCGGTTCCACCACTTGGCATGCCATGCCGCGAGCGCGTCGATCACCCGTTCGGCGTCGGCGTCGGTCATCTCCGCGGTCTGGTCGATCATCCGGTTGCCGACGAGGTCCTCCATCACGACGACGAACTCGGCGCCGTCCTCCGACACCGCCCCGTAGTGCCCGGCCGGCACACGGATCGGTACGTCGTTCACGAGCCCGTTGAAGAACACCGCTTCGCGGCTGTACATGCGCAACACCGTGCCCGTGAACGCCGCCGCCGGATCGATGGCGGTCAGCTTGACGACGACCGAGTCGGGGACTCCCTCGCCGCTGAGTCGGGCCCGGTAGACGGCACTCATCACGCCGAGGCCGGCGCCGATCTCGTGCATGTCGACGTGGTCGACCTCCCACCCGAGGTGCTCACGGAACCACGCCGGCGTGATGTCGTCGGGATGCTTCGGAATGCTCATGTCCCCCTCTCGTGCGCCGTCCCCCGACGGCCACGAGGGGACGGTAATCCGCCGAGCGTCGGCTCAGCGAATGAAGCGGTCCCAGTCGGCGTAGCGCTCGACGACCCGCCCCCGTGGCACCGCGAGCAGCGCGACCGACACGCCGACGAGTGTCACGAACGCGGCGTACACCCCGGCCGCTCCGGTCAGCCACACGAGCGCGGCGACGCCCGCCCCGACCGCGACGTTCAACCAGCGGGCGCTGCGGACGACCTCGCCCATCGCGACCACGGCGACGACGAGTACGGCGGCGCCACCGAGGTGGGCGACGTCGGCGGCCCCGGTGGTGATCGCCTCGTCGAAGACCGAGGGCGCGGCGAGCAGCGCCACGCCGAGGACCGCCGAGATCGCGAGCGACGGCGGGACGGTGAAACCCCAGACGCTCGCCCGGGCGACCGCAGCGGGCTGCTCGGGGAAGGTCTCGATGCCGGGGCTGCGTTCGTCGGGGATGCTGTCGTCGCCGCTTCCGCCCTTCCAGAAGATCTGCCAGAGCGATCCGTCGCGGTCGCCGCGCCGCTTGGCGTCGCGGACGTGTTGCACCATCGCCACGACCTCGTCGATCTCGAGGGGGATCATCGGCAGCATCACCGCCGCCGCGACGAGGCACATCGTGCACCACTCGTGGACGGCGACGGGTTGCGACATGACGAGCGCGATGTGCGCGAGGCCGAGTGGGATCACGAGGATCCCGAAGATCGTCACCATCCACGGCATCGTCCGCCAGCGTGACGGGCCACCCATGTACCCCATCAGGAACTCGAAGCTGTAGGCGACGGTGCCGAGGGCGGCGTCGGAGACGGGCCACATGTGCGACATGTCGCTGTTCAGCACCGGTTCGGTGCCGCCGGCGAACCCGAAGAACGGGTCCCACACCGAGTCGATGTAGCCGAGCTGGAACGCCGCCAGGTACCGCGAGACGAGCAGGCCGACGAAGCCGAGTGCGATCAGGATCGACCGCTGTGACCAGCTCGACGGGTTGTAGGTCCACCCGGGTGGCTGCGGTGGACCCATCTGCATGTAGCCGGCCATCGCCGGCATACCGGGGATCAGGATCGTGAGGGCGATCAGCAGCAGGCCGATCGTCGAGTCGTTGTAGAACCCGGCGGCGGTGGGCGACCAGAAGAGCACCGGCGCGAACACCAGCCAGATCCCGACGAAACAGGCGAGCCACCACTCGACCGGGCGACCGCGGCGCAGCATCCGCCAGCCGAGCAGCAGCAGGGCGGCGCCGCTGGCGACGTTCGACCACGTCATCAGCTGGGCGCGGAGTTCGTCGTGGGTCGAGTCGGAGAACCAGACGCCGCGCCCACCGTTGGGGGTGACCCAGTTGGCCTCGTCCAGGTAGCCGAACGTGAACGGCGCGGTCAGCAACCAGATCCCGATGAGTACGACGGTCCACGGGATCCAGAGGTTCTGTTGGTGGTGGACGGCGTCGACGTCGTCGCGCGGCGCCATCGAGTCGTCGTCGGTCGCCAGCCGGTCGGCGGCGCTGCGAAGCCCCATCGGACGCACCATCGGATGGAACGATGCCCGTCGATGCCGCCCGCAAACCCTCGGACGCCAGCGGTGGCGGGTCGCTCAGTCGGTGCGCAGGCGGCAGTACTCGGTTCGCGTCGTTTGCGCCTTCCAGTACTCGGCGACACCGGGTGGAGCGTTCGGCGCGGCAGTCGAGCGTCGGTGCCAGTCGAACTGGTGCCAGTCGAACTCGTCGGTGTCGACCGTGGACTCATCGGGAGCGCGAGCGGCAGCATCGTCGGGCGTGTCGTCGGGCGGGAGTTCGACCCGGCGGCCGACGGGCACCATCGGCGTGCCGTCGGCGCGCACGTCGATCGGCCGACCATGGATGTCACGCACGCTGCGACAGCCGCGAGCCGACTTGTCGGCGTTGTGGGGATCGCAGCGGGGGCGTCCGTTGACCTGGTCGGTCGCCCCGCCGTCGCGGTCCCATTCCTCGACGTGATCGACGGCACACTGCGAGGCGGGCACGGTGCAGCCGAGGTGATCGCAGCTGTGGGCGAGCAGGAGCGCCATCTCGCGGGCGACCCCGGTGAACAGGCGGCGCTTGCGGCCGGCGTCGATCACCACGCCGGCCGAGTCGACGACGACGCGACGCACGTGTCCGATGATCGCCGCCCGCACCACGTCGACCGGGGCGATGGCCACGCCCGTGTCGGTCTCCATCCGTTCGAGGTCGAGGTCCGTCGACTCGCCGGGTCCGGGGTCGTCGCCCGTGAGGCGCCACTGAACGAGCCGCTCGAAGGTCTGCTCACCGACGAGCAGGTTGACGACCGGCGTCGGCGCGATGCCGTCGGCCGGGGCGACGGCCGCGGCGCGGAAGATGGCGGCGAGCGCGTCGAAGCGGCGCTGGGCATCGGTGCGGGGCAGGCGTGAGGCGGGCGCGTCGGGGCCGAACTCGGCGCTGCGG
>JAWLFC010000015.1:0-40226 GCA_041685755.1 Ilumatobacteraceae bacterium
GGGTAAGCCGATCGCGATGGATGAGGGTTTGCGGTTCGCGATTCGTGAGGGTGGCCGTACGGTGGGTGCTGGCCGTGTCACCAAGATCCTCAAGTGACCGAGAGAGCTGACTGACATGGCACAGACCATCCGAATCCGCCTGAAGGCGTTCGATCACGAGATCATCGACCAGTCGACGAAGAAGATCGTCGAGACGGTGACCCGCACCGACGCCACCGTGCGCGGCCCCATTCCCCTGCCGACCGACAAGCACCGCTACACGGTGATCCGTGGCCCGCACGTCGACAAGGACAGCCGGGAGCACTTCGAGATGCGCGTGCACAAGCGCCTGATCGACATCGTGAACCCGAACGGCAAGACCATCGACAGCCTGCAGCGCATCGAGTTGCCCGCCGGCGTCGACATCGAGATCAAGATCCAGAACGCCTGACCCGCTCGGTCTCCCGAGTCGCGACGGGTGTGAAGGAGGTGTGAACAGCGACCCCGACGGGGTCGCTGTCCGCGTCGGGGGATAGACAGGTCTCATGACTTCGCTGCCTCCTCCGGCACCCGGTGTCACCGCCGTGCCACCGGCGCCCTCGCCGCGCCACGCCAAACGACGCGGCGTCATGCTGATCGTCGCCGTCGCCGTGGTCGCCTGGGTCGCTGGTCTCACCGGTGCGCTCGTCGGTAGCCAGGTCTCCGACTGGCTCGACGAGCCCCCGCGCAGCGCCAGCGACGAGCCGATCAACGTCTCCGACCCGACCGGCCCGATCGAGGGACGTCTCGACGTCGCGAAGGTGATCGATCACATGGCCGCCTCGGTCGTGACGATCAGCGCCGACCTGCCGGGTGGGCAGTCCGTGGGAACCGGCGTCATCATCTCCTCCGACGGCGAGATCCTCACCAACGCTCACGTGGTCGCCGGGGCGACCGACATCCGTGTCCGCCTCGCCGGCGAGACCGAGCCGCGCGAAGTGCGGCTGTTGGCGAGCGACCCCGGCAACGATCTCGCACTGTTGCGGATGAGCGGGGACGAGTTCGATGCGGCGGTGTTCGCCGATCCCGGCAGCGTCCGCATCGGCGACGAGGTCGTGGCGATCGGCTTCGCGCTCGGTCTCGACGGAGACCCCTCGGTCACCCTCGGCATCGTGTCGGCCATCGACCGGACGATCGGCACCGACGGAACCTTCCTCGACGGGTTGATCCAGACCGACGCCGCCATCTCGTCGGGCAACTCCGGCGGGCCGCTCGTGAACGCTCGGGGCGAGGTGGTCGGCATCAACACCGCCGTCGCCCGCGACACGGCGACGTCGGCAGCCACCAACGTCGGCTTCGCCATCAGCGCCAAGGAGGCGCTCCCGGTGATCGAGGCGCTGCGCGAGCAGTCCGGCGGCGAGCCACGTAGCGAGGGGTATCTCGGAGTGCAGCTCGACGACCGCCGCGACGGTGGACAGGGCGCCGTCATCCGCAGCGTCGAGCCCGGCACGCCGGCCGCTGCTGCGGGCATCGAGGCCGGCGACCTCGTCGTCGCCACCGACGGCGCCGCGATCGACGGCGCCACCGGCCTCATCGCCGCCATCCGCGATCTCGAGCCCGGCGACTCGACCACGATCACCGTCGTGCGTGACGGCGAACGCATCGACCTCATGGTGACTCTGGCCGAGCGACCCGAGGACTGATCTCCGCGCGGCGTCGCGCGTTCGGGTCGGCCACGTCGCGGCTGAAGCGGGAGCTCTAGCCTCCGGAGATGCAGGATCTCGACGTCATGCTCGGTGGAACCCGGCCGTTTGGCCTCGGGTACTGGCCGCTACCGGAGGACGATCCCGGGGTATCCGTGCAGCGAGAGGCGATCCGGCTGGTCTCGCCGGACGGGGCGCTCGTGCGGGGGATCCTGTGGACCCCGCCGGTCGGCACTCCCTGGAAGACGGCGGTGATCCTGTCGCACCCGCGTGGTGACTTCAGCGTGCACTACGCCTGCCCGCTCCTCGCCGCCGCCGGCTACGCCGTGCTCGGGTTCGGAACCCGCTACATGAACAACGACACCGACTGCCTCCACGAGGCATGCATCACCGACGTCCGGACAGCGCACGACGAGATGATCCGCCGTGGCGCCGAGGCCGTCGTCCTGCTCGGGAACTCCGGCGGTGGTTCGCTGATGGCGATGGCGAACGCCGAGCTGGGCATCGGTGACGGTTGGGTCGGCATGGCGGCGCATCCGGGGGAGGGTGTGTTCATGCTGCAGGTGATCGACCCGTCGGTCGCCGACGAACACGATCCGTTCTCGACGGTCCCCGAGCTCGACATGTACCACCCGGACAACGGCTGGCGGCCCTGGCCCGAGCCGTGCAGCTACGACCCGGCGTGGGTGGAGCGCTACCGGGCGGCGCAGGTGGAGCGGGTCGCACGGATCGATGCGATCGCGAAGGCGTCGATCGCCGATGCCGGCGAGGTGGTGCCAGAGTTGCGCGCCGTCGACAGGGCGACCGATCCGCTGCGGTGGCGAGAGCTGCGTCGGCGGGCGGTCTTCACGAGTTACCTCACCATCTACCGCACCCTCGCCGATCCGGCGTACCTCGACGTGTCGATCGACCCCGACGACCGGCCGATGGGATCGCTGTTCGCGTTCCCCGACCCGTTCGACGCCAACTACGGCCGCGGCGGCCTCGCCCGGACGATGACCGCTCGCGGCTGGTTGAGCACGTGGTCGGGTCTGTCCAGCGGCGCCAAGCTCGCCGACACGATGCCGCAGGTGACGGTGCCGACGTTGCTCGTGCATCCGACGGCCGACACCGAGATCCGGGTCTGGCAGGCGAAGGAGATCGTCGATGCCGCCGGCGCCGACGACGTCACCTACGTCGAGATGCAGGGCGCCCCGCACTACCTCGAGGGCCACCGCCCCGAGGCGATGGCCCACGTCGCCCAGTGGCTCGAGCAGCGCTACCCGTAGCCCACGACGGGGTATCGATCACGCAAACCACGCCGCCAGGACGTCCTGGCCGAGCCGGCGCGGTGCGGTCTCGTCGGCGGAGAGCACGTACAGGTCGCCGCGGTCGACCCACAGCAGGCCGAGGCCATCGTCGGCCAGGCGGATCGACGAGGCCGAGCCCGGCAGTGATCGCTCGAGCTGTGGCAGCTCCGTGAGCGTCCTGGGGTCGAAGTACCGCAGACGGGTCGTGTCCGGCGTGCCCTGCGCCACGACGATCTCCGAATCCGGCCCGTGTCCGGCGAACTGCATGGTGGTGTCGGGAGCCTCCTCGACGGACGGAACCCCCAACTCGAGCGCCGGGGTCGGTTCGAGCGTCGATCGATCGACGTCGTGGAGCCACCAGCCGTCCTCGTCCCAGACGAGGAGCACCATGTGGTCGTCGTCGGCGGACGTCGTCGAGTTCGACGACCACGTCAGATCCGCCACGTTGCGGTAGGGCTCATCCGGCTGCTGGTTCAGCGGACGCGACAGACCCGCGCCCGTCGAGTCGGCCGCCGTCTGGGTGATCACCTGGTCGTTCGCCGTGCCGAGCAGGTCGCGGGTCGGTGACAAGGTCGGCGAGTAGCCGCCGGAGATCGGAGCGACGTCGTCCACGCGCCGTGCCGCGATCACGTTGCCGGAGATCGGTTCGCAACAGTCGCCGAACACCACGGTTCCGCCGATCTCACCCGCCACGTGGTCGATCACGTTGGGTCCGGTGCCCTCACTGAAGGCGGCGAAGGGGTCCGGGTAGTCCGCCACGAGCGTTCGTTGCACCGGGGTCGAGGTCAACGCTGCGGTCCACAACTCGAGGTCGCCGTCGAGCGCGAGCACGAAGAGGTCGGCGGGGGTCGTCTCGAAGGTGCCGGTCGGGATGGCCAACTCGACTGCGGTGGGCGAGGTCGTCGCGAGCTCCGTGGTCGTCGTGAAAGCCGTCGTCGTGGGGCCGACCGACGAGGGCGGAGGGGATGGGTCGGTCGCCGCCGTGCCGATCGACGTGGTGACGATCGAGTTGTTGCTGTTCTCGGCGCCGCAACCGGTGCCAAGCGCGAGCGCCACCACGGACGCGGTGGCGAGGACGAGTCGAGGAACATCGGCCGGTTTCACGATGGGAGAGTCCTTCCCCGTCGAGGGTGCGGGAAACGGCATTGGCGCGTGTTGGAAGCCCGAGACGGCGCCCATAGCATTGCAACGCCGTGATCGGAAGGCATTCCGGCCACCAAACCATCCAGCAACCGATGTCTGTGTAGGCCGCCCGCAACGATCGGGACCGGAACCGCTCAGCGACAACCAGATCTCGTGCTCCGCACGCTCGTCCTGTCACGCCGTGACAGCGCAGCGGCGGAGCATTTGCGTGGAGAGCCCCCGAGGGCTTGGACAACGAAAAGGACCTGCCGCCATGGCACAACAATCGATCGTCGGCGAGAAGGTCGGCATGACACAGACGTGGGTCGACGACAAGGTCGTTCCCGTCACCGTGCTCCGTGTCGAACCGATGCGCATCGTGCAGATCAAGACCAACGAACGCGACGGCTACAACGCGCTCCAGGTGACCTTCGGGCATCGCAAGGCCAACAAGCTCAACAAGCCGCAGACCGGGCACTTCGAGAAGGCCGGCGTCGAGCCGGGCAAGCGGCTCGTCGAGTTGCGCCTCGACTCCGTCGACGGCTTCGAGGTCGGCCAGGAGATCACCGTCGAGCAGATTCCTGCCGGCACGATCGTCGACGTCACCGGCACCAGCCGCGGCAAGGGCTTCGCCGGCGTCATGAAGCGTCACAACTTCGCCGGCCAGCCCGCCTCGCACGGCAACAACAAGAGCCACCGCAAGCCCGGCGCCATCGGTTCGTGCGCCTTCCCGGCGCGCGTGTTCAAGGGCCAGCGGATGGCCGGCCACATGGGTCACGAGCAGGTCACCACGCAGAACCTGCAGGTCGTCGAGTCCGACGCCGAGCGCAACCTGCTGCTGATCAAGGGCTCGGTTCCCGGCCCCGCCGGCGGTGTCGTTCTCGTGCGCAATGCCGTGAAGAAGGCCGGACAGTTCGCAGGAAAGGCAGGCTGACATGGCCGACGTCACGCTCAAGACCGCAACCGGCAAGGACTCCGGCACGATCACGCTCGACGACGAGTTCTTCGGTGTCACCCCGAACGTCTCGGTGATGCATCAGGTCGTCACCGCCCAGCTCGCCGCTCGCCGCTCCGGCACCCAGAGCACCAAGACCCGCTCCGACGTGTCCGGTGGTGGCCGCAAGCCCTACGCCCAGAAGGGCACCGGCAACGCCCGCCAGGGCTCGACCCGCTCGCCGCAGTTCGCCGGCGGTGGCGTCGCCCTCGGCCCGAAGCCGCGCAAGTACGACCAGAAGACCCCCAAGAAGATGGTCAAGCTGGCACTGCGCTCGGCGCTCAGCGACCGCGCCGGCGAGGGCAAGGTCGTCGTCGTCGACTCCTGGGGGATCGAGGCCCCGAAGACCAAGGATGCGAAGGTCGCACTCGACGCGCTCGGCATCGACGGCACCGCACTGGTCGTCGTCGGCCGCGACGATGCCGCTGCTGCTCTCAGCTTCCGCAACCTTCCCGCCGTCCAGGTGATCGGTCCCGGCGAACTCAACGCCTACGACGTGCTCTGCAACGACTGGGTCATCTTCACCAAGGATGTCCTGCCCGCCGGTACGCCGGTGTCCGACGAGAAAGCAGCCTCCTGATGAAGGATCCCCGCGACATCATCATCGCTCCGGTCGTGTCGGAGAAGAGCTACGCCCTGATCGAAGAGGGCGTCTACACCTTCCGGGTCGACCCCAAGGCCTCCAAGCCCGAGATCCGCGACGCCGTCGAGGCGATCTGGGGCGTCGAAGTGCTCAAGGTCAACACCCTGAACCGCAACGGCAAGCGCAAGCGCACCCGTGGCACCAACCGCATCGGTACCCGGCCCGACACCAAGCGGGCCATCGTCACCCTGGCAGCGGGCGAGATCCCGCTGTTCGAGAACTGAGCTGATCATGGCCATCCGTTCCCGCAAGCCCACCAGCCCCGGCCGTCGCTTCCAGACGAGCTCCGACTTCAGCGAGATCACCAAGACCACGCCGGAGAAGCGCCTGCTCGCGAAGAAGACCAAGACCGGTGGCCGCAACAGCTATGGCCGCAAGACCTCACGCCATCGTGGCGGCGGCCACAAGCAGCAGTACCGCATCATCGACTTCAAGCGGGTCAAGGACGGCGTGACCGCCAAGGTCGCCTCCATCGAGTACGACCCGAACCGTACGTGTCGCATCGCGCTGCTGCACTACAACGACGGCGAGAAGGCCTACATCCTCGCCCCCCGCGGCCTCAACGTCGGCGACACCGTCCAGAGCGGCCACGGCGCCGACATCAAGCCCGGCAACGCCATGCCGCTGCGCTACATCCCCGTCGGCACCACCGTCCACAACGTCGAGCTGCGTCCCGGACAGGGCGGCAAGATCGGCCGCTCGGCCGGCATCGCCGTCCAGCTCGTCGCCAAGGAGGGCGAGTACGCCACGCTGCGCATGCCCTCCACCGAGATGCGTCGCGTGATGATCGACTGTCGGGCGACCGTCGGTGAGGTCGGCAACAGCCAGCACGAGCTGGTGAAGATCGGCAAGGCCGGCCGCAACCGCTGGAAGGGCAAGAAGCCCCAGACCCGTGGTGTGGCGATGAACCCGGTCGACCACCCACTCGGTGGTGGCGAGGGGCGCACCTCCGGCGGCCGTCCCGCCGTGTCGCCGTGGGGCAAGCCCGAGGGCCGTACCCGCAACAAGAAGAAGGCCAGCCAGCAGCTGATCGTCCGTCGTCGTCGTTCCGGCAAGGGTCGCCGCTGACGCGGCAAGGAAGGTAACCCCACATGTCTCGCAGTCTCAAGAAGGGCCCGTTCGTGGACGATCATCTTCTCAAGAAGATCGACGCCCAGAACGCCGCCGGTGAACGCAAGGTGATCAAGACCTGGTCGCGTCGCTCCACGATCATCCCCGACATGGTCGGCCACACGATCGCCGTCCACGACGGCCGCAAGCACGTGCCGGTCTACGTCACCGAGTCGATGGTCGGCCACAAGCTCGGCGAGTTCAGCCCGAGCCGCACGTTCAAGTTCCATGCCGGCATGGAGCGCAATTCGAAGGGTCGCCGCTGATGACCGGTCCGAAGCTCAACGAGAAGTCGTTCGTCGCCGGCGAGCGCTCCGGCACCAAGGCCACGGCGAGGTACGTGCGTACGTCCGCGTCGCGGGCACGTGCGGTGCTCGACCTGATCCGCGGTCTCGACGTGCGATCGGCCGACGAGGTGCTGGCGTTCACCGACCGCCACGTCGCACGTGACATCCGCAAGGTGCTCGCCAGTGCCGTCGCCAATGCGGTCAACAACGACGACCAGGACGCCGAGGAGCTCTACGTCATCGCCTGCTTCGCCGACGAGGGCCCGACGCTGCGGCGGTTCCGTCCCCGTGCCCGTGGCCGGGCGACGCGCATCAACAAGCGCAGCTGTCACATCACCGTGATCGTCGCTCGGATGAGCGACGATCGCATCGCCGTCATCCAGGCCCGCCAGGAGCGTGCCGGTGGCAGCGGTGGCCGTGGCCGCCCACAGAGCAGCAGCGCCAGCCGCCGCGCGAGGGTCGAGCGCAGCCGCCAGCAAGCCGCCGAGGAGTCCGGTGACGACGTCGTCGACGCCGAGATCACCGACGACGAGACGACCGCTGCCGAGCTCGACGAAGCGACCGCTGAGGCCGCCGACGACCAAGGCGCCGTCGACGCCACCGCCACCATCGCCGCCGACGCAGAAGCCGATGTGTCGGAGGACGAAGCAACCGAATCCGATGAAGCCGACTCGCCCACAGCCAGCGAGGGAAGCGCCAGCGACGAGCTGGAGTCCGATGAGGAGAACCAACGGGCCGACGAAGAGGACAACCGATAATGGGTCAGAAGATCAATCCGTACGGCTTCCGTCTGGGAGTGACCACCGACTGGAAGTCGCGTTGGTTCTCCGAGCGTGAGTACAAGGAGTACCTCACCGAGGACTGGACGATCCGCCAGGAGATCATGACGCGTCTCGAGTCGGCGGCGATCAGCCGCATCGAGGTCGAGCGCACGCGTGACAAGCTCCGCGTCGACGTGCACACGGCCCGTCCCGGCATCGTGATCGGTCGCCGTGGTGCCCAGGCCGACGAGCTCCGTCAGCTGATCACCAAGATCACCGGCAACCCGAAGATCCAGCTCAACATCGTCGAGATCAAGAACCCCGAACTCGACGCCGCACTGATCGCCCAGGGCGTCGCCGACCAGCTCGTCAACCGCATCGCCTTCCGGCGGGCCATGAAGCGCGCCGTGCAGAACGCCCAGCGCGCCGGTGCCCTCGGTATCCGAGTGCAGTGCTCGGGTCGTCTCGGCGGCGCCGAGATGAGCCGCACCGAGTGGTACCGAGAGGGCCGCGTGCCGTTGCACACCCTGCGCGCCGACATCGACTACGGCATGCGCGAAGCCAAGACCACGAGCGGCCGCGTCGGCGTCAAGGTCTGGATCTACAAGGGCGACATCCTGCCCTACAAGATGGTCAACGAGGACAAGATCGCCCGCGAGGCGGCGATGGCCGTCGGTGAGACGTCGGGTCAGGGCGGCCCCCGCAAGGTCGTGTCGTCGGGCGGGCCCCGTGAGGTCGCACCGCCGGAGACCCAGCCCCTGATCGGCGAGGCCGACCCGGAGCTGGAGAAGTTGCTCGACGAAGAAGAGGCGATCGCCAAGCGCACCGCGCAGGGCGAGGGCCACGAGGCGCCGCACTTCCGCGGCGAGGACTGAAAGGGGACGCACCATGCTGATGCCACGCAAGGTCGCCCATCGCAAGCACCAACGCGGCCGCACGAAGGGCCTGACCAAGGGCGGCTCCGGGCTGAACTTCGGAGAGTACGGGATCCAGGCGCTCGAGCCGGGCTGGCTCACTGCCCGCCAGATCGAAGCTGCCCGTATCGCCATGACCCGTTCGATCAAGCGCGGCGGCAAGGTCTGGATCAACGTGTTCCCGGACAAGCCGGTCACGAAGAAGCCTGCCGAGACCCGCATGGGCTCCGGCAAGGGCAACCCCGAGTTCTGGGTGGCCGTGGTCAAGCCGGGCCGCACGCTGTTCGAGCTGTCGTACCCGAACGAGGAGCTCGCCAAGGCCGCCCTCAACAAGGCGATCCAGAAGCTCCCGATCAAGGCCCGCATCATCACTCGTGAGGAGGAGATCTGACATGGCGAAGAAGCACGACCTCGCCGAGCTCAGCCTCGGTGAGCTGATCGACGAACTCAAGGCCACCAAGCAGGAGGCGCTGAACCTGCGCTTCCGCAACGCGACCGGCCAGCTCGAGAACACCGCCGAGATCGGCAAGGTGCGCAAGCAGGTCGCTCGAATCAACACCCTCATCCGCCAGCGCGAGATCGCCGCGGCCGAGGCCGGACAGTGAGCAACGAGATGACTGACACCACAGAGAGCACCGAGCGTGCGGCGCGCAAGATCCGCGAGGGCACCGTCGTGTCGAGCGCGATGGACAAGACGGCCGTCGTGGCCGTCGTCGACCGTGTGCGCCACGCCAAGTACAACAAGTTCGTGTTGCGTACCAAGAAGCTGTACGCCCACGACGAGACCAACGACGTCAACGTGGGCGACAAGGTCCGCGTGATGGAGACCCGTCCGCTCAGCAAGAACAAGCGCTGGCGCATCACCGATGTTCTGGAGCGTGCCAAGTGATTCAGCAGGAGTCCCGCCTTCGCGTTGCCGACAACTCCGGCGCCAAGGAAGTGTTGTGCATCAAGGTGCTCGGCGGTACCCGCCGTCGCTATGCCTCGATCGGCGACATCTTCGTCGCCACGGTCAAGGACGCGATGCCCGGCGCCGGCGTCAAGAAGGGCGAGGTCGTCAAGTGCGTCGTCGTTCGTACCAAGAAAGAGAAGCGTCGTCCCGACGGCAGCTACATCCGCTTCGACGAGAACGCGGCCGTGCTGATCAAGGACGACCTCACACCGCGTGGCACGCGCATCTTCGGCCCGGTGGGCCGCGAGCTGCGTGACCGCAAGTTCATGCGCATCGTGTCGCTGGCACCGGAGGTGCTGTGATGAAACTCAAGAAGGGTGACACCGTCGAGGTGATCACCGGCAAGGACAAGGGCAAGCAGGGCGAGATCGCCTTCGTCTTCCCGAAGAGCAACAAGATCATCGTCAACGGCGTCAACACGGCGTCGAAGCACCAGAAGGCCCGGCGCGCCAACGAGCCCGGTGGCATCATCGAGAAGGACCTGCCGTTCGACGCCAGCAACGTGATGCTGGTCCACAACGGGCGCAAGGTCCGCGTCGGCTACCAGACCCAGGACGACGGCACGAAGGTGCGCGTCGCCCGCCCGAGCGGCGAGGTGATCGGATGAGCACAGCGACCACCACCCCCGACTCCACGACGGTGCCGCGCCTCAAGGCGCGTTACCACGACGAGATCAAGGCCAAGCTGCAAGACGAGCTGGGCATCGAGAACGTCATGCAGGTGCCGGGCCTCGAGAAGATCGTCATCAACATGGGCGTCGGCCGCGCCGCCGGCCAGCCGTCGCTCATCGAGGGCTGCGTCGCCGACCTGACCGTGATCTCCGGCCAGAAGCCGATCGTCACCAAGGCCCGCACCTCGATCGCCAACTTCAAGCTCCGCGAGGGTCAGGCGATCGGCGTCAAGGTGACGCTGCGCGGCGATCGCATGTGGGAGTTCCTCGACCGGCTGATCTCGGTGGCGATCCCCCGTATCCGCGACTTCCGCGGTCTGCCCGCCCATTCGTGGGACGGCCACGGCAACTACACCTTCGGCCTCAACGAGCAGACGATGTTCGCCGAGATCGACCCGGACAAGGCCGACCAGCAGCGAGGGATGGACATCACCATCGTCACCACCGCCAAGGACAACGAGTCCGGCAAGGCGCTGCTCGAGGCCTACGGCTTCCCGTTCAAGAAGGGCGCGGACGCCGACAACGAGCCGCGCAAGAAGAAGAACCGTGGCCCTCGCTACGGCGGCAAGAAGAAGAAGTGAACCGAGGCGACTGACATGGCAAAGAAAGCACTGATCAACAAGGCCAACGCGAAGCCCAAGTTCAAGGTGCGCGCGTACACCCGCTGCCGTCGCTGCGGGCGGGCCCGCTCGGTCTACCGCAAGTTCGGACTCTGTCGCGTGTGCCTGCGTGAGCTCGCCCATGCCGGTGAGATCCCCGGTCTGACGAAGTCGAGCTGGTGAGGAGACAACCATCATGATGACCGATCCCATCGCCGACATGCTCACGCGGGTCCGCAACGCGAACACCGCCAAGCACGACGAGGTGCGCATGCCCTCGTCGAAGCAGAAGGTCGCGCTCGCCGAGGTCCTCCGCAAGGAGGGCTACATCGAGAGCTACGAGACCGCTCCGTCACCCAAGGGTGTCGGTGAGGTCCTCACGATCAAGATGAAGTACTCGCCCGATCGTGACCGCACGATCATGGGCCTGCGTCGCATCTCGACGCCGGGCCTGCGCGTGTACCGCAACGCCGGCACCGTCCCCCGAGTTCTCGGTGGTCTCGGTGTGGCCGTCCTGTCCACCTCTCAGGGCCTCATGACCGACCGCGAGGCGCGCAAGCGCAACGTCGGCGGCGAGGTCATGTGTTACGTCTGGTGATCCGGACCGGAGCGAAGAGGAAGTAGGAAGACATGTCCCGCATCGGAAAGGCACCCATCACGGTGCCCGCCGGCGTCGACGTCAACGTCGACGGACGCACGATCTCGGTCACGGGCCCCAAGGGGACCCTGGAACGCGAGATCCCCGGCACGATCACGATCACCCAGGAGGGCGACACCCTCGTGTGTGAGCGCCCCAACGAGGAGAACAAGACCAAGGCGATGCACGGCCTCACCCGGAGCCTGGTCCACAACATGGTGATCGGCGTGACCGAGGGCTTCCGCAAGGAGCTCGAGATCGTCGGCGTCGGCTACCGCGCCGAGGCGCAGGGTGCGAACGCGCTGCGTCTGAACCTGGGCTTCAGCCACTCCGTCGACGTCAAGGCGCCCGAGGGCATCGCCTTCGAGGTCCCTCAGCAGACCCAGGTGGTCGTCACCGGGATCGACAAGGAAGTGGTCGGCCAGGTGGCCGCCAACATCCGCAGCATTCGCAAGCCCGAGCCGTACAAGGGCAAGGGTGTCCGCTACGCCGGCGAGCGCGTGCTGCGCAAGGCCGGCAAGGCCGGCAAGAAGTGATGGCCGGCACGGCCGCAGAGAACCAACGGAGCGTCTCATGACCAAGATCGCCGAAGCCCGCCGCAGTGGCCGCATCCGCCGCCACCGTCGCGTCCGCAAGAAGATCCACGGCACCGCGGCGCGCCCGCGCCTGGCGGTGTTCCGTTCCAACAAGCACCTGTCCGTGCAGGTGATCGACGACGACGCCGGCACGACGCTGGCCGCCGCGTCGACCAACGAAGCCGAGCTGCGCTCGGCCGGTTCCGGCTCGAGCGTCGAAGCGGCGACCCGCGTCGGCCAGTTGATCGCCGAGCGTGCCAAGGCCGCCGGGATCGACCAGGTCGTGTTCGACCGTGGTGGGTTCGCCTACCACGGCCGTATCGCCGCCGTCGCCACCGCCGCCCGTGAAGCAGGACTGGAGTTCTGATGTCGTTCCCCATGAACACCGACAACCGCGGCGGTGGCCGCGACAACCGTGACGGTCGTGGCCGCGACGGCGACGACGGTGGCCTGCGCGAGTCGCGCGTCATCACGATCAACCGCGTCGCCAAGGTCGTCAAGGGTGGCCGCCGTTTCTCGTTCACGGCGCTCGTCGTGATCGGCGACGGCAACGGCCGCGTCGGCCTCGGCTACGGCAAGGCCAAGGAGGTGCCGCTGGCGATCCAGAAGGGCACCGAGGAGGCCAAGCGCAACCTGTTCGAGGTGCCGATGGCCGGTAGCACGATCATCCATCCCGTGCTCGGCACCACCGGTGGCGGCAAGGTCATGATGAAGCCCGCGGCGCCCGGTACCGGTGTGATCGCCGGCGGCGCCGCCCGTGTCATCCTCGAAGAGGCCGGCGTCCACGACGTGCTGTGCAAGTCGCTCGGCTCGGCCAACCACATCAACGTCGCCCGCGCCACCGTCGCCGGGCTGAAGTCGCTGCAGCGTCCCGACGAGATCGCCGCCCGCCGCGGTCTGCCCGCCGAGGAGTTCGTGCCCAAGGGCCTGCTGAACGCCTACAACGAGCGCCAGAAGACCCACGCCGGCGCGGCTGCGACGCCTGCCGGAGGTGCCGAATGAGCGAGTCCACCATCACCGTCACCCAGATCAAGTCGTCGATCGGCACCAAGCCGAAGCACCGTGGCACCCTCAGGGCGCTCGGTCTCGGCAAGATCGGCTCGACCAACACCCTGCCCGATCGACCCGAGATCCGCGGCATGATCGCACGGATTCCGCACCTGCTCGAGGTGTCGGACGCCGCTGAGAAGGAGAGTTGACCATGAAGGTCCACGACCTCGCGCCGGCTCCCGGCGCGACCAGGAAGGCCAAGCGCGTCGCTCGCGGTACCGGCGGCAAGGGCGGCAAGACCGCCGGCCGCGGCACCAAGGGCCAGCGCGCCCGCAACACCGTCGCTCGCGGGTTCGAGGGTGGTCAGACCCCGCTCAAGCAGCGCGTCCCGAAGCTGAAGGGGTTCAACAACCCGTTCCGCGTCGAGTACCAGGCGGTCAACCTGCACACGCTCGGTGATCTCGTCGACACGACCGGTGACGCCAGGGTCGACCCCGACGTGCTCGTCGCCAACGGCGTCGTCCGCAAGAAGTCGTTCGTCAAGGTGCTCGCCCGTGGCGAGATCTCGACCAAGGTCGATCTGCACGTCCACGCGATCTCCGCTGCCGCTGAAGCGGCAGTGAAGGCCGCAGGCGGTACGGTCACCCTGATCGAGCTGCCCTTCCGTGAGGAGGGCAAGGCCGGTCGCCCGGCCGTCAAGGGCAACCAGTTCGCCAACCGCTGACCCGCTCAGCGTTCAACTCCCGCACGACGTGAAGAAGGACCTCCCTGCGTGATCTCGAGTCTGCTGAACATCTTCAAGGTCCACGACCTGCGCAACAAGCTGCTGTTCGTGGTCCTGATGGTCGCGGTCTACCGGTTCGGTGTCGCCATCCGGGTCCCGGGCGTCGACGGCATCGCCATCGAGCAGCTGCGCGAGACGACGAACCAGCAGGGTGCGCTCGGGTTCCTCAACCTGTTCTCCGGCGGTGCGTTCGAGAGCTTCTCGATCTTCGCGCTCGGCATCATGCCCTACATCACGGCCAGCATCATCATGCAGGTGCTCGGTGTGGTGATCCCCAAGCTCGAGGAGCTGCAGAAGGAAGGCGCGATCGGGCAGCGCAAGATCACCCAGTACACCCGCTACGTCACCATCGGTCTCGCCACCCTGCAGGCCACCGGTCTCGTGTTCATCTTCGGGACCGGACGGGGAACGGCGTTCTTCTCGGCGGCGGGCGCCGCGCCGACCGTGCCCTTGCTCCCCGACGGCGTGTGGCCCCGTGGGTACCTGATCATCCCGACGCTCGTGGCCGGAACCGCGGTGTTGATGTGGATGGCCGAGATGATCAGCCAGCGCGGCATCGGCAACGGCATGTCGATGATCATCTTCGCCTCGGTCGTGTCGGCCCTCCCCGGAGGCTTCTGGGGAATCCTGCAGCTCAACGGCACGTTCTGGTTCGTTTCGATGGTGGCGTTGACGGTGTTCATCATCATCGCCGTCGTCTTCGTCGAACTGGGCCAACGGCGCATTCCCGTGCAGTTCGCGAAACGTGTGGTGGGCCGCCGGATGATGGGTGGCCAGAACACCTACATCCCGTTGAAGGTCAACCAGTCCGGCGTCATTCCGATCATCTTCGCCAGCTCGATCCTGCTGCTGCCGGTCATCTTCACGCAGTTCCTCGGCTCCGGTGAGGGCTGGCGGGGTGACATCGCCAGCTTCGTCGACCGCTACATCGTCAACCCGCAGAACTTCGTGTACGTCGCGATCTTCGCGCTGTTGATCATCGCCTTCGCCTACTTCTACAACTCGATCGCGTTCGACCCGATTCGCCAGGCCGACCAGTTGCGCCGTCAGGGCGGGTTCATCCCCGGTGTGCGACCGGGCCCGCAGACCGAGCGCTATCTCGGCAAGGCCGTCAACCGGATCACGTTGCCGGGCTCGGTGTTCATCGCCGTGGTCGCCGTGCTGCCGTACATCTTGTTGATCATCGCCGGCATCAGCACCTTCGCCTTCGCCGGTACCGCCGTGCTCATCTCGGTCGGTGTGGCCCTGGAGTTGATGCGCCAGATCGACAGCCAGCTCACGCTGCGCAACTACGAAGGGTTCCTCAAGTAGGTCGGCCGTGATCCCCGGCGCCCGGCTCATCATCCTCGGGCGGCAGGGTGCCGGCAAGGGCACGCAGTGCGTGCGGCTCTCCCGGCACTTCGTCGTACCGCACATCTCCACCGGAGACATGCTGCGCGCCGCCGTGCGCGAGGGGACCGAGCTCGGATTGCTCGCGAAGCAGGTGATGGACGACGGCGGACTCGTCGGTGACGACATCATGATCGGCCTCGTGCGCCATCGGCTGTCGGCGACCGATGCGATGACGCGCGGGTACATCCTCGACGGGTTCCCCCGCACGATCGACCAGGCCGACGCCCTCGACGAGATCGCCGAGGAGCGCCCGATCGACGTGGTGCTCGACCTGAACGTCCCCCGTGAGATCGTCCTCGAGCGGATCTCGGCGCGCCGCGTGTGCCGCGACTGCGGCACGAACTACACCGCCACCGGCAACGATCCCGACCCGTGGATCTGCGACGTGTGCGGTGGTGACGTGAAGCAGCGCGCCGACGACACGCCCGACTCGGTGAACCGTCGCCTCGACCTCTACGAGGAGCAGACCTTCCCGCTGATCAAGCACTACGGCGACCAGAACCGCCTGGTCGTCGTCAACGGCATCGGGCATCCCGACGACGTGTTCGTCCGGCTGGTGAAGGCCGTCGAGTCCAACCGCAACTGAGCGGCGGCCCGCTGCGTCCGCCGACGCAACCGGGCGACATACTCGCGACATGGTCGATGCGGCTCCCACTCGCCGTCGGGGTCGTCCGCCCGCGACCGACTCCGCCGACACCCGACGCGCCATCTTCGACAACGCCCGGCGTCTGTTCGCCGAACGCGGCTATGGCGCGGTGACCAACAAGGACGTCGCCGACGCCGTCGGGATCACGACCGGGGCCCTGTACCACTACGTCGACTCGAAACTCGACCTCTACCTCGCCGTGCATCGCGACATGCAGCGCCGCGTCTACGGCCGTTTCGTCGAGGCGGTCGAGTCGTGCAGTTCGTTTCTCGGCCAGCTCGACGGTGTCCTCGAAGCGGCCCACGAGCTCAACGTCGAGGATCCGACGCTGGCGTTGTTCGTCGGGACGGTCCGCACCGACATGCGCCGATTCCCCGAGATCGCCGAACGGCTCGAGGAGAGCGTCGCTGCTCGTGACGACTTCTTCGTCTCGATCGCCGACGCCGGGGTCGCGTCGGGCGAGATCCGTCCCGGCGACCGCGAGATGGTCGTCGAGTTCATCCGCGTGCTCCTGATCGGTCTGACCGAGGGTGGCACCGAGTCGTCCGGTCGACACCGTCTGGCGATCGACTCGATCCGGGCGCTCCTGCGGGGCGACCTGATCGTCGAAGCCTGACCGTCGGGTCAGCGACTGCGTTGGAGACGGCCGGGCCGGGCGCCGGTCAGTTCGCCGTTCTCGGCGATGATGTCGCCGCGTTTCACGGTGGCGACGTAACCGTCGGCCTCCTGGAGGAGCCGGGTGCCTCCGGCGGGCAGATCGGCAACGAGATGGGGCGGATGCAGCGTGAGACGGTCGAGATCGATCAGGTTGAGATCGGCGAGGTAGCCGGGGGCGACGACGCCGCGGTCGGTCCAGCCGACGTGGTGGGCGGTGCGCTGGGTCTGATGATGGACGACACCCTCGAGCGAGAGTCGTTCGCCACGGCGACGGTCACGGGTCCAGTGGGTGAGTGCCGTCGTGGGGAACGTGCCGTCGCAGATCGAGTTGCAGTGGGCGCCGGCGTCGGACAGGCCGAAGAGCGCGTGCGGGGAGGTGAGCATGTCGCGAACGTCGTCGAGGTTGCCGCGGGCGTAGTTCATCAGCGGGATGTAGAGCAGCCGTTCGCCCTCGTCGTCGAGGAGCAGGTCGTAGAGCAGCTCGTCGGCAGGGACGCCGGCGGCGGCGGCGCGGCCGGCGACACTGTCGGCCGGTGTCGGTTCGTAGTCGGGGGGATCCGACAGCGGGTACATCCGGTCGTAGCCCGAGTGCAGGATCCCGACGAACCCGGCGGGCGGGTCGGTGGCGTGTTCGTCGAGCAGGGTGCGGCGCACCTGCGGGTCGCGCAGGCGGGCCAACCGCTCCGGGTGCGTGAGCTGGTGGAGCGGCCGGTAGGACGGGCAGAACATGAAGGGGTTGGCGGTCGCCCGGAGGCCGATCAGGACGCCGATCGGTCTGACGCCGACCTGGGCCTTGACGTCGGCGCCGGCGGCGTTCCAGCCGTCGATGGCAGCGAGCAGCTCCCGGAAGCGGTCGGGGGCGTCGTCGTTCTGCTGCACGGTGAAGCTCAGTGGACGGCCGACCTCGGTGGCGATGCGGCCGAGCAGTTCGATCTCACCGGCGACCAACTCGTCGTCGGTCGACTGGTAGGCGTCGGAGATCAGCTGGATGACGCCGCTGCCTGCTCGCCGCAGCGCGGCCGCGATGCCGACGACCTCGTCGGCGCCGGCTCGCAACGTCCCGATCTGCTGACCTCGCGAGGTGCGGTGGACGTAGGTCCGCGAGGTCGTGAATCCCATCGCACCGGCGCGGATCGCCTCCTCGCACAGCGCCGACATCGTTGCGATCTCCTCGGATGTGGCGACGGCGTCGACCTCTGCACCTCGATCACCCATCACGTAGGTGCGCAGCGCAGCGTGGGGCACCTGGGTCCCGACGTCGATGCTCCAGCGCAGCGTGTCGAGGAGGTCGAGGTAGTCGGGGAAGGTCTCCCACCCCCAGGTCATGCCCTCGATGAGCGCGGTACCGGGGATGTCCTCGACGCCCTCGAGCAGTTCGATCAGGAACTGATGGCGATCGGGAGCAACGGGAGCGAAGCCGACGCCGCAGTTGCCGAGCAGGACCGAGGTGACGCCGTTGACCGACGACGGGGCCAGTTCGGGGTCCCAGGTCACCTGGCCGTCGTAGTGGGTGTGGATGTCGACCCATCCCGGCGTGACGACGAGACCGTCGGCGTCGATCTCGTGGCGGCCGGAGCCGATCGCTCCCGGCCGTTCGGACACCTCGACGATGGTGTCGTCCTCGATGGCCACCTCGGCGCGGCGGCGAGGAACACCGGTTCCGTCGACGACCGTGCCGTTGCGGATCACCAGATCATGCATGGGGGAACGTTACTGCGGGCGCTCCCGCCCGTCCGAGAGGAGCAGGTCGAGTGATGAGCGAGCGGCCCGGATCCTGGCGTTTCGCTCATCGCTCGGGGCTGCGAGAACGCAACGACCGTCCTCGACGTGAGGCACTAGCACACGACGCCCGAAATCTGGCGGATCAGCCCATTGGTTCTCCGTGAACCCGCCGCTAGCATGACACGCCGGTCTGTTCACAGGCCGAGACGTTCGTCGTCGAACCAGCCCAGTTCGTCAGCCGGATCCGTCAGCTCTGCGCTGGCGTGCGCCGGAGTGTCCCGAAAAGAGTGAGGAGAAGCCCCTGCCAAAGCCAAAGGAAGACGCGATCGTGCTGGAAGGCAAGATCCTCGAATCACTTCCGAACGCCATGTTCAAGGTCGAACTCGACAACGGCCACGAAGTACTGGCGCACATCTCCGGCAAGATGCGCATGCACTACATCCGCATCCTCCCCGGCGACAAGGTGCAGGTGGAACTCACCCCCTACGACCTCACCAGGGGTCGCATCACGTACAGGTACAAGTAAGAGAGCAACCATGAAAGTCCGACCGAGCGTCAAGCCGATGTGCGACAACTGCAAGGTGATCCGTCGTCATCGCCGCATCATGGTGATCTGCACCAACCCGCGCCACAAGCAGCGACAGGGCTGACAGGAGTACAACATGGCACGTATCGCCGGCGTCGACATCCCCCGCGAGAAGCGGCTGGAGATCTCGCTCACCTACATCTTCGGCATCGGTCTGCCCACGGCGCAGAAGATCTGCGCCGAGCTCGACCTCGACCCGAACACCAAGGTCTCCAATCTCACCGAGGACGAGGTCAACCGGATCCGCTCCTACATCGACCAGAACCTCAAGATCGAAGGTGACCTGCGCCGCGACGTGCAGGGCGACATCAAGCGCAAGATCGAGATCGGTTGCCTGCAGGGTGTCCGTCACCGCAAGGGCCTGCCGGTTCGCGGTCAGCGCACCCACACCAACGCCCGCACCCGCAAGGGCCCGAAGCGCACCGTGGCCAACAAGAAGAAGGCAGTCCGCAAGTGAAGGATCAGCAGTAATGGCGAAGCAGACCGCGAGCCGTCGTCCGCGCAAGCGCGACCGCAAGAACGTCAGCACGGGCATCGTGCACATCAAGAGCTCGTTCAACAACACGATCGTCTCGATCACCGACACCGAGGGCAACGTCATCGCCTGGGCGTCGTCGGGTGGTGTGGGGTTCAAGGGCAGCCGCAAGAGCACGCCCTATGCCGCGCAGCAGGCCGCCGAGAAGGCCGGCCGCGCCGCGATCGAGCACGGCCTGCGACGCGCCGAGGTGCAGGTGAAGGGTCCCGGTTCCGGACGTGACACCGCCGTGCGCTCGATCCAGCAGACCGGTATCGAGGTCACCTCGATCAAGGATGTCACCCCGGTGCCCCACAACGGCTGCCGCCAGCCGAAGCGTCGGCGTGGATAAGGAGAACGACTGAAATGGCTCGCTACACCGGACCCAAGGTGCGCATCTCGCGCCGGCTGTCGGTCAACATCTTCGAAAACGAAAAGGGCCGTCAGGCGCTCGAGCGCCGCCCCTTCCCCCCCGGCCAGCACGGCCGTACCCGGCGCCGCAACGCCGGCAGCGAGTACCTCGCCCAGATGCAGGAGAAGCAGAAGGCGAAGTACATCTACGGTGTGCTCGAGCGGCAGTTCCACAAGACCTACCTCGAGGCCCAGCGTCTCCAGGGTCCGACCGGTGAGATCCTGTTGCGCCTGCTCGAACAGCGCCTCGACAACGTCGTCTACCGTGCCGGATGGGCGTCCAGCCGGCCCCAGGCTCGCCAGTTCGTGAACCACGGCCTCATCCATGTCGACGGCAAGCGGGTCGACATCCCGAGCTTCCGTTGCACCAAGGGCCAGGTCATCTCGCTGTCGCCCAAGGCGCAGAACATGATCGTGATCCAGCACAACATCGACACGCTCGACCGTTCGCTCGTCGGATGGCTCGAAGCCGGCGACGCAGGCAAGTCGGTCACGGTGCGCAGCCTCCCCGAACGCGAGCACATCGACGTGCCCGTTCGCGAGTCGCTCATCGTCGAGCTGTACTCCAAGTAACCCGTCCGTCTCTCGCTCGTCCCGTCTCGAACACCCGGAAAGGTCCCGGCACCAATGCTCGTCATGCAGCGCCCCACCATCGAAGCTCTCGGTGAGGAGTCCGACAATCGCCAGCGTTTCGCGGTCGGCCCGCTCGAGCCCGGCTTCGGCCACACGCTCGGCAACTCCCTTCGTCGCACACTGCTGTCGTCGATTCCCGGTGCCGCCATCACGACCGCCCGGTTCGACGACTCGCTCCACGAGTTCGACACGATCGCCGGCGTCGCCGAGGACGTCACCGACATCATCTTGAACCTGAAGGACGTCGTGGTCACCTCGCAGGCCGAGGAGGCCGTCACCATGCGCCTCGACGCCCGCGGCGCCGGTGTGGTGACCGCTGCTGACATCGAATGCCCCGCCGACGTCGAGGTCCTGAACAAGGACCTGCACATCGCCACGCTCAACTCCAAGGGTCGTCTCGCGATCGACCTGACCGTCGAGCAGGGCCGCGGCTACCTGTCGAGCAACCGCGAAGACGACAACCGGGTGATCGGCGTCATCCCGATCGACGCCATCTTCAGCCCGGTGCGCCGTGTGGCGTTCGAGGTCGAGCCGACCCGCGTCGAGCAGTCGACCAACTACGACCGCCTCGTCATCGAGATCGAGACCGACGGCTCGATCACCCCGGCCGACGCCCTGGCCTCGGCCGGTGCGACGCTGCGCTCGCTGGTCGACCTCGTCGCGACGATGTCGGACGAGCCCCGCGGTCTCGAGCTCGGCGAGATCGTCGACGCCACGGTCAGCTCGCCCGACCTCGACCTCCCGATCGAGGACCTCGATCTGTCGGAGCGTCCCAACAACTGCCTCAAGCGGGCCCAGGTCAACACCGTCGGCGAACTGCTGACCAAGACCGAGGACGACCTGTTGAACATCACCAACTTCGGCCAGAAGAGCCTCGACGAAGTGAAGGCCAAGCTCGACGAGCGTGGCCTGTCGCTGCGCGGCTGATCCCACGAAAGACGAACCGGAACCATGCCCACGCCCCGCCGCTCCCGCCGCTTCGGAAGCTCCGCTGCCCACCAGCGCCTGATGATGGCCAATCTCGCTGCTTCGCTGTTCGCCGCCGAGGCGATCACCACCTCCGAGGCCAAGGCCAAGCACCTGCGTCCGATCGCCGAGAAGCTGATCACCAAGGCCAAGAAGGCCCAGGAAGAGGGTCCGATGCAGGTGCACCGCATCCGTCAGATCCAGGCATTCCTCGGTGACCAGGAGATGACCTACAAGCTGGTGCACGACGTGGCGCCGCGCTACGCCGAGCGCAACGGCGGCTACACCCGGATCCTCAAGATCGGATCCCGCGCCGGCGACAACGCCCAGATGGCGCGCATCGAACTCGTCTGAGTCGATCGCGGGGTCGGCGGACATGGCCGATGCACCCCGGCGCTCCAACGTCCGGCTGGTCGTCGCCTACGACGGCACCGACTTCCGGGGTTTCGCCGAGAGCGACGGTGTGCGCACCGTCATGGGAGCACTGCGGCGTGCCATCGAGACCGTCGTGCGTTCTCCGGTGGAGCCGACCGGTGCCGGTCGCACCGACGCCGGCGTCCACGCCTGGGGGCAGGTCGTCACGGCGATGCTGCCTGCCGACACCGATCTCGCTCGACTGGCGCGCAGCGTGAACGCGATGTGCGCCCCCGACATCTCGGTGCGCGAGGCGAGCTGGGTGGCCGACACGTTCTCGGCTCGGTTCTCGGCGACCGCCCGCAGCTACCGCTACTCGTTGTGGAACGACCCGGCGCCGAATCCGTTGCTGGCCCGCATGACCTGGCACGTGCCGCTGCCCCTCGACGTCGCCGCCATGAACGACGGCGCCGCCCACCTGCTCGGTGAGCACGACTTCTCGTCGTTCTGCCGTCGGCCGAAGCCCGCGGAGGGTGTGACCGAGGTCAGTCTCGTCCGACGGCTGGACCACGCCCGATGGGCTGCCGGGACCGAGGACCCCTGGGGGGAGCGGTTGGTCCGCTTCGACGTCGTGGCGTCGTCGTTCTGCCACCAGATGGTGCGCAGCATCGTCGGCACGCTCGTCGAGGTCGGCAGGGGGCGACGCTCGGCGGAGTCCGTCCCGGCCACGCTCGCAGCCCGCGATCGCAGTGCTGCCGGAGGCGTCGCCCCGCCGACGGGGCTCGTGCTGATGGGGGTCGACTACCGCGGCGAGCGCTGGGACTCCTGATCGTCGGCCGCCGGGGGCCGTTGCCCGGCCGTTCGGAGCATGGTCAGGATCTCCTCGGTGGGCACTGCTGCGGCGAAGAGCCAGCCCTGGAAGGCGTGGCACCCGAGCTCGGCCAACCGCTCGCGCTGGTAGGGCTGCTCGACGCCTTCGGCGACGCAGGTGAGCTTGAGGCTCTCGCTGAGCCCGATGATCGCCGTCGTGAGGTTCGTGGCGGCGGGATCGACGTCGATGCCGGCCACGAACCGACGGTCGATCTTGACGCCGTCGACCGGGAGCTCCAACAGGTGTGCCAGGCTCGAGTAGCCGGTGCCGAAGTCGTCGATGGAGACGTGGATGCCGGCGAAGCGGAGCTTCTGCATGTTCGCCAGCGATGCCGCGCCTGGTGACAACAGGTCGGTCTCGGTGATCTCGACCACCAGTTGTGTCGGCTCGGCACCGCGGCGATGGCACCGGTCGAGGAACGACGCGCCGAAGGCCGGTCGGGCGATCACCTTCGGGTCGATGTTGATGTGGACCTGGATGTCGCCGTGGCCGCGCTCGGCGAGGTCGACGGCGAACTCCAGGGCCTGGTCGAGCACGCAGTCGTCGACGGCCTCGGCGAGGCCCGCCATCTGCGCCAGCGGCAGGATCTCGCTGGCGCCGAGCACACCGCGGAGCGGATGCACCCATCGAACCAGCGCCTCGACGGCGGTGACCTCGCCGTCTCTCGTGCAGATCGGTTGGAAGAAGGGGCGGATCTCGCCGGAGTTCAGTGCCTGGCGGAGTTGGTCGACCTGGCGCCGGCGTTGGTTGATGGCGTCGACGGAGATCCCGCCCGATTCGGGATCGGTGAAGCGCTTGGCCGACATCAGGTCGTTGCTCGCCGTCACCAGCAGCGCGTCGAGCACCTGGGGCTTCGGCTCGAACGCCACGGCGGTCCGGATCTCGAAGTTGACCTCCTGCTCGTCGACGAACACGGGTCGGGCGATCTCGCGGTGGACGCGTTCGCGCAGCATCTCGACGCTGCTGGAACTCGTGCCACGCACGGCGAGCACGAACTCGTCGCCGCCGAACCGGGCGGTGATCAGGTCCGGCCAACGGATCTGGTCGATCCGATCGGCGATCGTGGCGAGCACGGCGTCACCGACCGGCTCGCCGTAGAGCTCGTTGATCGAACGGAAGTGGACGATGTCGACGATGAGGATCCCGAGACCCCCGCCGGCGTGCATCATCGCCGTCGCCATCCGCATGAAGCCGTCGCGGTTGAGCAGGCCGGTCCGGTGGTCGTGCAGGGCCAGGAACTCGGCGCGTTCTCGGGCATCGGCGAGCGCCGTGGCCACCTGGGCGCTCACCACGTAGCTCGACACGACGGGATCGTCGAGCAGGTTGTTGACCGTGAACTCGCAGACGATCGTCTCGTCGTCGGACTTGAGGATGCGGGCGTCGAGCGTCACCGATTCCTGCGCTCCGAGTGCCTGGGCCGACTGGAGCACCTGCTCGCGGTCGTCGGGGTGGAGGAAGTCGAGGATCGAACGTCCGCGAACCAGTTCCGGGTCGTGGCCGAGGAACCGCGTGACGGCACCGTTGACGGTGCGGACGAGACCGTTGGCGTCGACGAGGATCACCATGCCGTGCATGTTCGCCATCACGGCACGGAGGACCTCGGTGTCGCCCTGGTCGAACTCGAGGCGGTGACGCTCGGTGACGTCGCGAGCGACGATCACGATCTTGCCGCCCAGCGCGTCGTCGGGGCGTTCCGGTCGATAGGTGCCGCGGAGCTCCAGGTAGCGCCACGTCCCATGGCCCGTTCGGACGCGCAGCGTGATCAGCTCGCCGACGGGCTTGTCGACCACCGTGTGCAGCGCTGCCGCTGCCAGGTTGAGGTCGTCGGGATGGACGAGTTCGAGCATCGAGGTGCCGAGCAGGTCGACCGGGTCCCAGCCGAGCGCCTCGGCGGCGGTGTCGTTGGCGAAGTGCAGGACGCCGTCGGGGTCCACGGCGAGCACGGGGTCGGCCAGGCCGTCGACCGAGAGATCGGCTCGGCCCGCGTCGGAACGTCGAGCGTCGGAGCGAGTCGAGTCGGCGGAACTCACATCCGGTGATCGGTCACTGCCGTTGGACACTTGAGGAATTCCCTCCGGGCGCGGTCGCCGCCGGTACGAGGGTTGGATGAGCGCTCCGCGGACCGTATCATTTCACGGTTCCCCGTCGAGCGATGCTCGATGGACCCCATCGACCGACCAGAGATTGCGGCATGCCTACGTACACCCCCAAAGCCAGTGAGATCCAGCGTGAGTGGCACGTTGTCGACGCCGAGGGTCTCGTCCTCGGGCGTCTGTGCACCGAGGTCGCTCGTATCCTGCGCGGCAAGCACAAGCCGACCTTCGCCCCGCACATGGACACGGGCGATCACGTGATCATCGTCAACGCCGACAAGATCGTGATGACCGCGGGCAAGGCCGACCGCACGATGGTCCACACCCACAGTGGGTATCCGGGCGGCATCAAGTCCGAGTCGTACGCCAAGCTGCACGCCCGCAAGCCCGCCGAGGCCGTCCGCAAGTCGATCCGCGGCATGCTCCCGAAGGGCCCGCTCGGTCGCCAGCAGCTCCTCAAGCTGCAGGTGTACGCCGGCCCGACCCACCCGCACGCCGCCCAGACCCCCACCAAGCTCGAGATCCCGGGCGCCCGGGCCCGCTGAAAGCAGACACACGACACATGGGAACCGCACCGCTCACCCAGACCACCGGCCGCCGCAAGGAGGCCGTCGCCCGTGCCCAACTGCGCCCCGGTACGGGCCAGTTCACCATCGACGGCAAGTCGCTCGAGAACTACTTCCCGACCGCGGTGTCGCAGATGGTCGTCACCGAAGCCCTGACCGTCACCGACACCCGCGAGCAGTACGACATCGTGGCGTCGATCCACGGCGGTGGTGTCAGCGGCCAGGCCGGTGCGTTGCGTCTGGCGGTCGCCCGTGCGCTCGTCGAGATCGACCCGGAGAGCCGGGCGGCGTTGAAGAAGGCCGGTCTCCTCACGCGTGACTCGCGCAAGAAGGAGAGCAAGAAGTACGGCCTCAAGAAGGCCCGCAAGGCGCCGCAGTTCACCAAGCGCTGATCGCGCCGGCCATGCCGCCACGACCCACGCGGCAGTTGAGCTTCGGCACCGACGGCGTCCGCGGTGTCGCGGGAACCGAACTGACCACCGAGTTCGCTCACCGGCTGGGTGTCGCCGCAGCGAACGTGCTCGGCTCGTCCGCCGTCCCCGGCGTCGTGGTCGGTGGTGACACGAGGGAATCGACACCCGAGCTCGCCCGCGCCCTGGCGACGGGCTTCGGCGCCGCCGGCCTCGACGTGGTCGACCTCGGCGTCGCCCCGACGCCGATGGTGGCGTTCGAAGCGAGCCGCCGCGGCGCCCTCGGCGCGGTGGTGTCGGCGTCGCACAACGCGTTCCACGACAACGGCATCAAGTTGTTCGCTCCCGGCGGTCGCAAGCTGAGCGACGACGTCGAGTCCCGGATCGAGGCCGAACTCGACCGGCTCGGCGACGAGCTGCCTGCCGCTGCGCTCGGTGTCGTCGCCCCGACTCCCGACAACGACCACGGGCCGTACGTCGACCACGTGCTCGCCTACCTGGAGGGTCGGCGACTCGACGGAGTGCGCATCGTCGTCGACGTCGCCAACGGAGCCGCCTGTGTCGTCGGGCCCGAGGTGCTGAGAGCGGCCGGTGCCGACGTCGTCGTCGTCGCCGATCGACCCGACGGTCGCAACATCAACGATGGCTGCGGCGCCACCGTCCCGTCGTTCGTCGCCGCCCAGGTCCTCGCCCACGGCGCCGATGTGGGCATCGCCCTCGACGGTGACGCCGACCGGCTGATCGCCGTCGACCACACCGGTGCCGTCGTCGACGGCGACCACATCATCGCCATCGTCGCCACCGATCTTCGGGCCAAGGGTGAGCTGCGCGACGACACGGTCGTGGTCACGGTGATGACGAACCTCGGGTTCCGCCTCGCCATGCAGGAGGCGGGCATCCACGTCGTGGAGACCGCGGTCGGCGACCGGTACGTCCTCGAAGCCCTGGCGGCGGGTGGCTACTCGCTGGGTGGTGAGCAGTCCGGTCACGTGATCTTCGCCGATCACGCCACCACCGGCGACGGCACCCTCAGTGCCATTGCGCTCCTCGACGCCGTGTCCCGCGCCGGTCGTCCCCTCGCCGAGTTGGCGAGCGAGGCGATGACCTCGCTGCCCCAGGTCCTCGTCAACGTGCGCATCGCGTCCCGGGTACCCGACGTCGCCGAGCTGCTCGCCGACGACATCACACGCGTCGAGGCGGAACTCGGTGATCACGGCCGAGTGCTCGTACGTGCCAGCGGCACCGAGCCGCTCGTCCGCGTGATGGTCGAGGCGCCGACGCACGACCTGGCCCGGCGTGTCGCCGACGACCTCGCCGCTGTCGCAACCCGCCGCTTCGCCTGACCCGGCGCCGGCTGCAGGGCCCTGCCCGTTCGGCGGCGACACCGATCGGTAGCCTGGCGGGCCATGTGCGGCATCATCGGGATCGTCAGCCGGCCACCGACGCGCGAGGTCCCGGAGATCGCCGAGCTCGTGGCGGCGCTCGACGACGCTGTCTCCGTCGACGACCTCGCCGCGGTGACCCGCCTCGTCGAGCAGATCGACGGTGAGCTGAAGGGGCTTCCCGGTGTGCTCGCCCTGGCCGGCCGCCCCGATGCCGTTGCGTCGATCACCGCCCGGCTCGATCAGCTCGACGCCGTCGCTGCAACGGTCGAGGCCGAGCTCGACGCCAACGCCGCCGGCCTCGACGCCGAGGAACTCGAGGCGGCCAACGCTCGCCTGATCGCCCTGAAGGACGCGCTGTGGGCCGTGCGCATCGACCGGTTGCGCACCGTCGCCGCGGTCGAGGCGCTCGCCGGACGCGACGCCACACGCTCGCAGCTGGCCGGCTATCTCGCCGTACAGCAGGCGTTCGCCGGTCTCGACCGTCTCGAGGTCCGCGGCCGAGACTCCGCCGGCCTCCACGTCCTGGTGCGGGGACACGACATCGACGCCGACGCACTCGGGCAACTGATCGCCGAGCGTGGGGTGGACCCCTTGTTCCAATCGGGTGCCGTCGTCGTCGCCGACGGGTGCCTGTCGTTCGTCTACAAGGCCGCCGCCGAGATCGGCGAGCTCGGCGACAACACCGCCGCGCTGCGCACGGCACTGGTCGGCGACACGTTGCTGCGCCGTGCGCTGGAAGCGCCGGAGTCACGGGTGACGATCCTCGGCCACACACGATGGGCGAGTGTCGGCATCATCAGCGAACCCAACACCCATCCGCTCAACTCGTGGGAGCTGGAACAGCCCGCCGGGCCCCAGCCGCCGTACGTCGTCGCCGCCCTCAACGGCGATGTCGACAACCACGCCGACCTGCGTGTCGCCCACGGACTGCGCATCGCCCCCACGATCACGACCGACGCCAAGGTGATCCCGACGCTGATGGCCCGTCACGGCGCCGATGCGGAGCTTGCGGAGGCCTTCCGACGCACGGTCGCCGAGTTCGAGGGCTCGGTGGCGATCGGCGTCGCCAGCGCCCAGGCGCCCTCGAAGCTGTTCCTGGCGCTGCGGGGGAGCGGACAGGGGCTCTACATCGGCCTGGCCGACGACGGTTTCGTCGTCGCCAGCGAACCGTACGGCGTCGTCGAGGAGACGTCGCGCTACGTCCGAATGGACGGCGAGCAGGGCGGCGAGATCGTCGTCCTCGACGGCGACCTCGCCGGAGAACTGGCCGGCATCGGGCGCATCGCCTACGACGGCACGCCCCGGCCGGTCGTCGACGGCGACGTCGTGCGCGCCGAGGTGACCACCCGCGACATCAATCGCGGCGACGCCCCTCACTTCCTGCTCAAGGAGATCAGCGAGGCACCGGTCAGCTTCGCCAAGACGTTGCGGGGCAAGATCGTCGAACGCGATGGTCGACTCCACGCCGACGTGGGTGAGCGGGCGCTGCCCGCCGACATCGCCGCCCGGCTCGCCACCGGCACGATCAACCGGGTCAGGGTGATCGGCCAGGGCACCGCCGCCGTGGCCGGCCAGAGCACCGCGGCCATCCTCGACGAGCTCACCGGATCGGGTCTCGACGTCGCCGCCGTCACCGCCACCGAGCTGTCCGGCTTCGCGATGCGTCGCGACATGAGCGACACCCTGGCGATCGCCGTCAGCCAGTCGGGCACCACGACCGACACCAATCGGACCGTCGACCTCCTGCGGTCGCGGGGCGCGGCGGTGATCGGCATCGTCAACCGTCGCGGCAGTGACCTGACCGACAAGGCCGACGGTGTGATGTACACCTCCGACGGCCGCGACGTGGAGATGAGTGTCGCATCGACCAAGGCGTTCTACGCCCAGGTCGCCGCTGGAGCGCTCCTGTCGTGTGCGCTCGCCGAGGCCGCCGGCGTCGGCGACGAGCGTCGACGCCACGACCTGCTGATGTCGTTGCGCGAGCTCCCTGCGGCGATGCGCGAGGTGCTCGCCCGGCGCGAGCCGATCGCCGACGCTGCCCGTCTGGCGCCGGGAAAGCGGTACTGGGCCGTTGTCGGCAACGGCCCGAACAAGGTCGCCGCCGAAGAGGTGCGGATCAAGCTCAGCGAGCTCTGCTACAAGTCGATCGCCTGCGACTCGACCGAGGACAAGAAGCACATCGACCTGTCGTCGGAGCCGTTGATCCTCGTCTGCGCCGCCGGGCTCGCCGGCTCGACGGCCGACGACGTCGCCAAGGAAGTGGCGATCTTCAGTGCCCACAAGGCCACGCCGATCGTCATCGCCAACGACGGCGAATCGCGCTACGCCGCCGCGGCGACGATCGAGGTTCCACCGGTCGACCCTGCCCTGGGATTCGTGCTCTCGGCGATGGTCGGGCACCTGTTCGGCTACGAAGCAGCACTGGCGATCGACGCCTCGGCCCGTCCCCTGCGCGAGGCTCGCGAGACGATCGAACGGCTCGTCGCCGCCCGATTCTCCGGCGACCAGGTCGTCACCGCGATGCGGACCGAGCTGCGCACGCCGATCGGACAGTTCGACGACCTGCTCCGTTCGGGCACCTACGACGGGCAGTTGGAGGCGTCGACCGCCACGCGCCTCGCCGCGCTCTTCCGTGACGTCCAGGCGGAGCGGCCGATCGAGCAGTACCAGCTCAGCTCGGGCAAGGTCGGCACGCCGGCAGCGCTGATCGACGACCTCGTCACGGCGCTGACCCGCGCGATCGACGAGCTGACCCGGCCCGTCGACACGATCAAGCACCAGGCCAAGACCGTGACGGTCGGCATCTCGCGCAGCGACGAGGGTGTCATGGACCGCGCGCTCGTCCAGGCCGTCCTCGACGCCGGCGCCGGACGCGACGTGCTCAGCTACCGCACGCTCAAGGTGCTCGCCGACCTCGATCCCGCCGTGACCGCCGTGCGGGGCTACACCCGCTACCGCATCGAGGGCGACACGATCTCGATCATCGACCGCGGCGGCATTTCGCGCGACATCCCGAGCCGGGTGGAGCACGGCGCCGAGCTGCGCGGCACCAAGCATCGCGTGGCGAACGAACGCGAGGTGCTCGTCGCCGTCGGCCGCAGCGATGGCCGCACCGTGGTGTTCGTGCCCGAGGTGAAGAGCGGCGAGACCACCGGGATCACCTTGCTCCACGTGGCGTTCCCCGACCGGCTGCCGGTCGAGACGATGCGCGGCGTCCTGCAGGGCTACGACCGTCGCTACGACCGTCTCGTCGACTGGGTGACCGAGACCGAGGGCAGCTTCGACGAGTCGCTGCTCGGCGAACTGCCGGTCGCCGAGCTGCTGATCGGACCGATCTCCGACACCGCCGATCACTGGCGCCGTTGAGGCCGACGCGATGATCGGCATCGGCGTCGACCTCGTCGACATCGAACGGTTCCGCCGGTCGTTGGAGCGGACGCCGACGATGCGAACCCGGTTGTTCACCGAGGTCGAGCTGGCCTACGTGGCGCCGCAGGCCGACCCGGTACCGTCGCTGGCCGCCCGTTTCGCTGCCCGCGAGGCGGTGATGAAGGCGCTCGGCGTCGGCCTCGGGGCGTTCGGCTTCCACGACGTCTGGGTCGAACGCGCCGAGTCGGGCCGGCCGTGGCTCGCCTTCGCCGGCCGCGCCGCCGAACTGTCGTCCGAAGCGGGCGTGTCCACCTGGCACCTGTCGTTGACCCACACCGATCTGACCGCCGCCGCCTACGTCGTCGCCGTGTAGGCGCGCCGACTGGGAGAACCGACGCCCACGCTGCGAACATGCTCGCCATGATCGAGGAGTTCACGCAGGCATGGGACGAGTTGACCGCACCGGGGGCGCAGTACGGCGTCACCACCATCGAGGTGCGCGGCGTACCGATCAGGGTGTTCGAGAACGCCCTGCCGTCGATGCGGACGGTGTGGGAGCTGGCCCGCGGGTACGGCGACCGTGACTACGTGGTCTACGAGGACGAGCGCTACACCTACGCCGAGTCCGACGCCATCATCCGGGCGCTGGCCGCTCGACTCGTGGAGGAACACGGCGTGCAGCCGGGCGACCGGGTGGCGCTCGCCATGCGCAACTACCCCGAGTGGGTCTTCGGCTACTGGGCGATCGTGTCGATCGGTGCTGCCTGCGTCGGCATGAACGCCTGGTGGACGACCGAGGAGATGCAGTTCGGGTTGTCCGACTCGAAGCCCAAGGTGCTGATCGCCGACGCCGAACGGATCGAGCGCGTCCTGCCGGTGCTCGACGAGCTCCGCGCCGCCGCACCGCTCCACCTGATCGCGGTCCGCTACGACGGCGATCTCCCCGACGACGCCGATCGATGGGAGGACGTCATCGACCCGGCGAGCGCTCCGGCCGAGCTGCCGGCGGTCGACATCGACCCCGACGACGACGCGTGCATCTTCTACACCTCGGGCACGACGGGTTTCCCGAAGGGTGCCCAGCTCACCCACCGCGGTTCGGTCCACAACCTGCTCGACATCGCCTTCATGACCACGGTCGCCGCCACTGCCGCAGCCAAGGCGGGCCAGCCGCCCGCGGCTCCGACCGACGCCGACGGCCAGCCGAAGCAGAACGTGTTCATGGCCCCGACCCCGCTGTTCCACGTCACCGCCAACAACTGCCTGCTGCACCCGGCGACGATCTCGGGGTCGCGTATCGTGTTCACGTACAAGTGGGATGCCGGGCGGGCGCTGGAGCTGATCGAACGCGAGGGCGTCACGAACTTCTCCGGGGTGCCGACGATGAGCCGCGAGCTGCTGATGCACCCCGACTGGGAGCGGCGCGACACCTCGACGCTCGCCGGCATGGGCGGCGGCGGCGCGCCGCTGCAGCCCGACCTCGTGGAGAAGATCGACAAGTCGCTGGCAGGTGGCGCGCCGAGCACCGGGTACGGCCTCACCGAGACCCATGGCATCGTCACCGCCAACTCCGGAGGCCTGTACGTCGCCAAGCCGGCCTCGTGCGGCCGGATCGTGCCGACGCTGGAGGCCAAGCTCGTCGACGAGTTCGACAACGAGGTCCCGCCCGGCGAGACCGGCGAGCTGTGTGTGCGGGGGGCGATCGTCATCAAGGGCTATCTCAACCGGCCCGACGCGACGGCGGACGCAATCCGCGACGGCTGGTTCCACACGGGCGACGTGGCCCGCATCGACGACGACGGTTTCGTCTTCATCGTCGACCGCATCAAGGACATGGTCCTGCGCGGCGGCGAGAACGTGTACTGCTCCGAGGTCGAAGCGGCGATCTACCAGCTCGACGGTGTCGCCGAGGTCGCCGTGTTCGGTGTGCCCGACGATCGCCTGGGCGAACTCGTCGGTGCCGCGATCGTGCTGGCGCCGGGCGCCACGATGGACGAGGCGCAGCTCCGCGCCGCTCTCGACGGTCACCTCGCCAAGTTCAAGATTCCCGAGCGCGTCTGGTTCCTCGACGACTCCCTGCCCCGCAACGCCAACGGCAAGTTCGTCAAGCGTGAGCTCAAGGAGTCGCTGCTCGGCAGCTGACGCTTCCGGCTTCGTTACGCTCGCGGTCGGTGATCCCGATCCTGACCCCCGAGCAGATGGGTGCCGTCGACGCGGCGGCACCCGAACCGGTCGAGGTGCTGATCGAGCGCGCCGGGCGTGCGGTGGCCCGCGAGGCGCTGGCGATGCTCGGCGGTGCGTACGGCCGGGTGGTCAACGTGATCGCCGGGCCGGGCAACAACGGCGCCGATGGCCGCACGGCCGCTGTGCACCTGGAGCGCCGAGGCGTGAAGGTGCGCGTGATCGACGCGGCGATGCGCCCGCCGATCCTGCCGTCGTGCGATCTCGTCATCGACGCCGCATACGGCACGGGCTTCAGAGGCGAGTGGATCGCTCCCGAGCTGTCCTCGGTGTCCGGTGGGCGCGTGCTCGTGCTCGCCGTCGACATCCCGAGCGGCGTCGACGCGTCGACCGGCGTCGCCGGCGACGGCGTCCTCCCCGCCGATCGCACCGTCACGTTCCAGGCCCTCAAGCCGGGTCTCGTCGTCGGCGCCGGCCGGCGGCTCTCCGGCGAGGTGGTCGTGGCCGACATCGGCCTCGACGTCAGCGGCGCCGACCAGTACCTCGTCGAGCGCGCCGATGTCGCGGCGTGGTGGCCGGCTCGGGCCGACGACGCCCACAAGTGGAAGGGCGCCGTTCGCGTCGTGGCCGGCAGCGCCGGGATGCTCGGCGCCGGACGCCTCTGCGCTGCCGCCGCCGCCCGGAGCGGCGCCGGCCTCGTGGCACTGTCGAGCCCGGGTATCGACCCCGTTGCCCGCGACGAGATCATCCAGCGTCCGGTACCCGCCGGGGGGTTCGCCGACGACGTGCTCGACGACCTCGACCGTTTCGCTGGTCTCGTCGTCGGCCCCGGCCTCGGTCGTGAGGAGACGACGATCGACGGGGTCCGCCGTCTGATCGCCGACGCGGTGGTGCCGATCGTGATCGACGGCGACGGGATCTTCGCGGCTGCGTGGAGCGCGGACGGCGCTGCACCACTGCTGAAGTCGCGTGGCTTGCCGACCGTGCTGACACCGCACGACGGCGAGTTCGCTCTGCTCGCGGGAAGCGCGCCGGGAGCCGACCGCGTCGCGGCAGCGCGCCGGCTGTCGGACGATTTCGACTGCACCGTGCTGCTCAAGGGGCCCACGACCGTCGTCGCCGGCCCCGATGGTCCGACGCTCGTCGTCGACCACGGTGACCAGCGCCTGGCGACCGCCGGCTCGGGCGACGTGCTGGCCGGCATGGTCGGCGCACTGCTTGCTGCCGGTGTACCCGCCGCCCATGCCGCCGCCGGCGCTGCATGGTTGCATGCCGAGGCGGCCCGTCGAGGTCCGGCCCGCGGGCTGCTCGCCGGTGACCTGGTCGACCTGATCCCCGGCGCGCTCGAGTCGTTGTGAGCGACTCGACGTCGACGCGTTGGGCGTGGGCCGAGGTCGACCTCGATGCGATCTGCCACAACGTCGAGCAACTCCGCCGGGTGGTGGCGCCGAGCGGGCTGTGGGCGGTGGTCAAGGCCGACGGCTACGGCCACGGCGCGGTCGCTGTTGCCCGGGCCGCGCTCGACGCCGGCGCCGAGGGGCTCTGCGTCGCACTGGTGCAGGAGGGTGTCGAGCTCCGAGCCGCCGGCGTCGTGGCGCCGATCCTGCTCCTCAGCGAGCAACCGAGCGACCAGGCGCCGGCGATCGTTCGTCACGAGCTCACGGCGACCGTCTACTCCGCAGAGATGCTCGACGCCCTCGCCGTTGCTGCGCGCGATGCCGAGCGTTCCGACGTCGGTGTGCACGTGAAGGTCGACACCGGGATGCAGCGTGTCGGTGTGGCGCCCGTGGACGCCGGCGCGCTCGTTGATCGCATCGCCGCTCACGCACCGACGCTGCGCCTCGCCGGCATCTTCACGCACCTCGCGGTCGCCGACGTTCCCGACGATCCGTTCACGGCGACGCAGCTCGCTCGGCTCGACGCCGTCCTGGGCGAGATGGGCGACCGAGTGCCGCCGCTGGTCCACGCCGCCAACTCCGCAGCGGCTCTCGCCACTCCCTCCGCCCGTCGTTCGTTCGTGCGCGCCGGCATCGCCGTCTACGGCATCTCTCCGGGCCACGGTGTCGACGAACGCTGCCACGGGCTCCGTCCGGCGCTGTCGCTGCGCGCCCGCGTGTCGCACGTCAAGACGGTCCGGGCGGGGTCGCGCATCTCCTACGGCCTGCGCCACGCGTTCGAGCACGACACCACCGTCGCGACGATCCCGATCGGCTACGCCGACGGCGTGCCACGACGGCTGTGGGCCGTCGGTGGGGCGGTGCTGATCGGTGGGCGACGCTGCCCGATCGTCGGCGTGGTCACGATGGATCAGCTGATGGTCGACTGCGGCCCCGACGCCGCCGTCGGCCGGGGCGACGAGGCCGTGCTGATCGGCGCCCAGGACGGGCCCGACGGCATCCAGCGGATCCGAGCCGAGGACTGGGCCGACGCCCTCGACACGATCGGCTACGAGATCGTCTGTGGCATCGGCCCCCGCGTACCGCGTGTCGCTCGCCCGGGGCGGGGAACCGGCCGTAGCATCGAGGGCTGAATGGTGGTCTGCTGATGCTCGAACTCCGCGTGCGCTCGCTCGCCGAGACCCACGCCGTCGCGGCGGCGCTCGCGGCGCTGTCGCGTGCCGGCGACCTCATCGTGCTGTCGGGCGAGATGGGCGCCGGGAAGACCGCGTTCGCCCAGGGCTTCGGCGCCGCGCTCGGTGTCGGCGAGCCGATCACCTCACCGACGTTCACCCTCGTGCACAGCTACGACCTGCCCGACCAGGGACGTGGCGCTCACGGCGCCGAGGTGCTGCACCACGCCGATCTCTACCGTCTCGAGCGCACGACCGAGGTCGCCGACCTGGGGTTGGAGGAACTGGCTGACGACCGCGGGATCGTCCTCGTCGAGTGGGGTGACGTGGTCGAGGCCCTCTTCGGTGACCACCTCGACGTCCATCTCGACCTCGACCTCGACGCCCAGTTCGACGCCGACGTGGACATTGATGCGGACGCCGTGCTGGTCGACTCGGTGCGCACGATCGAGATCGCCGCTGTCGGCTCGTCGTGGGCGTCGCGGTGGGCCCGGCTCGTCGAGTCGTGCGAGGCGTTCGCGTGCTGATCCTCGGTGTCGAGACCGCCACCGAGCGGGTGAGTGTCGCCGTCGGCGGTCACGAGGGTGTCATCGGCCTGTTCGAGGTCACCAAGGGCCGCCGCCACGTCGAGACGCTGGTGCCGGCGATCGACTTCATGCTGGCGCAGGCCGGCATCGAACTCGACGAGATCAGTGTCGTCGCCGTCGACGTCGGCCCCGGGCTCTTCACCGGCATGCGCGTCGGCCTCGCCGCCGCCAAGGCGATCGCCCAGGCGCTGCGCATCCCGATGATCGGGATCTCCTCGCTCGACCTGCTCGCCTTCCCGTGCCGGCACTCCGACCGCGTGGTCGTGCCGGTCATCGACGCTCGCAAGGGCGAGGTGTTCTACTCCATGTACCGCCAGGTCCCCGGCGGTGTCCAGCAGGTGGCCGAGCCGATGGTCGGCCCCGTCGAGGAGCTCGTCGCCGACCTGCTCGCCCGCAGCCAGGACGTGCTGTGTGTCGGCGACGGCGCGCTGCGCTACCGCGAGGAGATCCTCGACGGGTACCGCTGCGAGTTCGGTGGCGACGCCCACCCGTCGGCGGCACCACTCGTGCAGCTGGCCCACGCCCGGGCGCTCCGCGAGGAGTGGGTGAACCCTCGGGAGATCGAGCCGATCTACCTGCGGGCCCCGGACGCCAAGATCAACTGGTCGACGAGGTTGTCGCGGTGAGCGTGATCGAACGGCTCCTGCGGCGCGATGCTCCCGACTCGCCGACGACGATCGGCGACCTCACGATCGCCCCGATGCGCCGCCGTGACCTCCGCAACGGCGTGATGGACATCGAGGCCGTCAGCTACCCGCGGCCGTGGTCGCGCAGCGTCTTCGAGAGCGAGATCGCCCAGATGCGCTCCGGGGCGCGGCGCTACCTGGTCGCCCGCCCGAGTTCCGGCCGCCGGGAGATCGTCGGCTACGCCGGCATCTGGTTCGCCGCCGACGAGGCGCACGTCACGAACGTCGCCGTGGCGCCCGACCAGCAGCGTCAGGGCGTGGCCACCGCGCTGATGCTCGCGCTCGCCGACGACGCCATTGCTCGAGGGAGTGCGGCGTGGACGCTCGAGGTGCGGGTGTCGAGCGTGGGCGCCCAGGAGCTCTACCGCCGCTTCGGGTTCGCGCCGGCCGGGATGCGGACCCGCTACTACGAGAACACCGAGGACGCGATCGTCATGTGGTGCCACGACATCCAGGGAGCCGACTACGCCGCTCTGCTCGACTCGATCCGCGACGGAGCGCGGCGATGAGCGAGCCGACCGATCCGGGCTGGCCGGTCGACGCCTCGACGCTCGTGCTCGGCATCGAGACGAGCTGCGACGAGACCGCTGCCGCGCTCGTGCTCGGTGGGAACGACGTGGTGTCCAACGTCGTGTCGACCCAGGTCGACCTGCACGCCGACTTCGGCGGCGTCGTGCCGGAGATCGCGTCGCGGGCGCACCTCGAGGTGCTCAACCCGGTGATCGCCCGCACGATCGTCGAAGCCGGTGTCGACGAGGACCGCATCGACGCCGTTGCCTGCACGGTCGGGCCGGGCCTGATCGGGGCGCTGCTCGTCGGCGTGTCGGCGGCCAAGGCGCTGGCGATGGCGTGGGAGGTGCCCTTCGTCGGGGTCAACCACATGGAGGCGCACCTGTACGCGGCCTCTCTGGAGGACCCGACACTGGAGTTCCCGCTGATGGTGCTCCTCGTCTCCGGTGGGCACACGATGCTCGTCGACATGCAGGATCACGGCCGGTACCGCCTCGTCGGTCAGACGATCGACGATGCTGCCGGTGAGGCCTTCGACAAGGTGGCCCGTTTCCTCGACCTCGGCTACCCGGGTGGCCCGGCGATCGATGCCGCGGCGCTGCGCGGCGACCCGGAGGCCGTCCGGTTCCCGCGGGCGATCATGGACGAAGGCTTCGACTTCTCGTTCAGCGGGCTGAAGACCGCCGTGATGAACTACGTGCGCCGGCACCCCGACGTGTCGTCGGAGGACGTGGCGGCGTCGTTCCAGGCGGCGGTCGTCGACGTGCTGGTGACCAAGGCGCGGCGAGCCGCGGCGGCGACGGGGGCCACGGGCATCGTGCTCGGCGGCGGCGTGGCGGCCAACTCGCTGTTGCGCGAGGAGATCCTCGGCGCCTGCGAGCAGGACGGCATCCAGGGGTTCCTGCCGAGTCGGGCGATGTGCACCGACAACGCGGCGATGATCGCCGCCACCGGGTGGCACCGTCTGCGCTCCGACGGCCCGACCCCCCTCGACGTCGGCGCCACCCCCAATCTCCGCCTCCCCTTCCTCGACTGATTGCAGCAGGGGTCAGGGCCGGTTCACGCGGTGACGGCTGCAATCGAGGCCGGTACCGTGTTCGGGTCATGGCGTTCTCGATCGGCCCGTTCGAGCTGTCGGCTCCGGTGGTCCTCGCCCCGATGGCGGGGGTCACGAACGCGCCCTTCCGGACGATGTGCAGGAAGTTCGCCCCGGGCCTCGTGTACGTCAACGAGATGGTGATGGCGACGCCGGTCGTGCACGCCAACGCCAAGACCGACCGGATGATCAGCTTCGCCCCCGACGAGCACCCCCGCAGTCTGCAGCTCTACGGCAGCGACCCCGAGATCATGGGTCGAGCAGTGGCCCGGCTGTGCGAGGCCGGCCGCGTCGACCACATCGACATCAACTTCGGCTGCCCGGCGGCGAAGGTGACCCGGCGCGGCGGCGGGGCGGCGGTGCCCGCCCGGCCCGAACTGCTGCGAGCGATCCTGCGCGCCGCCGTCACGAACGCCTCGCCCTACGGCGTGCCGGTGACCGCGAAGTTCCGGATGGGCCTGTTCGACGACTGGCTCACCCACATCCGTACCGGTGAGGTGTGCGCCGAGGAGGGCGTCGCCGCGATCGCGCTCCACGCCCGCACCGTGCAACAGCACTACTCCGGCGAGGCGCGTTGGGAGGCGATCGCCGAGCTCAAGCAGGCCGTCGGCTCGATCCCGGTGCTCGGCAACGGCGACATCTGGGAGGCGTCCGACGCCGTGCGGATGATGGCGGCGACCGGCTGCGACGGGGTGGTGATCGGCCGCGGGTGCCTGGGTCGACCGTGGCTGTTCGGCGATCTGGTCGAGGCGCTGGCGGGTCGCCCCGTTCCTCCGAGCCGACTGCTCGGCGAGGTGTGTGAGGTGATGATCGAGCACGCTCGGCTCCTGGTCCGCCACCTCGGCGAGAACCACGCGATGCGCGACTTCCGCAAGCACACCGGCTGGTACATGAGCGGCTATCCGGTCGGTCCCGAGGTCCGGCGCCGGTTCTCGATGGTCAAGACGCTGATGGAGCTCGAGGACATCGTCGCTGGTCTCGATCCCGCGGCGCAGATCGTCGAGGGTGGCGAGCGGATCAAACGTGGGCACACCAACGGGCCGATCAAGGTCAGCCTGCCGGACGGCTGGCTCGACGGGCACCGCCGTGACGAACTGCTCGACGATCTGACCGTGCCCGACGACGACCACGTCATGGCCCTCTCCGGCGGCTGAGAGGCCAGATCGTGCCGAGCCAGACGTGACATCGGTCGACCTGCAGGGTCGCCGGCTGGTGTTGGCGTCGGCGTCGCCGCGGCGCGCCGAGCTGTTGCGGTCGGTCGGGTTGGAGTTCGTCGTCGTGCCGGCCGACATCGACGAGTCGGTCCGGGTCGGGGAATCGCCGGTCGACTACGTCGCCCGCCTGTCGGCCGAGAAGGCGAGCGCGGTGGCCGAGCGGTTCGGCCCGGGCACGGTCGTGGTCGCTGCCGACACGACGGTCGACGTCGACGGAGAGATCCTCGGCAAGCCCGCCGACGCCGTCGACGCCCGGCGCCTGCTGGGTCTGCTGTCGGGTCGGACACATCTCGTCCACACCGGCGTCACCGTGTCGTCGGGGACCGGTGGATCGGGGGTGGTGGTCGAGACGGCGGTGGAGTTCGTCGAGCTGACCGAGTCGACGGTGGAGTGGTACGTGGGCACCGGCGAGCCGTTCGACAAGGCCGGCGGCTATGCGATCCAGGGTGCGGGCGGCGCCCTCGTACGGCGCGTCGACGGCAGCGTCACCAACGTGATCGGCCTTCCCCTCGCCGAGACACTGGAACTCCTGGGCCCGTCGCGATCCTGATTCGGGTGGTGGTTGGCACTCTCGGGGGTCGGTTGCCAACGGCGGCCTGACGCGCCTAGTCTTGGCACTCGCTGAGGTTGAGTGCTAACCGGCCTCGGCGCATCAGAACCCAACGGGACTCGAACCCGACGTGAGCAAGCCAATGGAGGCTTACAACATGAACCTGAAGCCGCTGGATGACCGCATCGTGGTCCGGCCCAACGAGGCCGAGACGCAGACCGCATCGGGTCTCGTCATCCCCGACACCGCCAAGGAGAAGCCGCAGCAGGG
>JAWLFC010000102.1:0-8956 GCA_041685755.1 Ilumatobacteraceae bacterium
CGAAATCGCCGCCGTCAACGTCGTCTTCCCATGATCGATATGACCCATCGTCCCGATGTTCACATGCGGCTTGTTGCGCTCGAACTTCTGCTTGCTCATGATGCGTGCGACTCCAATGTCGTTTCGTGTTTGTCAGATGTGGGTTGTCAAAGAACGGTGATGCGATGCGGGGACGAGGCGATCACTCGCCGCGGACCCGCTTCACGATCTCCTGGGCGATGGCTTCGGGCACCTGCTGGTACTCGGAGAACTGCATCGTGTAGGTCGCCCGCCCCTGGGTGCGGGAACGGAGGTCGGTACTGTATCCGAACATCTCCGACAGCGGCACGGCGGCGTTGACGACCTGGGTGTTGCCCCGGGCCTCCATGCTGCCGATGCGACCGCGACGGCTCGACAGGTCGCCCATCACGTCGCCCATGTACTCCTCGGGCGTCACGACCTCGACGGCCATGATCGGCTCCATCAGTACCGGTTTGGCCATCTCGGCGGCCTTGCGGAACGCCGCCTGGCCGGCGATCTTGAACGCCATCTCCGAGGAGTCGACGTCGTGGTACTGGCCATCGACCAGCGCCACCTTGACGTCGACGGTCGGGTAGCCGGCGAGGACACCGTTGTCGAGCGAGCTCTGCAGACCCTGGTTGGTCGGCTGGATGTACTCACGGGGGATGCGACCGCCGGAGATCTTGTCCTCGAACTCGTAGCCGCCGCCCGGGTTCGGTTCCATGTCGATCTTGACGACGGCGAACTGGCCGGAACCACCGGACTGCTTGATGTGGCGGTACTCGACGCCCTTGACGGCCTTGGTGATCGTCTCGCGGTACGCCACCTGCGGCTTGCCGACGGTCGCCTCGACCGAGAACTCGCGCTGCATGCGATCGACGAGCACCTCGAGGTGGAGTTCACCCATACCGGAGATCACCGTCTGGCCGGTCTCCTCGTCGGAGCGGATCCGGAACGTCGGGTCCTCGTCGGACAGCGACTTGAGGGCCTTGCCGAGCTTCTCCTGGTCGGACTTGGTCTTCGGCTCGATGGCGACGTGGATGACCGGCTCGGGGAACTCCATGCGCTCGAGGATGACCGGGTTGTCGCGGTCGCAGAGCGTGTCACCGGTGGTGACGTTCTTGAAGCCGAGTCCGGCGACGATGTCGCCGGCCATGGCGACATCGAGGTCCTCGCGCTGGTTGGCGTGCATCAACAGGATGCGACCGAGGCGCTCACGGTCCTCCTTGGTCGAGTTGTAGACCTCGTCGCCCTTGTTGATCTCGCCGGAGTAGACCCGGAAGTAGGTGAGCTTGCCGAACGGGTCGGCGACGATCTTGAACGCCAGCGCCGCGAACTCCTTGTCCTCGGGACCACGGGTGACGGGGATCTCCTCGCCTCCCTTGATCTCGATACCGCCGGCGGGGTCGATGTCGAGCGGCGACGGGAGGAAGTCGATGACGGCGTCGAGCATGGGCTGGACGCCCTTGTTCTTGAACGCCGAACCGCACAGGATCGGCACGAAGTCGAACGCCAGCGTGCCCGTGCGGATCGCGGCCTTGATCGCCGCTTCGGAGAGTTCCTCGCCGCCGAGGTACGCGTCCATCAGCGCCTCGTCCTGGGTGGCGATGGTCTCCATCATCGCCTCGCGGTACTCGTTGGCCTGGTCGATCATGTCGGCGGGGATGTCGACCTCGTCCCACTTGGCGCCGAGTTCCTCGGCACGCCAGATGAGGGCCTTCATCTTGACGAGGTCGACGAGACCCTCGAACGGCTTGACGGCCTCGGGGCCACCAGCGCCGACGGGGAGCTGGATGACGAGCGGCGTGGCCTGGAGGCGGTCCTTGACCATGTCGACGGTGCGGTAGAAGTCGGCGCCGATGCGGTCCATCTTGTTGACGAAGCACATGCGCGGCACGTTGTACTTGTTGGCCTGACGCCACACGGTCTCGGTCTGGGGCTCGACACCGGCGACCGAGTCGAACACCGTGACGGCACCGTCGAGCACCCGCAGCGAGCGCTCGACCTCGATCGTGAAGTCGACGTGGCCGGGCGTGTCGATGATGTTGACGCGGTGGTCGTTCCAGACACAGGTGGTGGCGGCGGAGGTGATCGTGATGCCACGTTCCTGCTCCTGGGCCATGTGGTCCATCGTGGCGGCGCCGTCGTGGACCTCACCGATCTTGTAGCTCTTGCCCGTGTAGTAGAGGATGCGCTCGGTCGTGGTGGTCTTGCCGGCGTCGATGTGCGCCATGATCCCGATGTTCCGGGTGCGCTCCAGGGGGAACTCTCGCTTGGCCATCTTCTACTTCACTTCCGTGTCAAGGGGCGACTGGGGGCTGTCGTACTGCGTTCTGCGGGCGCAGGCACGAGGTTCGAGTGTATCGGCGGAATCGCCCCGCCCACGGTGAGTGACAGGTGTCAGCGAGCTTGGATGTAGTCGTGGAGTTGGTTGTTCTCGGCCTCCAATTGCCCGACGCGGGCCTTGACGACGTCACCGATCGAGATGATTCCCTCGAGGTGCCCGGCGTCGTCGACGACGGGGACGTGGCGCACGCGTCGTTCGGTCATCATCGACATCAGTTCGTCGACGGTGTCGTGACCGCGACAGGTCGTCACGGTCGTCGACATGGCCGACGACACGTCGTGGCCGAGGGTCGATCCCCCGTGGGCGGCGAGGGCGCGCACGACGTCGCGTTCGGACACGATCCCGTCGATCGTCCGACCGTCGCGACTCACCACGAGCGCCCCCACACCGTGATCGCGCAACGACGCCGTCGCATCGCCGAGCGTCGCTTCGGGGTCGATGGTGGCGACCGCCGTCCCCTTGACCTTCAGAATGCTCTGGACGTGCATCGAGTTCCCCTCTCGATCGTGCGACCGCAGTCGCGTCGTTCGCCCTCCCCTGCCGGCGACGATAGTGCACTCGTGAAGCTCCGCTCAACCGCCCGCGCTGCGAGCCGGCACCACCCGAGCCGCTACACAGGGCGCCATGGCCGAACGCAGCACTGCCCACGGCGTGATCGAAGGGGTCGAGCGCCTCGGCGTCGAGCAGTACCGCGGCATCCGTTACGGCGAGCCCCCGGTCGGCGAACGGCGATTTCGGGCCCCGGTCGCCTCCCGCCAGTGGCGCGACGGTTGGAGCGGCACGCTCGATGCGACCACGTTCGCCAACCGGGCGATGCAGCCACCGATGTCGGCGGTGTTCGGCGGTGTCGGACCGGGCACCAACGACGAGGACTGTCTGTTCCTGAACGTCTTCACGCCCGCCGCTGACGGCGAGCTGCGTCCGGTGCTGTGCTGGATCCACGGCGGGTCGTACACGTCGGGCTCGGCGAACGACTACAACGCCTCGATCATCTCCGCCCAGGGCGACGTCGTCGTCGTGGCGATCAACTACCGGCTCGGGGCGTTCGGGTTCCTCGACGTGTCGGCCCTCGACGCGTCGCTCGCCGGATCGGCCGCCAACGGCATCCGCGACCAGGTCCTCGCCCTGGAATGGATCCGCGACCACATCGCGGCGTTCGGCGGCGACCCCGCCAACGTCACCATCATCGGCGAGTCCGCCGGCGCCGGCTCGGTGCTCGGCATCATGGCGTCTCCGTCGGCCGACGGTCTGTACCACCGCGCCGTCGCCAACAGCCCCGGCGGGCTCGACCTGCCACCGAACCCGCGCTGGGCGGAGCGCATCGCCGATCGGCTCGGCGATGGTCGTGACGGCTCGGTGCTCGACCGCCTGCGTGCGGCCTCCGCCCACGACCTCCTCGACGCCCAGACCGCCGTCGAGTTCCCGGCAGGCAGCATCGACGGCGTCGTCGTCACCCAGCATCCGGTCGACGCCATCCGCGAGCGGGGTTCGGTCCCGCTCGTCGTCGGCACCAACCTCGACGAGGGCACGCTGTTCACACTGCCGTGGCGCAACCAGCCGGACCTGCTCGACGCGATCAGCCGATCGATCGCCGTGCAGGTCACCCGCAACGGCGACGTCGACGCCTATCTCGACGAGCTCGGCGCCCGCGTCCCCGGCGACGACGCCTACGCCCGAGCCAACCGGGTGTGGGGCGACCTGTTCCGCCGCACCGCCGTCGAGGCCGCAGCCGCCGCCACCGAGGCCGGCTCGGGCGGTTGGCTGTACCGCCTCGACCTTCCCACGACCGTCGCCGGCGACGGGCTCGGAGCAACCCACTCGGCCGACGTGGCGCTCACGTTCAACTGGCTGGGTTCCGAACGACCGATGGGGTTCAGCCTGTACGACCGCGACGATCCGACCGCCGTCGGCCTCGCCCGGCGCTGGAGCGGCACCGTCATCGCGTTCGCCCGCACCGGCGATCCCAACGGAGCGGGCCTGCCCGACTGGCGGCACTACTCGACCGACGACCGGGCATGTCTGGTTCTCGACACCACCGTCGAGCTCCGCGACGACCCCGACGGCGCCGACCGCGACCGCTGGCGCTGAGCCGACGACACCGGACGCTGACCCGATGAGAAATTTCTCATCGAGTTCTCATCGCGTCGACCTCGTCGGGCGCGATGCTGTCCATCGTCATGCCGTCGCACGCCGCCTCCCGAGTGCTCGCAGCCGCGGTGGTCTTCGTGGTCGCGGTCGCCATGGGCGTCGCACTCGTCCGCATCGCCGTCGGCGCCCTCGGAGACGACCAGCCGATCGTCGAGCCGATCGAGCTCGTTCCGACCACGGCCGCCTCCTCGACCACCACCACGCCGAGCACCGACGTGACGACCACGACCGAGTCGGCCCCGGTACCGACCACGCAACCTCCGAGCACCTCGACGGTGCCCGCGACCACATCGCCCGCGCCTCCGCCTCCGCCGGCACCGGTCCCGCCGCCGCCACCGATCGCGTGGGACGACGACGATGACGACGACGACGACGATGACGACGACGACGACGATGACGACGACGACGACGATGACGACGATGACGACGATGATGATGACGACGACGACGACTGACTCCGACTCCCCTACGCCGTGGCGGCCGGGGATTCGAGCTCGCGTGGTCATCGGCTACGTCGCCCTGCTCGCCGCAGCGTTGACCATCGCTGCGGTCGTCACCCGCCAGGTCCTGCTCGCCCGTCTCGACCGCGACATCGACCGCGCCCTCACCCAGGAGATCGAGGAACTCCGCCTGCTCGCCGAGGGAACCGATCCCGCGACCGGGGACCCCTTCGGCGACGACGTCGAGACCATCCTCGAGACGTTCCTGTCGCGCAGCGTTCCCGCCGATGACGAGGCGTTCTACGCACTGGTCGGTGGTGAGCCGTTCCTGCGGAGCTTCGATGCGCCCGCAGAGCTCTTCGACGAGCCGGCGATCGTCGAACGATGGGCCGGCGCGACCGCGCCGCGTCGAGACGACTTCGACACGCCGATCGGGGAGGTTCGCTCGCTGGCCGTGCCACTCGGCGCCGATGGCACGACCCTCGGAACCTTCGTCGTGACCTACTTCCCAGGATCCGAACGCGCCTCGATCTCACAGATCCTGCGGGTCCTGCTCGTCGCCGGCGGGATCGTGCTCGTCGCCTCGGGGGCGCTCGCCTGGTCACTGTCCGGACGGATACTGCGACCGGTCCGGGAGCTGACCGACACCGCACGCGAGATCTCCGAGACCGATCTGTCGGCGCGCATCCCCGTCGAGGGCGACGACGAACTCGCGGAGCTCGGCACGACGTTCAACGAGATGCTCGACCGCGTCCAGCGCGGCTTCGACGGCCAACGGCAGTTCCTCGACGACGTCGCCCACGAGCTGCGCACCCCGATCACCATCGTGCAGGGACATCTCGATCTCATCGGTGACGACCCCGGCGACCGAGCCGAGACGATCGCCATCATCACCGACGAACTCGATCGCATGAACCGCTACGTGAACGACCTCCTCCTGCTCGCCCGGTCGGAGCGCAGTGACTTCCTGCACCTGGAGCCGGTCGACCTCACCGACTTCGCAGCGTCGACGCTGCGGACCGTCTCGGCCATGGCCGAACGCGAGTGGGCACTCGAGGTGCGCCTCGACGATCCCGTCGCGGTCATCGCCGATCCTCGACGTCTCTCCCAGGCGGTGTTGAACCTCGCGGCGAACGCCGTCGAACACACCGCGACCGGCGACCACATCCGTCTCGGCGTCGGCCTCGACGGCGACGCATCGGAACGCACCGCTCTGGTCTGGGTCGAGGACTCCGGTTCCGGCATCGATCCCGACGTGGTCGACTCGCTCTTCCGACGCAGCGCGCGTGGAGCGACCAGCCGGGCGTCGCGCCCCGAAGGGATGGGGATCGGCCTGTCGATCGTCGACGCCGTCGCCCGCGCCCACGGTGGGCACACCGACGTCGTCAACGTCTCCGGGAGCGGGGCCCGCTTCACACTCGTCCTGCCGGCGCCGAACGGCGAGTCGAGCACTCCATCGGAGGAGATGTGACATGAGAGCGACCAGAGCGTGACGAGAGTGTTGATCGCCGAAGACGAGGACCGGATCGTCTCGTTCCTCGAGAAGGGGCTGCGCGCCAGCGGGTACAGCACGTTCGCCGTCGGTACCGGACCTGACGCAGCTGCCGTTGCCCGGGACGAGGACTTCGACATCATGATCCTCGATCTCGGATTGCCCGGCATCGACGGCCACGAGGTGCTGCGCCGCATCCGCCAACGCGGCGAGCGACTCCCGGTGTTGATCCTGACCGCCCGCGACGGCGTCGAGGACACCGTCGCCGGGCTCGAGCAGGGGGCCGACGACTACATGACCAAGCCGTTCCGCTTCGAGGAGTTGTTGGCCCGCCTGCGGCTGCGCCTGCGTGACGATCCGGCGTCGGAGACCACGGTGCTCAGCGCGGGGACCGTCAGCCTCGATCTGCGTTCTCGTCGGGCGAGCGTCGACGAGCGCGTCGTCGAGCTGACCGCCCGGGAGTTCGCACTGCTCGAGGTGTTCCTCCGCCACGCCGGCCAGGTCCTGTCCCGCGAACAACTGCTGTCGCACGTGTGGGGCTACGACTTCGACCCGGGCTCCAACGTCGTCGACGTCTACGTCAGGTACCTGCGACGCAAGCTCGGCGACGACGTGATCCAGACCGTGAGAGGGATGGGATACCGCATCGGAGCGTGAACCGACGCTCGGCGAAGATGAGAGAGTTCTCCTCGTGCCCTCATCGTGGGCCCATCGGACCGTGAGAACGTGTCCGGCATGGTTGCCACCGGGCTCACCCAGCGCACCACCGACGACGCACTTCCCGCCGCCGTCCACCTGACCGGGCCCGAGGCACGGGCCGTGGTCGAGACCGCCGTACGGGCCGCCGGTGGTGGTCTGCACGGGTGCCGACCCGTCCACGTCCAGTACCGGCCGGGTTCCGACCTGGTCGTGCGATACGAGGCACAGGTGTCGTGGGGGAACCACCCACCGGTCCGCGAGACCCTGCTCGCCTCGACCACCCGGCACGGGCCGCCCCCGGGAACGTTGCCGGTCGTCGCCGAGGCCGACGGCCGCTCGCTCGAGGTCGGAGTCTGGCGATGGCCGTTCGACCCCCGGTTGACGGCGCTCACCGACATGGTGACCTCCGACTCCGCCGCCGAGCGCCTCGCCCACCTCGTCCGGGCGCCGCTCTCGCTCGACGTGGTCGCCTATCGCCCGACCGAACGCTGCGTCGTGCGGGTGACCGGCGCCTGCGGCACCACCATCTACGTCAAGGTCGTCGATCCCGCCGCTGCCCGCGCAGTCGTCGACCGCCATCGACGACTCCTCGCCGCCGGCCTGCCGGTGCCCGAGATCGTCGGCGGTGACGCCGACGCCGGCTGGCTGGCGATGGCCGAGCTGCCGGGTGACACGCTGCGACTGCGACTGAAGGCGCACCTGCCCGGCTGGCCACCCGCCGAGGAGTACCTCGACCTGGTCGATCGCCTCCGGAAGGTCGAACTGGCCCACGTGTCGCCGGTCACGCCGCGCACGGCCGACGCAGTCGGACACGCGGCGATGCTCGGCGTCGTGCTGCCCGATCAACGGCCGCGCCTGGAGCGCCTCGCCGATGCGCTCGCCGCCGAGGCAGAGGCTGCGGCCGACCGCGTCGGACCCATCGTGCACGGAGACCTCTACGAAGCGCAGATCATCGTCGACGGCGGTCGGATCACCGGCCTGCTCGACATCGACGACGCCGGTCCCGGCGACCCGCTCGACGACGTCGCCACGGTGCTGGGCCACCTCCGCTACCGCGAACAGACGATCACCGAGCGCCGTCACCGAGACGCGGTGCGGCGCTACGCCGATGGGTTGCGTCGAGGGTTCATCGGCACCAGTACCGACATCGGTGCAGCCGAGCTCGACGCCGTGACCGCCGGCGTGCTCGTCGGTCTCGCCACGGGCCCGTTCAGAATCCAGCAGCACAACTGGCGACACGAGGTCCGCCGGACGCTGAGGCGAGCCGAACGGCTGCTCGCGCCGACGGAGCGATGAGAGAAGTCTCAGGAGGCATTCATCGGCCTCACAGGTGCCGGTGCGAGAAATGTACTCACCAACACGACACACCCGGAACGACAAGGAGCATCACATGAACAAGTCACGGATCAACTGGAAGGTCGCCGCAGTGAGCGGCGCACTCGTCGGCGTGGGCCTCGGCGGGTTCGCCATCGCCGGCGCCGAGGACCCGACCGTCCTCCCCGACGGCGTCGTGCTCGACCGGAGCCTCTCGGTGCCCTCGCCGGGCCAGGGGCCGACGACGACGACGATCCCGGGGTCGGCCGACTCGGCGGTCCAGCCGACGCTCGACGACGCCTCCGACGACAGTCCGGCCAGCGTCGCCAGCCCCGCCAGCCCCGCCAGCCCCGACTCTCCGGACAGCCCCGCCAGCCCCGAGTCTCCGGACAGCCCGGCCAGCGTGGCGTCACCCGCCAGCGTCGAGTCTCCGGACAGCCCGGCCAGCGTTGCCAGCCCGGCCAGCGTCGACTCTCCGGACAGCCCGGCCAGCGTTGCCAGCCCGGCCAGCGTCGA